>NZ_MVOJ01000020.1:0-125792 GCF_002018845.1 Pseudomonas sp. MF6394
CCGCACCGTCGCGAGATGACAGTCTTCTATTGGGCGGTGGTGTCGGTTGTGTTTAGGCGACACCCCCGGGGCCATGCCCGGCAGAGCATCTTCCCCGGCGCCCGTAGCCGTGCGCCGCCCATCGTTTCGTAAGCCCTTCACCGCGTTACTTCACCCCGGCCGACTTTAGACAGACAGCCGCAGGCTGCTGGCCGTGTTGTTTACGATTGATTGATGGAATTTGTCATGTCCAGGTTTTCTGCTGACACCCGTTTGGGAAGTACTGCCCTGCTCACCGCGTTATGCGGCGCACTATTGGCTGCCCACGCTCACGCCGACGAGCATGAGCTGAGCCCCACGGTCATCACCGCTATTGCCCCCAGCTCGCCGCTGACCGTGGTCACCAACCCCAAAGACCCACGCCAACCGGTGCCCGCCAGCGATGGCGGCGACTACCTCAAGACCATCCCCGGCTTCGCCCTGGTGCGCAACGGCGGCACCAATGGCGACCCGGTACTGCGCGGCATGTTCGGCTCGCGCCTGAATATCCTCACCAACGGCGGCATGATGCTCGGCGCCTGCCCGGGGCGTATGGATGCCCCCACCTCCTACATATCGCCGGAAACCTACGACAAGCTCACCGTAATCAAAGGCCCGCAAACCGTGCTCTGGGGCCCGGGCGCGTCAGCGGGCACCATCCTGTTCGAGCGTGAACCGGAGCAGTTCGGCGAGCTGGGCACGCGGGTCAATGCCAGTGTGCTGGCCGGCTCCAACGGGCGTTTCGACAAGGTCATCGATGCCGCTGCCGGCGGGCCATTGGGCTACGTGCGGGTGATCGGCAACCAGGCCCACGCCGACGATTACAAGGACGGCAACAACGACACGGTCGCCTCGCGCTATGACAAGTGGAACGGTGACGTAGCCGTGGGTTTCACGCCCGACGCCGACACCCTGCTGGAACTCACCGCCGGGCGTGGCGACGGCGAGGCGCGCTACGCCGGGCGCGGCATGGATGGCTCGCAGTTCCTGCGCGAAAGCCTGGGGCTGCGTTTCGAAAAGTCCAATATCGGCGAGGTGCTGGATAAGGTCGAGGCCCAGGTCTACTACAACTACGCCGACCATGTGATGGACAACTACAGCCTGCGCGTCCCTTCGGGCACCGGCATGATGGCGGGCCCCATGGCGTCCAACGTCGACCGCCGCACCCTCGGCGCACGTATCAAGGCGACCTGGCGCTGGGCCGATGTGCAATTGATCAGCGGCCTGGATGCACAGACCAATGAACACCGTGCACGCAGCGGCATGGGCATCGACACCTATAAGGATGCGCCACGCAACAAGGACGCCAATTTCCACAACTACGGTGTGTTCGGCGAACTGACCTGGTACGCCGCCGACAATGATCGCCTGATCACCGGCGCACGCCTGGACCGCGCCTCGGCCAAGGACTTCCGTCAACGCACCGGCTCGGGAATGATGTCGCGCCCGAACCCGACTGCCGGCGACACCCGCGCCGATACGTTGCCCTCGGGCTTTGTGCGCTATGAACACGACCTGGCGGACAGCCCCACCACGCTGTATGCCGGCCTGGGCCACGCGGAACGTTTCCCGGATTACTGGGAACTGTTTTCCCCCAACACCGGCGCGGCCGGTTCGGTGAATGCCTTCGACGGCGTGAAACCGGAAAAAACCACCCAGCTCGACTTCGGTGCCCAATACAAGAGCGCCGACCTGGAAGCCTGGGCCTCGGGCTATGTCGGCCAGGTGCGCGACTTCATTCTGTTCGACTACAGGCCCGGCATGATGGGCACCACCTCCCAGGCGCGCAATGTGGACGCACGCATCATGGGCGGCGAAGTGGGCGCGGCGTACAAGCTGAGCCAACACTGGAAAGCCGACGCCAGCCTGGCCTATGCCTGGGGCAAGAACAGCAGCGACGGCAAGGCCCTGCCCCAAATGCCACCGCTGGACACGCGCCTGGGCCTGACTTACAGCGAAGACGACTGGAGCGCCGGCGCCTTGTGGCGCGTGGTCGCGGCACAAAACCGCATCGACCCGAACAAGGGCAACGTGGTCGGCAAGGACTACGACAAAAGTGGCGGCTTTGGCGTGTTCTCGTTGAATGCGGCCTACCGCATCAACAAGCACTTCAAGGTCAGCACCGGGGTCGACAATTTGTTTGGCAAGGCTTACGCCGAGCACTTGAACCTGGCCGGTAACGCAGGCTTCGGTTACCCAGCCAACGACCCGCAGGCCATCAAGGAACCGGGGCGTACGCTCTGGACCAAGGTGGACATGAGCTTCTAAAAGCATTGCAGGCAAGCCAGCCCTCACAGGTGGAATACATTCCAATGTGGGAGCTGACTTGCCTGCGATGACGGTGTAACAGACCAAGAAAAATCAAAAGCCTTATGCGGAGCCCCCGATGACCACACAAAAAATTTCCTTCTACAACCTGGCCTGGCGCTGGCATTTCTACGCCGGCCTCTTCGTCGCCCCCTTCATGGTGCTGCTGGCCCTCACCGGCATCATCTACCTGTTCAAACCTCAGCTCGACCCGCTGATGTACGGCCACCTGCTTACCGTGCCCGCCGCCGAACACGCGCTGAGCGCCGACGAGCAACTGCGGCGCGCCCAGGCCGCCTACCCTCACGCCGCGATCAGTAAATACCTGCCCCCTGCCGACGCCACTCGCAGCGCGCAGTTCGTGATGCGCAACGACGCCCACGAAGTGACAGTGTTCATCGACCCCTATCGCGGCACCGTCCTCGGTGAGCAAGACGCAAACAACAACCTGCAAGCCATCGTCCGCGCCCTGCACGGCGAACTGATGATCGGCACCGTCGGTGATCGCCTGATCGAACTCGCCGCTGGCTGGGGCGTGATGCTGGTGGTGTCCGGCCTGTACCTGTGGTGGCCGCGGGGCAAGTCTTCGGCCGGGGTGTTGTGGCCGCGCTTCGGTAGCCGTGGCCGCTTGTTCTGGCGCGACCTGCACGCTGTCGCCGGGTTCTGGGGCGCGGCGTTCCTGCTGGTGATGCTGCTCAGCGGCATGACCTGGACCGGCTTCTGGGGCAAGCAATACGCCGACCTGTGGAACACCTTCCCGGCAGCGATGTGGAACAACGTGCCGCAGTCCGACCAGCAGGCCCGTGTACTCAACACGGCCACCCAGCAAACCGTGCCCTGGGCCCTGGAAAACACGCCGATGCCGATGTCCGGCGACCACGCCGAACACATGAATCACGGCGCAATGCACGCAGGCCCGGCCGCACCCACGGTGCGCCTGCAACAGGTGGTCGACCTGGCCAACGCGCGCAAGGTCGAGCCCGGCTACAGCATCACCTTCCCCACCACCGCCACCGGTGTGTTCACCGTCGCGGTGTTCGCCGACGACCCGCGCAACGACGCCACCCTGCATGTGGACCAGTACACCGGCAAGGTCCTGGCCGATGTGCGTTGGGATCATTACAACCTGGTCGCACGCGCCACCGAGACGGGTGTGATGCTGCACGAAGGCAAGATGTTCGGCTGGGTCAACCAACTGATCGTGCTGGTGATCTGCCTGATGATTCTGCTCAGCGCGGTCAGCGGCGTGGTGATCTGGTGGAAGCGTCGGCCACAAGGTGGGCTGGGCGTGCCGCCGCTGCGTCATGACTTGCCGAAGTGGAAAACCGCGATGGCGATCATGCTCGGGCTTGCGATCATTTTCCCGTTGGTAGGGGTTTCGTTGGTCCTGGTATGGGCGCTGGATCGCTTGCTGCTGTCACGCATTAGCGCAACCGCCTGAAGCATTGTCGCGCAACGCCCTCTTTTGAAGCCTGCCGTGCACTCAACGGCCTGCGTGGCGCCAACCTGGTGCGCCACGGAGCAGCTTTACCTCCTGAACCCGCCGGTAAACCCGTGTCTGGCGTAGCAGGCACAGCCCTTGCAAAGCCCTGTGTATCTGCCCCACAACAATTATCGGTACACGGAGATCGCACCATGAAGCGTCGCAGCTTGATCAAGGCTTTCACTTTGTCGGCATCCATTGCCGCCATGGGTTTGACCTGGACCGTCCAGGCCGCCGAGACCATCAAGGTCGGCATCCTGCACTCGTTGTCCGGGACCATGGCGATCTCCGAAACCTCGCTTAAAGACATGGCGCTGATGACCATCGACGAGATCAACGCCAAAGGCGGGGTGAACGGCAAGATGCTCGAACCGGTGGTGGTGGACCCTGCGTCCAACTGGCCGCTGTTCGCCGAGAAAGGCCGGCAACTGCTGACCCAGGACAAGGTCGCCGTGGTGTTCGGCTGCTGGACCTCGGTGTCGCGTAAATCGGTGTTGCCGGTGTTTGAAGAACTCAACGGCTTGCTGTTCTACCCGGTGCAGTACGAAGGCGAAGAGATGTCGCCCAACGTGTTCTATACCGGTGCGGCGCCGAACCAGCAGGCGATCCCGGCGGTGGAATACCTGATGAGCGAAGAAGGCGGCAGCGCCAAGCGTTTCTTCCTGCTCGGCACCGACTACGTGTACCCGCGCACCACCAACAAGATCCTGCGCTCGTTCCTGCACTCCAAAGGCGTGGCGGATAAAGACATCGAAGAGGTGTACACCCCGTTCGGCCACGCCGATTACCAGACCATCGTTGCCAACATCAAGAAGTTCTCCGCCGGTGGCAAGACGGCTGTGGTCTCCACCGTCAATGGCGACTCCAACGTGCCGTTCTACAAAGAGCTGGCCAACCAAGGCTTGAAAGCCACCGAGGTACCGGTGGTGGCGTTCTCGGTGGGTGAAGAAGAACTGCGTGGCATCGACACCAAGCCGTTGGTGGGCAACCTCGCGGCCTGGAACTACTTCCAGTCGGTGGAGAACCCGGTGAACCAGAAGTTCGTGGCCGACTGGAAAGCCTATGCCAAGAAACACAACCTGCCGGGCGCCGACAAAGCCGTGACCAACGACCCGATGGAAGCCACCTATGTGGGCATCCATATGTGGGCGCAGGCGGCGGAAAAAGCCAAGTCCACCGACGTCGACAAAGTGCGTGAAGCCCTGGGCGGCCAGACCTTCGCCGCGCCGTCGGGCTTCACCCTGACCATGGACAAGACCAACCACCACCTGCACAAGCCGGTGATGATCGGTGAGATCCAGGCCGACGGGCAGTTTTCGGTAGTGTGGCAGACCGAAGCGCCGATTCGTGCACAGCCGTGGAGCCCCTACATCCCGGGCAATGACAAAAAGCCGGACTATGCCGTGAAGAGCAACTAAAGCCCCCACAGCTCGAATGTGGGACATGGTCACTGTGGGAGCTGGCTTGCCTGCGATGCAAACAACTCGGTGTGCCTGACACACCGCAGCGATGCCATCGCAGGCAAGCCAGCTCCCACACACAGCCTGCTCCCACACTGTCCCCGCATGACCAGGACATTTTGCTATGCCCACTGCCCTCCATCGCCTCATCCTCGCCCTGCTGTTGCTGCTGCCCTTTGGCGCACACGCCAGCGACGCCGAAGACTTCCTTGCCGCCAACCCGGTGCAGCAAGCCAAACTCCTGCAGGACTGGGCCGCCCAACCCGACCCAACGCGTATCGAGTTGGTGGATGCCCTTGAGCAAGGCCAACTCACGCTCAACGGCGAAACCAAGACCGTGCGCCTGAACAACCGCCTGCGCGGCTTGATCAATAACGTGCAAGCCAGCCAGCAACTGCTCGCCGCCGACCCCAAGGTGCGCCTGGAGGCAGCGCGCACCCTGCAAAAAAGCGCGGTGCCTGCACAACTGAAATTCCTCGACCAGCAGGTCGCCGCCGAGACGGATGAGCAGGTGCACAGCGCCCTCAGCCTGGCCCTGGCCAACCTGCAACTGGTCGACCCCGACCCGGTGGTGCGCCTGGCGGCCGTGCGCTTGCTCGGCAGCACGGGCGACCCGCTGGCCCGCACGCGCCTTGAAGCGCTGCTGGCACCCGGCGTGGAAGCCGACGCGGCCGTGCATACCGCTGCTGAAACCAGCCTGGCCCAAGTCAAACGCAAACTGATGATGGGTGAAATCCTCGGCCAGGCGTTCAGCGGTATGTCCCTGGGCTCGATCCTGCTGTTGGCGGCCCTGGGCTTGGCGATCACCTTCGGCTTGCTCGGCGTGATCAACATGGCCCACGGCGAGATGCTGATGCTCGGCGCCTACTCCACCTATGTGGTGCAGTTGATGATGCAGCGCTATGTGCCCCAGGCCATCGAGTTCTACCCATTGATCGCGTTGCCGGTGGCGTTCTTTGTCACTGCGGCCATCGGCATGGCGCTGGAACGCACAGTCATCCGTCACTTGTATGGCCGCCCACTGGAAACCCTGCTCGCCACCTGGGGCATCAGCCTGATGCTGATCCAGCTGGTGCGCCTGGTGTTCGGCGCGCAGAACGTCGAAGTGTCGAACCCGGCCTGGCTGTCCGGCGGCATCCAGGTGCTGCCCAACCTGGTGCTGCCGTACAACCGCATCGTCATCATTGCCTTCGCGCTGTTCGTGGTGGTGCTCACCTGGCTGCTGCTGAACAAGACGCGCCTGGGTCTGAACGTGCGCGCCGTCACCCAGAACCGCAACATGGCCGCCTGCTGCGGCGTGCCCACCGGGCGCGTGGACATGCTCGCCTTCGGCCTCGGTTCCGGTATCGCAGGTTTGGGCGGCGTGGCGCTGAGCCAGATCGGCAACGTCGGCCCGGACTTGGGCCAGAGCTACATCATCGACTCGTTCCTGGTGGTTGTGCTCGGCGGCGTCGGCCAGTTGGCCGGCAGTGTCATGGCCGCCTTTGGCTTAGGGATCGCCAACAAGATCCTCGAACCCCAGATCGGTGCCGTGCTCGGCAAGATCCTGATCCTCGCGCTGATCATTCTGTTTATCCAGAAACGCCCGCAAGGACTCTTCGCACTGAAAGGACGGGTGATCGACTGATGAACCAGCCATTGATGCTTACGGCCACGCAAAAGGCCGGCCCTAAAGTCACGATTGCAGTCGGTGCGGTCATCCTGCTCCTGCTGCTGGCGTTGCCCTTGTGTTCGTTATTGTCTGCCGACAACCCTCTGCATGTATCGGCCTACACCTTGACCCTGGTGGGCAAGATTCTCTGCTACGCCATCGTCGCCCTGGCGCTCGACCTGGTGTGGGGGTACGCCGGGATGTTGTCCCTGGGCCACGGTTTGTTCTTCGCCCTGGGCGGCTACGCCATGGGCATGTACTTGATGCGCCAGGCGTCGGGCGATGAGTTGCCGGCGTTCATGACCTTCTTGTCCTGGACCGAATTGCCTTGGTACTGGGCCGGCACCGACCACTTCCTCTGGGCGTTGTGCCTGGTGGTACTGGCCCCCGGTGTGCTGGCGTTGGTGTTCGGTTTCTTCGCCTTCCGCTCGCGGATCAAGGGCGTGTATTTCTCGATCATGACCCAGGCTCTGACGTTCGCCGGGATGCTGTTGTTCTTTCGCAACGAGACCGGGTTCGGCGGCAACAACGGCTTTACCAACTTCCGCAGCATCTTAGGTTTTGGCATCACTGAACCGGGCACGCGGGCGGTGTTGTTTATCGCCACGGTGCTGTTGCTGGTTGCCAGCCTCTACATTGGCTGGCGCCTGGCGAAGAGCAAGTTCGGGCGTGTGCTCACCGCCCTGCGCGATGCCGAGAACCGCCTGATGTTCTGCGGCTACGACCCACGCGGTTTCAAGCTGTTCGTGTGGGTGTTGAGCGCGGTGTTGTGCGGCCTTGCCGGCGCGCTGTATGTGCCGCAGGTGGGCATCATTAACCCCAGCGAAATGTCACCGACCAACTCCATCGAAGCCGCCGTGTGGGTGGCGCTGGGCGGGCGTGGCACGCTGATCGGGCCGCTGCTCGGCGCCGGTGTGGTCAATGGCATGAAAAGCTGGTTCACCGTGGCCTTCCCCGAGTACTGGCTGTTCTTCCTGGGGGCGCTGTTCATCATCGTCACCCTGTACCTGCCCAAGGGCGTTATCGGCCTGCTGAAGAAATGAGGAACGTCATGCTTGAACCTATTTTCGACGCAGGCAGCGGCCGCGATGCGATTGGCATCGGCCAGGTGGCGGGCAAAGGACTCAACACCCGCCACGGCACCATTCTGACCCTGGAAGATATCAGCGTCAGCTTTGACGGATTCAAGGCCCTCAACGACCTGAACCTGTACATCGGCGTGGGCGAATTGCGCTGCATCATCGGCCCCAACGGCGCCGGCAAGACCACACTGATGGACGTGATCACCGGCAAGACCCGGCCCAGCCACGGCAAGGCCTGGTTTGGCGAAACCCTGGACCTGACCCGCATGAGCGAAGTGCAAATCGCCCAGGCCGGCATCGGGCGCAAATTCCAGAAACCCACGGTGTTCGAAGCCTTGAGCGTGTTCGAAAACCTGGAGCTGGCGCAGAAGACCGACAAGTCGGTGTGGGCCAGCCTGCGTGCGCGCCTCAACGGTGAGCAGAAGGACCGCATCGAAGAAGTGCTCGACACCATCCGCCTCACCGCTTCCGTGCATCGCCCCGCCGGTTTGCTGTCCCACGGCCAGAAGCAGTTCCTGGAAATCGGCATGCTGCTGATGCAAGACCCGCAACTGTTGCTGCTCGATGAACCGGTGGCAGGCATGACCGACGCCGAGACCGAGTTCACCGCCGAACTGTTCAAGCGCCTGGCCGGCAAGCACTCGTTGATGGTGGTGGAACACGACATGGGGTTTGTCGGCTCGATTGCCGACCACGTGACCGTGTTGCACCAGGGCAGCGTGCTGGCCGAAGGGTCGCTGGAACAGGTGCAGGAAAACGAGCGGGTGATCGAGGTCTACCTCGGCCGCTAACACTGACACGAACGGCTTTATGTGGGAGCTGGCTTGCCTGCGATGCAGACGACTCACCGCTATCGCAGGCAAGCCAGCTCCCACAGTTGATCCGGTTCCCGCAGGGGGATTGAGGAGGTTTTGAGAATGCTGCAAGTCGACAAGCTGCACCAGTACTACGGCGGTAGCCACATCCTGCGTGGGCTGTCTTTTGATGTGAAGATCGGCGAAGTCACTTGCCTGCTCGGGCGTAACGGCGTGGGCAAGACCACCCTGCTCAAGTGCCTGATGGGCCTGTTGCCCGCCAAGGAAGGCGCGGTGAACTGGGAAGGCAAGACCATCACCGGCTTCAAGCCGCACCAGCGCGTGCATGCCGGGATCGCCTACGTGCCTCAGGGCCGGGAGATATTCGCGCGGCTGACCGTGGAAGAAAACCTGCTGATGGGGCTGTCGCGTTTCCCCGGCTCCGAAGCCAAGGAAGTGCCGGCCTTCATCTACGAACTGTTCCCGGTGTTGCTGCAAATGAAGCATCGACGTGGCGGTGACTTGTCCGGCGGCCAGCAGCAACAGTTGGCAATTGGCCGTGCCCTGGCCAGCCGCCCACGCCTGTTGATCCTCGATGAACCCACCGAAGGCATCCAGCCGTCGGTGATCAAGGAAATTGGCGCGGTGATCAAAAAGCTCGCGGCGCGCGGCGACATGGCGATCCTGTTGGTGGAGCAGTTCTATGACTTTGCCGCTGAGCTGGCAGACCAGTACCTGGTGATGTCCCGTGGCGAAATCGTGCAGCAGGGCCGTGGTGAAAATATGGAAAGCGACGGTGTGCGCGGGCTGGTAACCATCTAATCTGTAGCCTCCTAACGATAAGCACACGCTCATGAACCTGCCCGTTTCCCCTGCCCTGTTCACCCCCAGCTGGCACGCCGAGCTGGAACTCGGCTACGCGCGTGTCAATGACACCACGCGCCCGGTGCTGCGCCGTCACCTTGGCCCGCTGCGGGTGCAAAAACACCTGTACGCCGAAGGCCCCCAAGTGTGCCAGCACATCATCGTGCACCCGCCCGGCGGGATTGCCGGTGGCGATCGCCTGGACATCAGCGCCCATGTGGGCACCGGAGCCTGGGCCCAACTGACCAGCCCTGGCGCCGCCAAGTGGTACCGCGCCAGCGGCCCGGCGTTTCAACAACTGGAACTGACCGTGGAGGCCGGCGCGACCCTGGAGTGGCTACCTCAGGAAACCATCGTGTTCAGCGCCGCCCAGGCCGAACTCACCACGCGAGTCGAGCTGTCGGGCGATGCGCGGTTGTTCTATTGGGATGTGGTCGCCCTGGGCCGCCCGGCCAGTGGCGAACGGTTCGACCTGGGCCACTTTCAATCGCACCTGGACATTCGCCGCGATGGCCAGTTGCTCTGGCACGAACGCCAGCGCATTGTGGGCGCCGATGGGTTGTTGGATTCGCCTATCGGGCTGGATGGGCAGCCGGTGTTTGCCACGTTGCTGGTGACCGGTGAAGTCGATGCACAATTACTGGAACAATGCCGCTCACTGCCCCACGCGGTGCGCGGTGACCTGACCCAACTGCCTGGATTACTGGTGGCGCGGTGCCTGGCCAGTGAAGCGTTGCTGGCGCGGGGATGGTTGATTGATCTATGGAAATTGCTACGCCCGGCAGTGCTGGGGCGAGAAGCAGTCGCACCACGAATCTGGAGCACATGATGATCAAAATGTGGGAGCGGGCTTGCTCGCGAAAGCGGTGTGTCAGTCGACGCATTCGAAACGGACCTACCGCTTTCGCGAGCAAGCCCGCTCCCACAGGGGATCTGCAGTGTATTTATAAATGATGTTTGAAGGACCTTGAACCATGGACCTGACCCCACGGGAAAAAGACAAACTGCTGATCTTCACCGCAGGCCTGGTCGCCGAGCGGCGCCTGGCGCGCGGGGTGAAGCTCAACTACCCGGAGACCATCGCCTATATCTCCGCCGCCTTGATGGAAGGCGCCCGCGATGGCCGCACCGTGGCCGACCTGATGCACTACGGCACCACCCTGCTCAGCCGCGAACAAGTGATGGAAGGCATCCCGGAAATGATCCCGGATATCCAGGTGGAAGCCACGTTCCCCGACGGCACCAAGCTGGTCACCGTCCACCAGCCCATCGCGTGAGGCGCAGCCATGATTCGTGATGCAACCGAACACGACCTGCCGGCAATTCGCGCCATCTACAACGACGCGGTGTTGAACACCACGGCGATCTGGAACGAGCAACCGGTGGACCTGGCCAACCGCCAAGCCTGGTTCAGTGCGCGCCAGGCCCAGGGCTATCCGATCCTGGTGGCTGTGGAAAACAACGAAGTCACCGGTTACGCCTCGTTCGGCGACTGGCGCCCCTTCGAAGGCTTTCGCTACAGCGTCGAACACTCGGTGTACGTGCGCAGCGACCAACGCGGCAAAGGCCTCGGCCCGCACCTGATGGCGGCATTGATCGAGCGCGCTCGCACCGGTGGCAAACACGTGATGGTCGCCGCCATCGAAAGCGGCAACCTGGCCTCGATCCGCCTGCATGAACGCCTGGGCTTCATCACCACCGGGCAAATGCCCCAAGTGGGTATCAAGTTTGGCCGCTGGCTTGACCTGACCTTTATGCAACTGACCTTGAACCCGGGCGCACAACCGCCCAAGGAGTGACATCGATGAGCGTTGCACAACTGCGTCGAGTCAATGCGGAAAGTTTTGCTCATTACCGCCGGGGCTTGATCGAGCTGTTGCTGGACGCGGTGCAGCATGGCGCTTCGGTGGGCTTCATGGCCGACTTCGATGAGGCCCAGGCCCGGGACTACCTGAGCAGCGTGCAAGCCGGCGTCGAGGACAGCAGCCTGCTGCTGTGGGTGGTGGTGCGCGACGAGCAGGTGATCGCCAGCGTGCAATTGGCGCTGTGCCAGAAAGCCAACGGCCTGAACCGCGCCGAGGTGCAAAAGTTGCTGGTGCACAGCAGCGCCCGTCGCCATGGCCTGGGCCAACAATTGATGAATGCCCTGGAACTCGCCGCGCGCCAGCACAAGCGTGGCCTGCTGTACCTGGACACCGAGGCCGGCTCCGGCGCCGAAGCCTTTTACCAGTCGCTGCGCTACACCAAGCTCGGTGAGCTCCCCGACTATTGCCAAAGCCCGGACGGGCGCTACAGCCCGACCGCCATCTACTTCAAGACCCTGGGGCAACCTGCATGATTCCTGGTGAATATCAGATCCAGCCTGGCGAGATCGAACTGAATGTCGGCCGCCGCACCCTCACCCTCGGCGTGGCCAACAGCGGCGACCGGCCGATCCAGGTGGGCTCGCATTACCACTTTTTCGAGACCAATGACGCGCTGCAATTCGACCGAGCGGCCAGCCGTGGCATGCGCCTGAATATTCCGGCGGGCACGGCGGTGCGGTTTGAGCCGGGGCAGCGTCGGGAGGTGGAATTGGTGGAGTTGAGTGGTGCAAGGCGGGTATTTGGGTTTGCAGGGCGGGTCATGGGCGACCTTTAGGGCCTCATCGCAGGCAAGCCAGCTCCCACAGTTGGAATGCAATCCCCTGTGGGAGCTGGCTTGCCTGCGATAGCGATTTCACATTCCACACCTATTGTTCAGGGCACACACATGAAAATCACCCGCCAAGCCTACGCCGACATGTACGGCCCCACCGTCGGTGACAAGGTGCGCCTGGCCGACACCGAACTGTTCGTCGAAGTGGAACAGGACTTCACCGTCTACGGCGAAGAGGTCAAATTCGGCGGCGGCAAGGTAATCCGCGACGGCCAGGGCCAGAGCCAATTGCTCGCCCATGAAGTGGTCGACACGCTGATCACCAATGCATTGATCATCGACCACTGGGGCATCGTCAAGGCCGACGTCGGCTTGAAGAATGGCCGCATCCACGCGATTGGCAAAGCCGGCAACCCGGACATCCAGCCCGGCGTGACCATGGCCATCGGCGCCAGCACCGAAGTGATTGCCGGGGAAGGCATGATCCTCACCGCCGGCGGCATCGACTCCCATGTGCATTTCATTTGCCCACAACAGATCGAAGAGGCGCTGACCAGCGGCGTCACCACCATGATTGGCGGCGGCACCGGGCCGGCTACCGGCACCAACGCCACCACCTGCACCTCCGGCCCGTGGCACCTTGCGCGGATGCTGCAGGCCAGCGATTCGTTCCCGATGAACATTGGCTTTACCGGCAAGGGCAACGCCAGTCTGCCCGAACCGCTGATCGAGCAGGTCAAGGCCGGTGCTATCGGCTTGAAGCTGCACGAAGACTGGGGCACAACGCCGGCGAGCATCGATAACTGCCTGAGCGTCGCCGATGCCTACGACGTGCAGGTGGCAATCCACAGCGACACTCTCAATGAGTCGGGCTTTGTCGAAACCACCCTCGCCGCGCTCAAGGGCCGCACCATTCACACGTACCACACCGAAGGCGCCGGTGGTGGCCACGCGCCGGATATCATCAAGGCCTGCGGTTTCCCCAATGTGCTGCCCAGCTCCACCAACCCGACGCGGCCGTTCACGCGCAACACCATCGACGAACACCTGGACATGTTGATGGTGTGTCACCACCTGGACCCGAGCATCGCCGAAGATGTGGCCTTCGCCGAAAGCCGCATCCGCCGCGAAACCATCGCCGCCGAAGACATCCTGCACGACCTCGGCGCGTTCTCGATGATCAGCTCCGACAGCCAGGCCATGGGCCGTGTCGGTGAGGTGATCACGCGCACCTGGCAGACCGCCGACAAGATGAAAAAACAACGTGGCCCCCTGCCGGGCGACGGCGCGGGCAACGATAACTTCCGCGCCAAACGCTACATCGCCAAGTACACCATCAACCCGGCGATCACTCACGGCATCAGCCATATCGTCGGCTCCATCGAAGTCGGCAAATGGGCCGACCTGGTGCTGTGGCGCCCGGCGTTCTTCGGCATCAAGCCGACGCTGATTCTCAAGGGCGGCGCCATTGCTTCGAGCCTGATGGGCGACGCCAACGCCTCCATCCCCACACCGCAACCGGTGCATTACCGCCCTATGTTTGCCAGCTTCGGCAGCTCCCTGCACGCCACCAGCCTGACGTTTATCAGCCAGGCAGCACAGGCCGCAGGCCTGCCCGAGGCCCTGGGTTTGAAAAAGCAGATTGCAGTGGTCAAGGGTTGCCGCGATGTGCAGAAAACGGACCTGATCCACAACGACTATTTGCCGGATATCGAGGTGGACCCGCAGACGTATCAGGTCAAGGCCGACGGTGTGTTGCTGTGGTGTGAACCGGCTGAAGTGTTGCCGATGGCGCAGCGGTATTTCCTGTTCTAGCTTCGCCTCATGTGGTGAGGGAGCTTGCGCCCTCACCACAGGTACAGCGTATTCGCGTAGGCCTCAGAACTGCTCGCGTGGGTTAAAAGCGGCTTTTTGCGCCAGCTCCTGCCACAACGCTTTCACATCGTCGTTACCCGCCGCAGGCATGACCGCCTTGAGCTGAATGAACAGGTAGCCGCGTTGCCCGGCCTTGTTCAGCAAACCATGGCCCTTGGCACGCATGCGCTGGCCGTTCTGGCTGCCGGCAGGCACCTTGAGGTTGATCTTGCCGGTGAGGGTCGGCACGGCCACTTCCGCGCCCAACGCCAACTCCCAGGGTGCCAGCGGCAGGTTGATGATCAGGTTTTCGCCGTCCACCTCGAACTTGGGGTGGGGCGCAAACTTGATGATCAGGTACAAATCACCATTGGCCCCGCCACCGATGCCCGGTGCGCCCTGGGCCTTGAGGCGAATGCGCTCGCCATCGGCCACACCGGCCGGGATCTTCACGTTCAGGCTTTTGGTGGTATTGCTCACATGCCGACCGGAGGCATCGTATTGCGGCACCTGGAAGCTGATCTGCTTGGACTCGGTGGACAGGGTTTCCTCCAGGGAAACCGTGAGGTGCATCTCCACGTCCTGGCCCTTGCGCCCGGTAGGACGACGCTGGCCGCCACCGAAAGCATCGCCGCGCGAGCCGAAGATCGAACTGAAAAAGTCCGAAAAGTCGCCCGCGTCCTGGCCGCCACCAAAGCCTCCACGGCTCTGCCAGCCCGGCGGCCCCTGGAACGGCTGGCCATGCTGGCCGTATTTGCGCAGTTCATCGTATTCGGCGCGTTTGTCGGCACTTTTCAGCGCTTCATAGGCCTCGGACGCATCCTTGAACTTGGCTTCGGCATCCTTTTCTTTGCTGACGTCCGGGTGATATTTACGCGCCAGCTTGCGATAAGCCGACTTGATCTCCTTGTCGTCAGCCGTCGGCTCGACACCGAGAATCTTGTAATAGTCTTTGAAATCCATGGGGGCATCACCATCCGTTATCGATATCGCGCAGCCCGCCACACGGCACGCCATGGCTGGCAGCCTGGGAATTGATGTCAGGGCGCGTCATAAGTTAAGCGGCGGCACACAGATTTAATGCAATGGCTGTGTACCGCCTGGATATGCCCACAAGATTGGGGCAAAACGCGGTCTTTCAAGATGCGATACCGCTATTTACGACGACGGACGGGTTACCGACCTGCGTAGGATCAAGCGAACAGCTTTTTTATCATCCCCTCGGTGTATTGGTAGTCCAATCGCAGCTCGGTGCCCGCGGCGATGTCTTCAGTGGCGAAAAGGGTGTTGAGGATGAACGGCTTGCGCTTTATCTGCGCCCCCGGCCCCATGCCCAGCCACATGTCGGCCTCAACATCAAACCCCACTGTCTCGACGTTATAGCCACTTGGCGCCTGGCGCAGCGGCTTGCCGTTTTCGTCATATTCAAAGTGAGTGTTTATTCGCGACAGAATATTGTCCCCCGACAAATGAATCGGCACCTCCATCAGAACGTTACCCTCGGCGACCTTCTGGCTGCCCACCTTCATGGTGTAGGTCTGGCCGCCCTCGCCGAAGATCCCCGACGGCAGTACGGTACCGCCGTAGACACCGACGATTTCCCCTTTGGCGATACGCCGGTTGGCCACCACCATGGACTGGCCGATCAACGCCTTTTCGCCAGGCACTTTCACATCCTGCGCGGTGAACGTGCGCAGTTGCAGTTGCGCTTCATAGCGTGCACCGACGTGCTCATAGCCTTCGAACTGGATGTAGGGTTTGACCTGCGCGGAGGTGTATTGCGCGCCGGAATCCAAGGTCACTTGCCTCTCCAGGGTTCGGATACGGATCGGCCTGCCCTGGTAATCCCTGAGTGGGTACTTACCGTTGTTGGCGCGGATGTAACTGCCGACCGGATTAGGGTTGGCCGTAAAGTGCACTTCCCGGCGCATGTAACTGAGTTCGGCCGTTGTATAGGGCTTGACCGGCATGGATTCCGACGCGTCGACAAACTCATCGTCGGACCCCGGCGGCGCCATACCGCCCGCCAGGCCTCGGCGGCGCCACACGCCCTTGACATCAGGCTTGGCCACGATTGCGCTACTGGTCAGGCGCAAGGGGTTATCCGCCGCTTGTACCCATAACACGTAATGCTCGCCATCACCCGCATCGGGCATGCTCGCCACGAAGTAGCGCTTGCCATTGAAGTCGATGGCTTGCGCCTGGGACAGTTGCAGCCCGGGGCTGGCGTTCTCTACCAAGACTTCAAGGCTCGCTGTCGGCACCAGCGCCTGCGCCACTTCATCGCGGCTCAAGCGTTCGATCAATTGTGCTTCTTCAATCTCGAACTGCGCCTGCAATGCCTTGACCTTGGTGTCGTAGGTTGCACGGGGCAGCGTCCCGGCCTCGAAATCGCGCTGCAAGGCTTCCATTTGTTCGTGATGGGGTTCGTTCTGTGCTTCAAACTGCGCCCGGTATTTATTCGCCACATAGTCTTTCCAGAAGTCTCTGGCGAGCATCGCTTGCAACTCCTGGGCGGAGTTATCCAGGCTGAGCACCCGCTGGTAGGCCGCATCAAGCATGGCCTGGGTCACATTGCCGAAATGAGCAAACCGGGCCTGCTGCGGTTGGCCGGGCAATTCAAGGCGATCCTTGAGCCCATGGCGATACGCCATGCGCACCTCCACCTCTTCCACGGCCCTCAAGGCGCTCTCTCGTTGGGCAGGGGTCAAGCCCTCACGCGCGTTGATCGCGGCCCTGCGCTGGTCGATATCCTCCAGGGCGATCTTTTCCAGCTCATCGAGACGGAACAGCCCCTTGGACAGCTCCAGCAGGGCCGCACCCTGGGTCGAGTCCAAAGCGAGTGCCTTGGCGTTGTAGGTCATCAGCAAGATCTCCAGGTTGCTGAAGGTCAACGCCGCCCGGTCACAGCAGGCCGCCCGCCCCGCCCACTCGAACATCTCCTTGCGCAACTGCTCGGACTCATTGCTGTTTTGCGTGATGCCATCGATCACCTCCCAGATGCGGCGCTGCAAGTCTTCACGCCCGGCAGGCGCTATTTCCAGGTCCCGGAGCACTTCAAAGAAGCCGTCCGAACCCGGTAACGCACGCAGGGTGGACCACTGGAGCCGGCGCTGCGCCAACTGCTCAGTGGAAAAGCCCGTGGCCCAGCGCCGAAACGGAGCATCCGCGTCATGCGACACCACCGGGCCATCCACCGCACTCGTCACACTGGCGACCAATCGATTGGCTGCTCGCTCGGTGGCGGTGAGCCGGTCGCCGTAGGCGTTGATGCGTTGTCGCGTATCGGCGGACAGCGGGTTAAGGCCCAGGTCGGTTACCCGGGTGACCCGCAGTGTCTGTTCCAGTTGCTCGTCCGACGGGGCGATCAGCGCATCGGGCAAGGCGGAAATATTGTTGCCTCGCAGGTACACCATGTCCAACAGGGGGAGCTCGTCCAAGCCGGTAGGCCAGGTATCGAGGCCGGTGGCCCCCATGCCCAACGAGTGCAGGTTGGTCATTTGGCTGAAGTCCGGCGCCCTACTCAGGGGGTTTGAATTGAGTACCAGAGCCTTGAGCGTGGTGCGTGACGAGAGTATCGCCGCCGAATCGGCAGTCAGGCGGATCCGGTTGTTTTGCAGGGACAAGCGGGTCAAGCCATGCATCTGCCCGACCGCCGGCGGTAACTCACGCAACTGGTTCTTGGACACATCGAGCCAGCGCACCCCGCGAAAACGCGCGAGGAACCCTTCCGGCGAGGTTCGAAGGTTCATATTGCTCAGTTTGAGCGAACCCACATGGCTGAAATCCGCGTCCAGGTCAGGCAGGCTCGGCAGGTTCAGATCACTGAGGTTCAACTCCAGGCCGAAAGGTTCGCCATCATTGGTGAGCTGTTGCGGTGTTTCTTGCCTCCAGCAGCGCAAGATGCGGTCCCAGGCCTGGTGGCGGTCACGCAAAGACCCTGCGTCATTGGCACGCTCGCCAACACGCACATAGCGCTGGCGCTCACCACCGCCTGAGAACAGCCACCCGTTCAACTGCCGCAGCAGCACAGAATGCTCTTGCCAGAGGCGGTTGAGCTGCGCCTCGGCCCCTTCACCCCAGGACCAGATAAGCGCCCTGGCCTTCTGCACGGAGTACTCGGGGTACATGTACTGCACCTTCTCGATGCGCGGATTTTTACTGTCGAAAGCGCCCTCCAGTGCCCCTTGCAACAGGTCGGGTCGCGACTGGGCCAGGTCCTGCCAGTACTTATCGAAGGTTTTCCAATAATCGGGGGGGAAGCGATTATTCTCGAGCAAGGTGACATTGTTGATCCGTGCCACTTTTTCCAATTGATCCGCGGGCGGCACCAGGTTGTCCTGCGGTACCTGTTGCAGACGGTTTTGACGCAGGTCGAGGCGCTCCAGCCCGGCTTGCTCTCTCAACCCCGAGGGCCACCGCTCGATGCGCGTCCTATACAGATTCAGCTCTCTTAAATGGGGCATGCCACTGAAGTCTGGCGTTACGCCCAGCGGATTACTCGACAGGTCGAGCACTTGCAGCGCATTGAGATTACTCACCAAGCCCGCGCTATGTTCAGTCAACTGCAAGCCGTTGTCGTGCAGCTTCAACGCAGTGAGCTGCTTCATGTCGCCAATTACCGCAGGCAGCTCGGTCATTTCGGCCCCAGTGATGCTCAAGCTGTTCAGCTCGTTAAAGTTTTCGAGAAACAATGCACTGGAATGCCCACCCCATTTGACATTCGACAACACCAATTCCTGGACATGGTCGAAGCCTCCTTTTATGGCGGGCAAATCCACCCCATAGAGGTTGTCCCTGGGCAGGCGAATGTGCAGTTGGCTCCCGGTCTCACGGCGCCAGCAGCGTTTGATCTCTTCGCTCACACGCCACTCCTCGCTGTAAGGGGCCAAGGCCCGCGGCCCCTTAGCTTGCGCCCAGACTTTCAAGGTTTTTTTCAGGGTGCGGTACTCCAACTCACGGCGGCTCAACTCGCCCCGCACGTCTTCACCCAGCGACTCAATGAACGCCGTGACCTGCTCGTCGCTGAAGGTTGGAAACAACCGCCGTACCCGCTCCGCCGGGGAGCGAAGCACATTCCCCGCCGTCCTTAACAACTGGCGCACCCCTGGGGCGCCGCCCAGTAGCCTGGCCATCGGGTCGTAGTCAGGTTTGCGCAGTGGGTTCTCCTCCAGCACCGTGCGCAACGGCTCTCGCGGTAACGGGCTGCGTTGAATCGCCTGCTTGAGCTCAACGGCACTGCTCAAGCCCAGACGCTGGCGCTCATCGAGCGCCAATTGTTCCCAGATAGCGCTGTAGAAATCACCGGGCATGGAGGCTTGGAAGTCGCCGCTTTCCAGCAGCACCAATGTGCGTTTGTGCGGAAAGTCAGGCGAGCCGATGGCATCCAGCACCGTGCCTTCAGCCGAATACTGACGCAGCTCGATGCGCGAACCCCGGTGCCAGCCCGGCAGGGTTTCCAGGGTACGCAAGGCCAGGCGCTGGCTATCGAGGTGCGTCTGGGTGTCCAGGTGCAACCCTTCGTAGGCACGGGCCACCCGGGTTTCCTGGGCACACCATCGGGCTTGTGTGGCCAGGGGCTCAGGCAAGCGGCGGGTGCTGCGAAAGGCCTGCAACTGATCCGTCGTCGCCCCTTGCAACACACGCTCGGCGACCGGTGTGGGCAAGGCCGGGTAGGTATCCAGCAGACGTTGCACATCGGCATCGGGCGCAGGGTTCAGCGCTTGGTAGCGTTGTTCCAGCAACGGCCCCTTGAGGCTGTCAACGGCATCGCCGAGATAGTGGCGCAGCTTGCCGGCGCGCACCTCCAGCGACTCCTCGGGGCTGCCGGGAAACTCCTTGAGCAGCGGGTCGACACCCTGCAACGTATACAACAACTCGCGCAGCAAACCGCCCCGGGCCATGGCGCTTTCGGTCACCACCATCACGCGCTTGCTGGCTGAAGCCGGTGCATCGGGCGTCTCCCAGAGCACCTCGCCCTGGGGGCCGATGACTTTCAGCGCCACGTTGTCAGGCAACAGGCCGCGGCGTTGAAGCAGGTCAAATTGCAGCTTGGGTTCGGCTTTCGAGTACTCCAAAGGGTCGCTGCTTCTGATGCGCTCGGCAAAGGTGGTGAGCTGCTGGTGCAGCTCGAAGCGTTTGAGCGTGTCTTCCAATAACCACGGCAACGGCTCGTGATGGAGCGCGGCCTGGCGCAACACGTCGGTGTCGACACCGCTGATGCGCAGCGGGTCCGCCTGGTCGACAAGCCCCAGGCGCTTGAGCAAGGTCGGTTCATCCCAGGTCAGCGGTTCTTCCAGCTCATGGCTCCATACCCCGTTGTGGTTGTGTTCCAGCTCCGGGGCATAAGCGCCGGAGCGGGTCGGGTGCTGGATGCGGTAATCGCCAGTGAGGGGGTCTTGCTTGACCTGATAATGGGCGTCCTCGAATGCCACCAGTTGCTGCCCGTCGTGGTCGTACAGGCCCAGCGCGTTGGCCTTGGCTTCGGGCGCCGGTTTGACGGGTGCTTCGTAGGGCGCGAGGTCAGGGTTCCACAACACCTGCTTGCCGGACGGCATCGTCACAGGCTTGAGATGCTCCACCGCGCTCTGCCATTTGACGGCAGGCAGTACCTTGGCGCCGGTGGCAATAAACGCCACGTTCAACGCCACCGAGGCAAAATGCGCCCACATTTGCCGCGGCTCGCCTTGCCCATAAGCCTCTATCCCTTCAAAGACCTCGTAGCACATCTGCGACGCGCCCACGGCCAGCATGATCGGCCCCAACCCTGGCACCACGAAGGCCGCCAGGTTGAACACGCTGACAGCGGCGTCGAAAAACCCTTCCAGACGCTCCAGCCGCGCCTTGCGATCCTCGTCCTCGGTGGGTACGGCCACCGCCCGCGCATCACTCAAAATCTTGCGGATATGTGCCTGCCGACTGCGCTGCCAAAGGTCACCACTGAGCAGGAAGCCGTCCATGGGCAAACGCACCAACGAGGTACGCAGCGGATAATCGGCCCCACCGTTGCCGTTATCGGCTGGCTGGTACAACCGGCTGAAACGGGCGAAAAAACTGCCTTGCTCGTGCACCGGTATAAAGCGGCTAAAAAAGCGTCGATAGGATGCGCTGTGCAAGCGCATGCGCAGATCGACCATGAACTCGCCACTGGAGGCATACTCCTTGACCGGCTGTTGCGGGTCGCCGGGTATGTACACCACCAGCGGCTCGGTACGGTCCGAACGTTCACGGTCTGGCCCGATCAGCAGCGGCCCTACCAGCACGCGGTCCAACACCTTGAGGGCGGCGTAGGTGACCGGCTTGCCCGCCAGCTTCGGTGTGCCGGAACCGGCCACCACCTGTTTGAGCATCTGGTAGGCATCGGCGCTCAACGCGCCGTTTAACTGCAACCGGGCAATCTCGATGCTCAGCGCCAGTTGCTGGCGTTGATGCTCCTCAAGCAACTGCTCCAGCGCCTCGCGCTCTTGGGCGGCGTCGGGTTCGACAACCGCCTTGATGTGCTTCTGGTATTGCGCGCCGAGGTCCAGGGTGCGGCACAGCTTGGCAAACTCATGGGGTTTGATCGCCACCGCGTGGGCGCTGACGGCGGCGAATGTCGCAATGATGTGGGGGTTCTCGGGATTCCAGCGGGTAATGAGTTGGCAATCGGTGCACGGCGAAGGCTGTTCTTCATCGGCCTCGAAATTGGCCAGAGCCGCTTCCAGCAGGGATGTGCCACGGTAGGTGTAGGTCAGGCTGGGGTCGTTTTGCTGTTCAAAAACAAAGGCCCCGTAGAAATCGTCGCGAGCACCTTTGTAGGCATATTTGCGCACGAGGAACACATTGCGTACATCCAACTCCAGGTTGAACTGCTTTTTGATCGCGTCCTTGAGCGGCTGCTCGGCAAACGCCAGGATGTCGTCGATCTGGCCAAGATGCTCTTCGATTGAATTGAGGGTTTCGCGAAAACGTGTGTGCTGCTCGGCCAGGGTGGTTTTGTCTTGGTGAGTCGCGGCCAGGTACCAGGAAGGAATGTCCATCTCGTGCTGGCCCAGCTCTTCCTGGCGCTGGGTCGTGCCGTTCAGGAACCAGCTTGGCACGCGTTGTTTGAGGAAGTCGTAGTGCACGCCGCGCAGGTCGGCGGTAAAGGTTGCATCAGGCATAGCGGTTCATCCGTGAGCGGTAAAACCGCAGCCTAGCCAAACCCCGGCAGCCTCAAGACGTAGCTATGTAGCGCGAATGCCGGTGGATTTACGGATCACCGGTCTACGCATCCGCGCGCCAGTGGCATACACTGCGCGGCCGTTTTTTGCCCGGAACCTGTGAGACATGAAAAACGCATCCCCAGCCCGTGCCTGCGGCATCGACTTCGGCACGTCCAACTCCACCGTCGGCTGGATCCGCCCCGGCGAGGAGACGCTGATCGCGCTGGAGGACGACAAGATCACCCTGCCGTCAGTGGTGTTCTTCAACTTCGAGGAGCGCCGCCCGGTCTACGGTCGCCTGGCGCTGCACGAATACCTGGAGAACTACGAAGGCCGCCTGATGCGCTCGCTCAAGAGCCTGCTGGGTTCCAAGCTGATCAAGCACGACACCAGCGTGCTCGGCACTGCCATGCCCTTCACCGACCTGCTGGCACTGTTTATCGGCCAACTCAAGAGCCGCGCCGAAGCCAACGCCGGCCGTGAGTTCGAAGAAGTGGTGCTGGGCCGCCCGGTGTTCTTCGTCGATGACGACCCGATGGCCGACCAGGAAGCAGAAAACACCCTGGTGGACGTGGCGCGCAAGATCGGCTTCAAGGACATCTCCTTTCAGTACGAACCGATTGCTGCCGCCTTCGACTACGAGTCCACCATCACCAAAGAAGAGCTGGTGCTGATCGTCGACATCGGCGGTGGTACCTCCGACTTCTCCCTGGTGCGCCTGTCGCCGGAGCGTCGTCACAACGACAACCGCCAGAGCGACATCCTCGCCACCGGCGGCGTACACATCGGTGGTACCGACTTCGACAAACAGCTCAGCCTACAAGGCATGATGCCGCTGTTCGGCTACGGCAGCCGCATGAAAAGCGGCGCCTACATGCCCACCAGCCACCACATGAACCTGGCCACCTGGCACACCATCAACTCGGTGTACTCACAAAAATCCCAGCTGGCCCTGGGCAGCATGCGCTACGACATCGAAGACACCGGCGGCATCGACCGCCTGTTCAAACTGATCGAACAGCGCGCCGGGCACTGGTTGGCCATGGAAGTGGAAGAAACCAAGATCCAGCTCACCCACCAAGACAGCCGCCACGTGCCGCTGGACCGCATCGAAGCGGGCCTGAGCGTAGACCTGAGCCGCGCACTGTTCGAGTCGTCCATCGACAGCTTGCTGGAACGTGTACGCGGCAGCGTCACGCAGTTGCTCAACGACGCCTCGGTGAGCGTGGCGCAGGTGGATACCGTGTTCTTCACCGGCGGCTCCAGCGGCATCCCGGCACTGCGCCACAGCATCTCGGCAATGCTGCCGAATGCGCGGCATGTGGAAGGCAATATCTTCGGCAGTATTGGCAGTGGTTTGGCGATTGAGGCGAGCAAGCGTTACGGTTGCTGAGTTTCAGTTGAAACCGTGGCACGCCCCTCCGACGGTAACCACGATGCGAAGCGAGCCGCTCTTGATCTTGCTCTTGATCTGCTTTTGATCTCAGGCGCCCCGTTAAACCACGCTGGCCGGAATTCGACAGGGATTTGGGGGGTAAACCGGCAGGGATGCCGGTTTAGCCGCCCCGCGCCATGGATGGCGCGTGGCGGCGGCCCCCCAAATCACTGGCGGATTACGGGCACACCGAGCCCAAGCGAGGTGCCGAGTGGTGGGGCAAGAGCCCTTTGGTTACTTTGGGGCTTTTCCAAAGTGACCCGCCGTCAGGGCGGAACCCTAAGTGGCCGTTACCGCAGCAATGGATATATACACAATCGAACTGCGTTGACTGTCAGGCCGCCTTCGCGAGCAAGCCCGCTCCCACAGTTTGATCGCGGGGGGTCAGATAGACAGGGGCCGGCTGTGAGGCCGTCATCGCAGGCAAGCCAGCTCCCACAGGGGATCGCATTTCAATGTGGGAGCGGGCTTGCCCGCGATGGCGTCAGCCCAGGCGACACAGGGCCTAAACCATCCCCCCAAGCTTCAGCTCGCTCTTGAGATAGGCATAGTAAATCGGCCCCGCCACCACCCCCGGCAGGCCGAACGCCGCCTCAAACACCAGCATCGCCAACAGCAACTCCCATGACTTGGCACTGATCTGCCCGCCGACAATACGCGCGTTGAGGAAGTACTCGACCTTGTGGATCACGATCAAATACCCCAGCGCCGCCACCGCCACCCAGATCGATAGCGACAGCGCCACGATGGTGATCAGGGTGTTGGAGATCAGGTTGCCGATCACCGGCAGCAGGCCAAGCAGGAAGGTCAGCACGATCAGGGTCTTGGTCAAGGGCAGATGGATGCCACACAACGGCAGCACCACCGCCAGGAACACCGCGGTGAAGGCCGTGTTCAGCGCGGCGATCTTGATCTGGGCAAAAACGATGTTGCGAAACGCCTGGACCAGCAGGTGCAGGCGATCGAACAGTGCGGCGGCCAGGGGCTTGCGCTTGGTCAGGTCGGGCACGCGCTGCAAGGCGATGATCGCCCCCAGCACCATGCCAATCAGCAAGGTGACGAACATGTGGGCGGCGTCTTTGCCGACCAGTTGCAGTTCGCTCAGGTGCTTGCTCAGCCAATCGCCAATAGCCACGCGAAACTCCGCGGCGCTGGCGGGCAGGTAAGCGTCGATGGACGGCGGCAATTGGCCGCGCGCACGGTCGACCACGCCCATGAATTTATCCAGGGAAGCCCCGGGGTTTTCCGCTTCGTGAAGCAGGAAGCTGATGGCGCCGGCAAAGATCAAGGCCAGCACGCTGACGATCAGGGTGCCCAGCAAAGCCACCGCCAGCCAACGCGCGCGCCGGCCTTCGATCAGGCGTTGCAGTTGAGGGGTGAGCATGTTGACCAGCTCATAGACCAACAGGCCGGCCAGCAGGCTGGGCAGCAATTTCAGCGGCAGTACCAGCAGCAACCCGCCGAAAATGATGATGTAGCTGGACAGCAACAACACATGACGCTGAGAAAACGTTGGCATACAGCCTCAAAACAAACGGCGTTGAAGGATGTTGTAGGAGCGAGCTTGCTCGCGAAAAACGCAAGAGCGCCTCGTTTAGTCAGGGCGCCCGTGTGATCGTTCACGTTTTTCGCGAGCAAGCTCGCGCCTACAAAGGGGCTGTGTGCGAGTGTCGCAGCCTTCTATGGCCCGGGGCTATTATTTCTTCAGGCAGGTGCTCATGAAGGTTTTGCGTGCATCACCGGCCAAGGCTTGGGTTTTCGCCGACGCATTGCAGTCTTTCATCTTCTGCTGCTGCGGAGTCAAGGTCTTGGCGTCGTTGGCGGCAGGTGCCGACAGGCAGGTCTTCATGAAGGCCTTGCGGTCATCGCCCTTGAGCGTCTTGGTGGTGGCCTCGGCATTGCAGGTGGTCATTTTGTTCTGCTGGGCAGTGGCGGCAAAACCCTGGGCACACATCAGCAGGCCCATCATCAACAACGGAATACGCAGCATCTTCATGGAGTTTTCTCCCTGTTACCGTGCCGACGGGCACGGCCTACCGCGCAGTGTAGTCAAAACCTGTTACAACTTCACCGGCCACGAATATTCGCCCGTCGGTATTGCTCCGGCGTGCAGCCAGCGTGGCGCTGGAACATGGCGATAAACGCCGAGGCGGTGCTGTAGCCCAGATCAAACGCCACGTGTTGCACGCTGCGGTCGCTGTCCAGCGCTTCGATGGCCGCCAGGTAGCGCAGGCGCTGGCGCCATTCGCCGAAGCTCATGCCCAACTCGCGCACAAACTGGCGCGCCAGGGTGCGCTCGCTCACATGCACCTGTTCGGCCCATTGCACCAGCGGGCGATTATCTCCCGGCTCTGCCTGCATGCCCTCCAAGACCCCAAGCAATCCAGGGTGGCGGGCGTAGGGCAGGAAACAATCGTGGACCGGCGCTTGCCGGAGCTGGTCCACCAGCACTTGGGCCAGGCGGATGTCGGCGTCGGTGCGCGGTGCATTGACGTCGCGCAGAGCGAAATCCTTGAGGATCGCCTTGAGAATGTCGCTGATCGCCAACGTGCAAGGCTGCTGAGGCAACTGCTCGCACAGCTGCGGCGCCAGGCCTACGGAGTGGTAGACAATCGCCTCGGCATTGTAGGAGCTGTGCTCGGTATGCGGTGGCACCCACACCGCGTACTGCGGTGGCGACATAAAGCGATTACCCGCCACTTCCATGCGCATCACGCCGCTGGCCGAGTAATCCAGCGATCCCCAGGTGTGCTGGTGCGGGGTGCATTCGGTGTCCGGGGCAAAATCGGAGTACCGAAAGTACACCGGGCTTGGCAGGCGGGCGAAATCGGGCAGGCGGACGGTGTGTCGGGACATGTTGTCTGGATTCAACGCTCAGTTGTCTGGATCGCAGTATAGGCTTCGATCCAGACAGAGGATAATCCTGCCTCGTCAACACACTGGGTTTCTTTTCAATGCAATACGCGTATCCACTGCTGGCTATCTTTATCTGGGCCGGCAACACCGTGGTCAACAAATTGGCCGTGGGCTCGATCTTTCCGGCTGAAATCGGCTTTTATCGCTGGCTGTTCGCAGCGTTGCTGTTCACGCCGTTCATGCTCAAACCGGTGGTCGCCCACTGGCCGCAGATCCGCCCCAACCTGGGCAAGATCTTTATCCTCGGCGTGCTCGGCATGGCGGTGTATCAAAGCCTGGCTTACTACGCCGCGACGCTGACCAGCGCCACCAACATGGGCATCATCCTGTCGCTGATGCCATTGATGGCGCTGACCGCCGCGATCATCAGCCTTGGTCAACGCCTGACCTTTGGCGCCTTGACCGGCGCGGTGCTGTCGTTCGCAGGCGTGGTAGTGGTGGTATCAGCCGGCAGCCTGGGCGCGCTGTTGCAACATGGGGTCAACCTGGGCGACGGCATGATGCTGATTGCCACGCTGGCCTACGCGGTCTACAGCACCCTGCTGAAAAAATGGCAGCTGCGCCTGCCGCCGTTGGTGCTCCTGTATTTGCAGGTGCTGGTGGCGGTGGTGGTGCTGTTTCCGCTGTACCTGTTCTCGGCCAAGGCAGGTCTGGGCTGGGCGAATATCCCGCTGGTGCTGTATGCGTGCCTGCTGGCGTCGATGCTGGCGCCGTTGGCGTGGATGCACTCGGTGAAGACCCTGGGGCCAAGCCGTACCACGCTGTTTTTCAACCTGCTGCCCTTGATTACCGCGCTGATTGCGGCGCTGGTGCTCAAGGAAGAGTTGGCGCTGTATCACTTGGTGGGCGGTTTGCTGACCTTGGGTGGGGTGATTTTGTCGGAGCGTTGGACCACGCCGGTTGGCCGAAGGGTCAGCGTGGCCTGAGCCATCGCTATCGCAGGCAAGCCCCACAGGGGAATGCATTTCAAAGGTAGGAGCTGGCTTGCCTGCGAAGAACGATAACGCGGCTGCCCGGTTAAACCCCGGCCGCCTTCAGCCGCCGGGCATGCTCGACAAACAAGCGGATCGGCTCGGCCCCCTTGCCCACCAGCCCCAGGGACTGGTTGACGATATCGAAGTGGTCCAAGGCGTAGTCATCGCCGATCACCGTGCCCAGGTGTGAGCTGTAACGCCCGACCAGGCCGTCACACTGGCCCTTCTCCCGCACAAAGCTGCGGGCGAACCAGCGGCAACTGCGATTTGTCCCATCCAGCAAGTTGCGCCCGCGGTCGGTCTTGCCCGGCTGCAAGATGCCGGACCACGAGTAATAGCGCACACCGTTGACCTCCTCCACTCCCTGCCCACCCCATTCCTGGGGCAACCCCTGGGGATATTGGCGATTGAACAGCGCCACACCCGCGCTGGTCAGGGACTGGTGCGAGGCCGGCAGATCGGCCTTGAAGCGCGGCCCGCGATAGCCGGTTTCCAACAGCCCCATCACCCAGGCGGCCAAGTGAAACGCTGCGCTCATCAGCCGGCCTTTGACGCTGTCGACCGGGTAATGGGCGTGGATATGATCGGCCAGTTCCGAGCCATGGTTGGGCCCGGCCACCGAGGTCACCGAGGCCACCCATTGCGGGCGCGTGGCCGCCGCATAACGAGCGGTGAGCGAGCCCTGGCTATGCCCGATCAGGTTGACCTTGTCGGCGCCGGTCTCGCGCAGAATCCGCTCGATCTGCACCAGTAACTGCTCACCGCGCACCTCGCTGGAATCCAGCGGCGCAACCTGCACAGCAAATACCTGCGCCCCACCAGCCCGCAGCGCCGGGACGATGCCGTACCAGTAGGGGAACCACCCCAGGCGTACAAAACCCAGCATGCCGGGCACCAGCACCAAGGGGTAACGTGTAGCTAACGACTGCGGCATGGGCCTAACGTCCTTGATCCAGACGGAATAAAGTCAGGCTAGCCCACGCCCGCGACCAGAAGATGACACCCGCCGGCAAATCCAATAAAACTTTTTGCGCCGCCCAGGACTCACACCTGATAACGACCCCGCCGGCAGAGCGCGGCGTACAACCGGATTAGCCCCAGGAGATTGAAATGACTCAAGCACAATTGACTGACGTTGCAACCCTGCGCAGCCGCGCCCGCCAGAACGTCGAAAACGGCGCCGTGACCGAAGGCTACGACGCCGACCGCGAAGAAATCATCCGCCTGCTCAACGAGTCGCTGGCCACCGAACTGGTCTGCGTGCTGCGCTACAAGCGTCACTACTTCATGGCCAACGGCCTCAAGGCCAGCGTGGCTGCCGATGAGTTCCTGGAACATGCCACCCAGGAAGCCGAGCACGCCGACAAACTGGCCGAGCGCATTGTGCAGCTGGGCGGCGAGCCGGAGTTCAACCCCGACCTGCTGTCCAAGAACTCCCATGCGCAATACGTGGCCGGCAACACCTTGAAGGAAATGGTCTACGAAGACCTGGTGGCCGAGCGGATCGCGGTAGACAGCTACCGCGAGATCATCCAGTACATCGGTGATAAAGACCCGACGACCCGTCGCATCTTCGAAGACATCCTGGCCCAGGAAGAAGAACACGCCGACGATATGGCGGATATTCTGCAGGACCTGTAACCACTAACACTGCAACACCCCACTGTGGGAGCGGGCTTGCCCGCGATAGCGTTGGATCAGTTGATAAATCATTGACTGATACTCCGCTATCGCAGGCAAGCCCGCTCCCACAGTTACTTAACAGTTTTTGGCGCCTTGCCTTCCTTCATCTGTTGCAGCAACGGTGCGCACTCATTGGGCTCGCCACCACTTGGGGCCACCAAGGCGAGCAAGCCCGCAGCAGGCCCGGCAATCACACCCAGAGCGACCATGCCCGCACCGCGCAGTGCCAGCGGGATGGCCTTGACCCCGGCATTGGGCTTGATGAACGGCCCGTTGACGTACAGCGGTGAACGCAGGGAGAACAGGCGAAAGCCCTTGGATTCCGGCGTGATGGTCAGGTCCAACTGCTCAGTGGCCATATTCGCGGTGCCATCGATGTAGATGATCGCGTTCTCGGTATCGAACACAAACAACCGCGTGGTCGCCAGGCCCGTCTTGATGCCAAAGTCCGCCGCCGCGCAGTTGATCTTCACTTCCTCGTCGCCGAACAGACGCCCCACCACGTAGTTGCCCACGTTGAGCCCGGCGATTTCCATCAGGCTACGGCTAATGGCGCCATCGTTGATGAGCATCTTCAGGTCGCCGTTGGAGGTGCCCAACAGTGCCGCCACGGAGTTACCGCGCCCGGCAATATCGGCGTCGCCGTTGAGTTCACCAAAGCTGGTTTTCATCGGTTCGAAGGTGGGGAACAACTGCTTGAGCTTGAAGTTACGCGCCGTGAGTTTGGCGCGACCTTCCATCGGCGTGGTGCGACCGTTCAAGCGAATCTGCGCATCGAGCTTGCCACCGGCCACGCCGAAACGCAGGGGTTCGAGGCTCAGTTGGCCGTCGTTGAGCACCAGGTGGGTGTAGAGATCAGTGAAGGGCAAATCGGCGCTGTGGACGATGCGTTTGCCAGTGAACTCGACGTCGGCATCCATATCGTGCCAACGCTCGGTGCGGAACTCCTCAACCGGCAGCACTTTGGTCGCCGGCTGTTTGCTTTCACCGCCACGGGCTTTTTGCTTGGCGTTGGAGTCCGCGCCGATCAAAGGCGCCAAGTCATCCATCAGCAACTGGTTGGACACCAGCGCGCCGCTGAGCTTGGGCCGTGGCTGGCTGGCGACATAGGCCAGGTCGCCGTGGATGTCGCTGTTGCCGATCTTGCCGTTGAAGTTCTCGTAGCGGAAGGAGGCGCCGCTGGCTTCATGCAGTTTGGCGATCAGATGGCCGTCGGTGGAATAGGCCGGCGAGTCCGGCAGGGTCACGCCGGTCAGCGGGTACAGGTTGCCCAGGCTGCTGCCCGACAGTTTCAGGCGCAGGTCCAGGGCGCCGAGGTTCAGCGGGTCGGTCAGGGTGCCGGCCAGAGCGATGCTGGTGTCCGCGATCTTGACCTGGGCTTGCAGCGGGAACGGCTTGGCCGCGTCCTGCAAGGCCAGCAAGCCACCGATCTTGCCCGTACCCGCAAGCTTCTGCCCGTGGTACTGGCCTTTGACCTTGAGGCCGAACGCGTAGTCCTGGGGCGCCGAGCCTTTTTCCAAGGCCTTCTTGGCATCGGCGTCGCCGACGATTTCGCCAAAGGGAATCGGCTTGCCCAGCGGGTCGATGATCACATCCAGCTGGGTCTTGAGGCTTTGATCGTCAAGGGTCACATGGCCTTTGTCGAAGCCGATGGCGCCGATGTCCACCACCCAGTTGGACGGTTCGGCGTTGGGGTCCTTGGGGTCGAACTTGAAGGTCCAGTTGGCGCGGCCATCCGCCAGGCGCTGCAACTGGGCACTGGGTTCGGTGAGGTCGATGCGCGGGATCACCACACGCTGCACCAGCAAGGCCAGGGGCGATATGCGCAGCTCAACCTTCTTGAGCGTGACCATCTGCGGTTGTTTCGACCAATCGGGGTTACCCAGGGTCAGGTCTTCGGCAATCACATGGGGCCACGGCACCCAGGCGCGCCAGCCGCCTTCATCGGGCTCACGCTGCCACACCACCGCGAGGTTGCCGTTAATGGCGAACGGACGATGCAGTTCTTCGGAGACCTTGGCATTGAGGGGCGGCTTGATGCGGTTCCAGTCGAAGAACACCAACACCAGTACCACGATGGCCATTAACAGAACGAAGCTGGCGCAGCTCCAAGCGACGATTTTACGAGTGCGCGTCATTGCACAGGACTCCTGAATACGACTGGCTGGGCAACAGCCTTTTAAACAGCTTATAGGACTACGACTGGCAAAGTGCCTGGGGGTTTAACGCAACGGCGGATTTAGCCGAAAAAAGCGATTTTCCTGATCAACCAGACCATTTTTCCCATCGACGACGCACCATTGTTACCCAGGTTCGTGTCGAAAATACCCACATCGGTGCAAAGCCGCGGGCTTGAGAGGCTCGATCTAGAGCCTCCGGGGAGAACAATCAATTCTGTTGATTATTACCATTGTGTTTATGAACTTTTATATCGACTTATCAAGGGTAACATTAGCCCTGTACCCACTTTATCGCCCTCCCAAGGAGCAACCATCATGAAACGCCAATTACTCGCTACCGTTCTGTTATCTGTCCTGGCCTCCAGCGCTTTTGCCCTGCCAGCCGCCGAACAGGCCACCCCACAGAACAAAGCCCAAGCCGTGCAAACCAGCCAAACCGTAGCTCGCAGCGGTTCGCAAGAAGACGAAAACCGTGACTACGCCAAAGGCGCCGTGGCTGAAAATGGCTACAACCGCCTGCAAGAGAAAGGTCTGGTTGAAGGCGGTGCTGAACAAGCCAACAAACGCGCCTACACCGAAGGCGTTGCTGAAGGCGGTGCCGACCGTCTGCAAGAACTGCATCAAGCACAGAGCTAAGCCTGTGGTGGCCCAGAAAAAAGCCCGATCTGCCGATCGGGCTTTTGCTTTTATATAGACCGCGTCACGCCCCGCCCCTGCCAAGTTCGACGCCGGCAAAGCGCTTTTGCTAGAGTGCGTCGCTGTACTTGCCGACAAAGCTCATCCGCTCATGCTGCCCCGCGCCGAACAAAAGCAACAAACCCGCCTCGCCCTGATGGACGCAGCCCGCCATCTGATGGAGTGTGGCCGTGGGTTTGGCAGCCTGAGCCTGCGCGAAGTGGCCAAGACCGCGGGTATCGTGCCCACCGGTTTCTACCGCCATTTCGCCGATATGGACCAGCTCGGGCTGGTGTTGGTCAGCGAAGTCGGCCAGACCTTCCGCGCCACGATCCGCCTGGTGCGCCACAACGAATTCGTGATGGGCGGCATCATCGATGCCTCGGTGCGCATCTTTCTCGATGTAGTCTCGGCCAACCGTTCGCAATTTTTGTTTCTGGCCCGCGAACAGTACGGCGGCTGCCTGGCCGTGCGCCAAGCCATCGCCGCCCTGCGCGAAGACATCACCCGCGATTTGGCCGCCGACCTGACGTTGATGCCCAAGTTGCAGCACCTGGATGCGGAAGGTTTGCATGTGATGGCCGACCTGATCGTCAAGAGCGTGTTCGCCACCCTGCCCGATATCATTGACCCACCGGCCCACGCCTTGCCGGCCCACCTCACGCCCCAGGCAAAGATCACCCAACAACTGCGCTTTATCTTTATCGGCCTCAAGCATTGGCAAGGGCTGGGCAGCACCGAATAAAGCAATCAACCCGCCGTGTGGAAACGCTTGGCAGTGGTGTAGTGCTTGTTCCAGTAGCTATTGCTCAATGAATCGATACGAATGGTTTTGCCGGTGCGCGGCGAATGGATGAATTTGCCTTGGCCGATATAAAGGCCGACATGGCTGACCTGGCCGCGCCCGTTGCCTTTGAAAAACACCGCATCCCCAGGTTTCAACGCATTGCGCTTGATGGTCGCCGCCGATGAGCGGTGCATGGCCGTGGTGGTGCGCGGTATCTGGATATTGGCCTGGGTCTTGAACAGATACACCAGGAAGCTGCTGCAATCAAAGCCCTGCTCTGCAGAAGTGCCGCCCCACTTGTAGGGCGTGCCCAGCAACTCATGGGCGCGGTCGATCACGTCGTCGATGGAGGCTGGCTTGAGGCTTTGCAGCGACGAACCGAAGGTGGCGCGAGGCTGAAAGTTGGCCGATGCCGATGAAATAAAGAAGGTCAGGCTGACCAGGCATATACAGAAAATTGATCGAAGCATGATAAACGTCGCGGTGGCATTAAACAGGGCGCATAGCCTAAAGAACCCTCAAGTAATCTCATGAACTCCAAATCCTCATGATTCGTAGGACAAATCCTAAAAACCGCCTACTGAGAAAAAGATGAAAGAAATTTCATCAAGCTGAGCGCCACCATCAACGCAAAACGCCCTTCGCCGGTGCTATAAACATCGACACGCACCAAATTGATACACGCACCGAATTATCCGACGCCCTATTGAGCAGCATGCCTGCCTGACTACAGGGAATTCCTACTCAATTCCATGATTGGCAAGCCCCTTGCTCTAGGTCTTTCATCGCTCACAGCTGGAAGCTCTCTGATGCTGGTGATACACCGCCGAATCGCCCCCCAAGCCCTCTGGGCCGCCGAGTTGCTGCTCAACTTCGAAGCCCGCAGCAAAAGCCGTCTGCGCTGTTTCAGTGCCGACGGTGAAGACGTCGGCCTGTTTTTGGAGCGGGGCCAGCCGCCCTTGCACGATGGCGAATTCCTACAGGCAGAAGACGGACGCGTCGTACGGGTGTGCGCCCGACCTGAACAACTGCTGCACGTCACCTGCCGCAATGCCTTTGAGCTGACCCGTGCCGCCTATCACCTGGGCAATCGCCATGTGGCCCTGCAAGTCGGTGACGGCTGGCTGCGCCTGCTCGATGACTACGTGCTCAAGGCCATGCTTGAACAGCTAGGCGCCGATGCGCAGACCATAGAAGCGCCGTTTCAACCCGAGCACGGCGCCTATGGCGGTGGCCATCATCATTCGCGCCATGGTGATGAAGACTTCAATTACGCGCCCAAGCTGCATCAGTTCGGCGTGCGTCTATGAACCCAGCCTGGGCGCTGCTACGCCTGGCCAGTCCGCAATTGCCGATTGGCGGCTACAGCTATTCCCAGGGCCTGGAAATGGCGGTGGAGAGCGGCCGCGTACAGGACGCCGCGAGCGCCCGACGCTGGATCAGTGACCAGTTGCTGCTCAACCTGGCGCGTTTCGAAGCGCCGCTGTTGCTCGCCCATTGCCGCGCCGCCGCTGAGCAGGACTGGGCCCAACTGGCGCAGTGGTGCGACGAGCACCGCGCCAGCCGTGAGACCCGCGAGCTGTATCAGGAGAGCCGCCAGATGGGCTACTCCTTGCAACAACTGCTCAACGGCTTGCCGGAACTGGACGACAGCGCCCGTGACTTTCTCGCCCAACGCGACGAACCGCACCTGGCCCTTGGCTGGGCCTTGGCCGCGCGCGCCTGGCACATCAGCCCTGGCGATGCCCTTGCCGCCTGGCTGTGGAGCTGGCTGGAAAACCAATTGGCGGTGCTGATGAAAACCCTGCCATTGGGCCAGCAAGCCGCCCAGCGCCTGACCAGCGAGCTGCTGCCGCTGCTGCAACAAGCCCAGCAGGATGCCGAACGCATTAACCCTAACCATTTGGGCAGCGCCGCTTTTGGCCTGTCCCTGGCGTGCATGGCCCACGAGCGCCAGTACAGCCGCCTGTTCCGTTCCTGATTGTGGAGAAGCACATGAACACACAACCCCTGCGCGTTGGTATCGGCGGCCCGGTAGGCTCGGGCAAGACTGCCCTGACCCTGGCCCTGTGCCTGGCGCTACGCGATCGCTATAACCTGGCGGTGGTCACCAACGACATCTATACCCGCGAAGACGCCGACTTCCTGGTGCGTAACCAGGCCCTGGCGCCGGAGCGCATCATCGGTGTGGAAACCGGTGGCTGCCCGCACACGGCGATTCGCGAAGACGCCTCGATCAACCTGGAGGCCGTGGACCAACTCAACCGCCGTTTTCCGGGCCTGGACCTGATTCTGGTGGAGTCCGGCGGCGACAACCTGTCGGCCACCTTCAGCCCGGAACTGTCGGACCTCACCATCTATGTGATCGATGTGTCTGCGGGCGACAAGCTGCCACGCAAGGGCGGGCCCGGTATTTGCAAATCCGACCTGCTGGTGATCAACAAGATCGACCTGGCCCCGCTGGTCGGCGCCTCGCTGGAACTGATGAACAGCGACACCCAGCGCATGCGCAACGGCAAACCCTTTGTGTTCAGCAACCAGAAAACCGGGGTCGGCCTGGATGACATTGTCGCCTTCATCGAACGCCAGGGCCTGCTGACCGCCGCCTGATCAACCCATAAGGAACCTGTCCATGAGACTCAACAGACTTTTCGCCGCCGCCGCGCTGCTGCTCGCCCCGGCCCTGGCCTTCGCCCATCCGGGCCACGGCGACAATGGCCTGGTGGCCGGTATCAGCCATCCCCTGGGCGGCCTCGATCACTTGCTGGCCATGCTTGCGGTGGGCCTCTGGGCTGCGCAGCAAAAAGGCGCCGCGCGCTGGGCGCTGCCGTGCACCTTCGTCGGCACCATGCTGATCGGCGGCGTGCTGGGTTTTGAAGGGCTGCAACTGCCGGCGCTGGAAAGCGGGATTGCCGCCTCGGTGCTGGCGTTGGGCCTGGCGGTAGCATTGGCGGTACGGCCACCGCTGTTCGTGGCGGTAGGCGCCACGGCCCTGTTTGCACTGTTTCACGGCGTGGCCCATGGCCTGGAACTGCCGGATATGACCAGCCCTTGGGCGTATGCGGCTGGGTTTGTGGGGGCGACTGCCGTGTTGCACGCTGCGGGTTATGCGGTGGTGCGCTTTTTGCCGGCGGCTGCAGCGCCACTGGTGCGAGTGGCCGGGGCGGCTTCGGCGGCGACTGGGGTTTGGTTGCTGGCGGGCTGATCGTCAGCGCCTGTAAGGGCCTCATCGCAGGCAAGCCAGCTCCCACATTTGAGAGGGTTCACACTTCAAAAATGTGGGAGCGGGCTTGCCCGCGATAGCGCCAGTACAAACACCACCGATCCCAAGCCTGCTACCATGCGCGGCAAACACCCCTGCCGTGACGACGCCAGCCAATGCCCATCGCTTCCGCCTCTTCCCTGACGCCTGTGCTCACGCACTTCCATGACCTGATCGTGCCCCTCTGGCAAGGCCCGGGCTGGAATGCCGACCTGGCACTGCCCTTTGAGGCCCTGGACGCCGACCACCTGCCACTGCCCCCACAGCGCTATCGCGCCATGGCCTGCGCCCGGCAGTTGTACCTGTTCGCCAGCCTGATCGGCGAGCCCGGCGCGGCGTTCGCCGAAGAACGTGCGGCGGCGCTGTTTCGCTCCCTGCAACGGCACTTTCATGATGCCGAACACGGTGGCTGGTTCTACAGCATCGACCCCGCCGGCCAGCCGCTGGACAAGCGCAAAGACCTCTACACCCACGCCTTCATTATTTTTGCCTGCGCCCATTACTGGGCCAAGGTGCGTGAACCGCTGGTAGAGTCGGTGCTCAACGCCGCCCTGGAAGTCGTCGCCCAACGCTTTGCCACCGGCGACGGGTTGTACGAGGCGGTACTGGAGCGCAACTGGGCCTCGCTCAACGCAGGCCCTTTGCAAAACCCGTTGATGCACTTGGCAGAAGGTTTCCTGGCCACCCTCGCGGTGCGTGAGGATGCCGAGGTACAAGCGGCCCTGCTGGCATTGGCGACGGCCATGCAGCAACGCTTCATCGACCGCGAGCACGGCGTGATGATGGAAAAACCTTTGGGCGCTGTGGATAACTGGTTTGAGCCGGGGCACCAGTTCGAATGGTTCTTTTTGCTCGAATCTTCAGCTGTGCTGCGCGGCACCGCGCTGCATGGGTCGCTGACACGGGCATTTGCCTATGCCGAGCAAAAGGGTGTGGATAAGTTAAGCGGCGCGGTCAGCGGCATGCTCGCGCTGGATGGCACGGTGCGCGACGGTACCCAACGGATCTGGGCGCAGGCGGAGTACCTGCGGGCGCTGACCTTGCGGCCAGGTAGCGAAGCAGTGCTGCAGCGTCAGTTGCAGGCGCTGCAACAGCGCTTTTTGCATGCAAAGGGTTGGCATGAATGCCTGGATGCCGAGGGTAAGGTGAGCCGGCGGGATATGCCTTCGACAACGCCTTATCATTTAGCGACTTGCTATCAGGGTTTGGTCCGGCATCTGGGCTGACCTGTAGGGCCCCATCGCAGGCAAGCCAGCTCCCACAGTTGATAGTGTTCGCACATTTAAATGTGGGAGCTGGCTTGCCTGCGATAGCCTCACCTCGCTCTAACAGACTTTAGGCAATCCACTTGCGATCCCCGGTAAAACTGATCGTCAACCACCGCGCCGCATCCGCCGCCCCCAGCCCTGTGGATATCTCCTCACGCAGCCCATCAAGGGTGGCGACGTTATCTACCGGGTAATCCGCCGGCAGCACCACATGAATCTCGATAAACCGCGCGCGCCCGTGCTTCTGCACATAGGACACGTAGTCGTCGAAACCATGCTTGGCCTGCGCCGCGTCCATCACTTCGCGGACCTTGTCGTCCAAATGATCCGGCGCGATGCCCAATACTTCGCGCAACGCTGGGCGCAAAATCTTGAATGCCGGCGCCAGCATGCTCAGGGCCAGCAGGATCAGGATCAACGGGTCGACGTAGACCGCCCACTCGCCATAGCCCTGCGACTTTAGCAACAGCGCGGCCAGGAAGCTGATCAGCAAACCCACCGACAGCATCGCGTCCACCAGCCAGCTGATGTTGTCGAACTGGATCAATGACGACTTGAGTGTGCGATTGCGGTAGCGCACATAGAAGAAGTACGCGAACTCCACGACGGTAAACACCGCCGCATAAATGATCACCAGCCCCAACTCGATTTCGCGCCCGCCATTGATAATGCCGAACACGCCATTGAGGAACGCATAAATGGCGATCAACAGCAGGAAACTGCCTTCTATCAGCAGCACCATCGGCTCCAGGTGCCAATAGCCGAATTGGAAACGCTCGTTGCTTTTCTTGGCGATCAGCTTGGCCGTGATCAGCATCAGCACCTTGATGGCGGTGGCGATCAGCGAGAAAAAGCCGTCAAACAGAATGGATTGGGCGCCGGATATCACACCCGTGACAATCCCGGCGATCGCGACTGCGAACATCAGGATGGTCGATTGTTTGAGCAGTGCCTGCTCACCTCGGTTACTCACATTGCCTCCTGTCAAAACCTTTAAACCGCTGGGTGCGGTGGGGTTTTCAGGCGGGCAGTGTACCTTATGTCGCATTTTGGCCGATTTGCCGCCATTTACTGTAGGAGCGAGCTTGCTCGCGAAAAACCTGAGCGCGCCGCGTGCATTCAGGATACCCGCGTCATCGTTAACGTTTTTCGCGAGCAAGCTCGCTCCTACAGTGTGTGGCGCAGGTGCTTAGCCCTTGGCCCCACGCTCAATCGCAAACCCAGCCCAGGTCTGGCTCACCGGCATCAACTCCAGGCGGTTGATGTTCACGTGCGCCGGGGTGTTCATCACCCAGAAAATCGTATCGGCAATATCCTGTGGCTGGATCGGTTCGGCACCTGCATAGGTGGCGTCGTAACGTGCCTGGTCACCGCCGAAGCGCACCAGGGAGAACTCGCTTTCACACAAGCCCGGCTCGATATTGGTCACCCGTACGCCGGTGCCTTGCAAGTCGCAGCGCAGGTTCAACGAGAACTGCTTCACGAACGCCTTGGAACCGCCGTATACATGGCTGCCCGGGTACGGGTAGTTACCGGCGATGGAACCCAGGTTGATGATCCCGGCACCGCGGCCATGGGCAATCAGGCGCGGCAACAGCAGGTTAGTGGTGGTCAGCAGGCCCTTGATGTTGGTATCGACCATGGTTTCCCAATCGTCGAGGTCGCACTTGGGTGCAGGGTCGGTGCCCACGGCGAGACCTGCGTTGTTGATCAGGCCGCGCAGCGTGGCGAACGACGGCGGCAGGTTGGCGATGGCCTCCTCCATGCCTTTACGGTCGCGCACATCCACCACCAGGCCATGCACTTCGGTCTGCTTGGAAAGCTCTTCGACCAAAGCGTTCAAGCGCTCGGCACGACGACCGGTGAGCACCAGTTTCCAGCCGGCTTCGGCAAAACGACGGGCACAGGCTTCGCCGAAACCTGAAGTGGCGCCAGTGATAAACAGCGTGTCGGACATGGTGTTCTCCTTGCGGGCATCGGGAAAAAAACAGCCAGCAGAATGCCCTTACGTCGCCGTTGCGGCAACCGCTATGCACGCACATGCCTGCGCAACTGGTCATTTTTTAATCAACACTATTAAAGCCTTATAAACCGTGGCTTGCAGCCATATGCGCGCAGGTTATCCACAACTGCGCCCACAGTCTTTGGGGGCAAGTGCAAATGGCTCAAAGCCGCTGTGTACAAGGGTTGCAGGCGGTTTTAGAAAGTTTTTTGCTTGACCTGGGGGAACGCCTATGTAGGCACTGACAAATGCAGAAAAACACAACGATGGCTCCAGGCCAGTCATTCCGGCCCCTGCGCGCGTCTTTCCAGAGTTTAGTCACAGACTTATCCACAGGCAGGAATGACTTATTTGGTTCATATACCTGTGTCTTTAAACAGGTTGACAAACCCCTGGGGCGCTCGTGAAAAACACACTGATCAAAAAACAACCACAGAGCTGTAAGCCACGTAGTTAAAGGCTTTCAGCCAGCTACTCCCACGTTACCCACAGCCGGTTCCACAGTGGATGGGGACAAGTCAAAACTGTGACAAAACAGGGATTTGCGGCGGCTATATGTCGCGCTTTTGAGGTGGGCTGGATTTGTTTTCCACAATTTGGCGCTAGCCTTGTGAACACCGCAAAACAACTGTGGGAGCGGGCTTGCTCGCGAATGCGGTGTCTCAGTCAAAACATCTGATACTGGTACACCGCATTCGCGAGCAAGCCCGCTACCACAGGGGAACCGCGCCGCTTTAGGTCAGTGACCGCCCAGGTAGGCGTTGCGCACTTCCTCGTTCACCAGCAACTCCTTGCCGGTGCCCGTCAGGCGGATCTCACCGTTGACCATCACATAGGCCCGGTCCGACAGGCGCAGCGCATGGTTGGCGTTCTGCTCCACTAGGAAGATGGTCATCCCAGTGGACGCCAATTCGCGCAGGGTGGAAAAGATCTGCTTCACCACAATCGGCGCCAACCCCAGGCTTGGCTCATCGAGCAGCAACAGCTTGGGCCGGCTCATCAGCGCACGGGCGATGGCGAGCATTTGCTGCTCACCACCGGACATGGTCATCGCCCGCTGGTTGCGCCGCTCCTTGAGCCTGGGGAACAGCTCAAACATGCGCTGCATGTCTTCACTGGCGAACTTGTCGCCAATAGGGATGGTGCCCATCAGCAGGTTTTCCTCGACGGTCATGTCAGGGAACACCCGCCGCCCTTCCGGCGACTGCGCAATGCCGTTGGAAGCGATGTAGTGGGACGACTTGTGGGTAATGTCGACGCCGTTGTACAGAATCTGCCCCGACTCGGCCCGAGGCTGACCGAAGATCGACATCAGCAACGTGGATTTACCCGCGCCATTGGAGCCGATCAGGCTGACGGTTTCGCCTTCGTTGATGTGCAGCGAGACTTTTTTCAGGGCCTGGATCGGGCCGTAGAACACGTCCAGGTCCTTCATTTCGAGGATAGGTGCACTCATACCAGCTCCTCTTCATCCGCGCCCAGGTAGGCGGCGATCACTTTCGGGTCGTTGCGGATCGCGTCCGGGCCGCCTTCGGCAATCACGTTGCCGTGGTCCAGCACCACAATGTGGTCGGAAATACTCATCACCATGCCCATGTCGTGTTCGATCAGCACCACCGTGAGGTCGTGTTCGTCGCGCAGCAGGCGAATCATCGCGCTGAGGGCTTCGGTTTCCTGAGGGTTGAGGCCCGCTGCCGGTTCATCCAGGCAGATGATCTGCGGCCGCGTGCACATGGCGCGGGCGATCTCCAGGCGGCGCTGCTGGCCGTAGGAGAGCTCGCCGGCCAGGCGGTTGGCGCAGTCCACCAGGTCGACCACTTCCAGCCAGTAGAACGCGCAATCCAGCGCATCGCTTTCGGCCTTGCGGTAGCCCTTGGTGTTGAGGATGCCGGCAAGCATGTTGCGGTTGACCCACATGTGCTGGGCCACCAGCAGGTTTTCCAGCACCGACATTTCCTTGAACAGGCGAATGTTCTGGAAGGTGCGCGCAAGGCCCGCGCGATTCACCAGGTGGGTGCCACCGAACATCTTGTAGTACACACGGCTGAGGAAGCTTTTGGGCGACACGAAGTCGGTGGCCTCAAAGCGCTCGCCGAGCAGTTGGATGACGTTGGTTTGCTTGCCTCGCACGTTGAGTTCGATCTTGCCGCCACTGGCTTTGTAGAAGCCAGTGAGGCAGTTGAACACCGTGGTCTTGCCGGCGCCGTTGGGGCCGATCAGGGCGAAGATCGAGTTGCGTTTGACCTGCAGGCTCACATCACTGAGGGCCTTGATGCCCCCGAAGTGCATCATCAGGTGTTCGACGGACAGCACGACTTCCTTGCTCATGGCGCTACCCCCTTACGTGGCGTCACGCCGGTACGGCTGATGCGAATCAAGCCGCGCGGTCGCCAGATCATCATCACCACCATCAGCACCCCAAACAGCAGTACGCGGTATTCAGAGAAGCTGCGCAGCAGTTCCGGCGCAACGGTCAACACGAACGCCGCGATCACCACGCCGACCGTCGAGCCCATGCCGCCCAACACCACGATGGCGAGGATCAACGCCGACTCAAAGAACGTAAAAGACGACGGGTTGACGAAGCCTTGGTAGCTGGCAAAGAACACCCCGGCCAAACCGGCCGTGGACGCGCCGATGGTGAAGGCCGAGAGTTTGACCAGCACATGGTTCAGGCCCATGGAGCGGCAGGCGATTTCATCTTCGCGCAGCGCTTCCCAGGCGCGACCGACCGGCATGCGCGTCAGGCGATGCTTGATGTACAGCACGGCCAGCACCACCAAGAACAGCACGATGTAGATGAACATGAACTTGATATTAGGGTTGTAATCGATGCCGAAAAACTCGTGAAACGGAATGCCGCCATCCTTTGCACGCTTGCCGAACTCCAGACCCAGAAAGGTCGGTGACGGCACCGGCATACCGTTCGGGCCGCCGGTAAACGACAGCCAGTTGTTGAGCACCAGGCGAATGATTTCACCAAAACCCAGGGTCACGATGGCCAGGTAGTCACCGTGCATTCGCAGCACCGGGAAGCCGAGTATGCACCCCGCCAACGCCGCCGCGATGGCCGCCAGTGGCAGCACGGTCCAGAAGCCCAGGCCCAGGTATTGATAACCCAGCGCCAGGCCGTAGGCACCGATGGCGTAGAAGGCCACGTAACCCAGGTCGAGCAGGCCCGCCAGGCCCACCACGATGTTCAACCCCAGGCCGAGCAACACGTAGATCAGCCCCAGGATCACCACGGTCAGCAGGTACTTGTTGGCAAAGATCGGGAACACGATGGCGATCACGATCAGCGCCGGAATGATCCAGCGCAGCCGCGACTTGTAGTCCGGTGGCAGCACGTGCACGCCGGAGCCGCTGCTCTCAAACCCTTGCAGGATCTTCACGCCCTTGGGGGTTTGCAGGAACAGGCTCAGGGCAAAGCGCCCGGCCATGACGATGGCGACCAGCACGGCAACCCGCGCAGGTTCCAGGTTGAAGCTGTAGCCGTCGAGCACCACGCCGACAATCGGGCCGAACACGATCAGCGAAATCAGCCCCGCGAGCACCGTATCGACCACACTTTTCTTGATATCAATGGATTTGGCAGCAGACATGTTTACACCTTAGCCACGAGTGGGCGACCAAGCAGGCCCTGGGGACGGAAAATCAGAATCACCACCAGCAGGGAGAAACTGAACACGTCTTTGTAGTCAGAGTTGATCAACCCCGAGAACAGCGACTCGGAGATACCGAGGATGATCCCGCCGAGCATCGCCCCAGGCAGGGAGCCGATGCCGCCGAGTACCGCTGCGGTAAACGCCTTGATGCCGATGATGAAGCCGGCATAGAAGTCGAAGGTGCCGTAGTTGAGGGTGATGAGCACGCCGGCCAGGGCGGCCATGGCGGCACCGATGACAAACACGTAGGAGATCACGCGGTCGGTGTTGATGCCCAGGATCGAGGCCATCTTGCGGTCTTGCTGGGTAGCGCGGCACATGCGGCCCAGCTTGGTGTATTTGATGATGTAGGTGAGCAAGGCCATGCCGGCAAAAGCGGCGACCAGGATGAACACTTTGGTGTAGGTCAGTTGCACAAATCCGGTGCCGATATCGACGCGCCAGGCGCCGGCCAGCAAGGTGGGAATACCTTGTTGCTTGGCACCCTGGGCGATCTGCGCGTAGTTCTGCAGGATCAGCGAGATGCCGATGGCGCTGATCAGCGGAGCCAGGCGGGTGGAGTTACGCAACGGTTTGTAGGCGACACGCTCAATCACCCAACCGTACACGCCGGTGACGACCACGGTGAAGATCAAGGTACCGAGAATGAGCAGCGGGAAGGATTCGATGCCGAAGTAAGCCAGCAGTGCCAGACTGATCGCCGCGAGGTAAGCGGAAATCATATAAACCTCGCCGTGGGCGAAGTTGATCATGCCAATGATGCCATAGACCATTGTGTAGCCGATGGCGATCAGGCCATAGACCGACCCGAGGGTCAGGCCGTTGACCAGTTGCTGCAGGAAAATACCATCCATAACGCAATCTCACGCGGTGAGCACCTGCACACCGGTGGGTGTGCGGCGCTTCTGGAGGAAAAGACAGATCGGGGTCAAAACACAGCCCTTATGTGGGAGCGGGCTTGCTCGCGAATGCGGTGTGTCATAAACACATTCGGCGACTGACACTCTGCTTTCGCGAGCAAGCCCGCTCCCACATTGAGTCCGTGGTGCTTGTACTTACTTCTGCTTTTCCAACTGATGGTATTTGCCGTCTTTGTCCCACTGGTAAACCACGTAGTCAGAGACTTTCAGGTCGCCCTTGGCATCCCAGGCTTTTTCGCCCATGACGGTTTTAACCGGGTTGGCCTTGAGCCACTTGGCAGCGTCTTCGCCCTTGTTGGACTTGGCACCGTTGAAGCCGGCGGCCAGGGCCTGGATCGAGGCGTAGGCGTAGAGGGTGTAGCCTTCTGGCTCGGTGCCGTTTTTGCGGAACTCTTCCACCACGGTCTTGCTGTCTGGCAGCAGGCGCGGGTCGGCGCCGAAGGTCATGTACACGCCATCGACGTACTGCGCACCACCTGCGGTGGACACCAGTTCGTCGGTGACCACGCCGTCATCGGACATGAACTTGACGTCTTTCAAGCCCGCTTCACGGATCTGGCGCACCAACGGGCCGGCTTCCGGATGCAGGCCGCCGAAGTACACGACGTCGGCGCCCAGGGAACGGATCTTGGTGACCAGGGCGCTGAAGTCTTTCTCGCCACGGGTCAGGCCCTCTTCCAGCACCGGCTTGACGCCGCGCTTGGTCAACTGGGCTGCGGTGGCGTCGGCCAGGCCTTTGCCGTAGGTGTCCTTGTCGTTGATCACCGCGACTTTCTTGCCCTTGAGCACATCGACGATGTAGTCGCCGGCGACGATGCCTTGCTGGTCGTCACGCCCGCACATGCGGAACATGGCGCCCAGGCCGCGTTCGGTCACTTGTGGGTTGGTGGAGCCTGGGGTGATGGCGATGATGCCTGCTTCGTCGTAAACCTCAGACGCCGGGATGGTATTGGATGAGCAGAAGTGCCCGACCACGCCGATCACTTTGTCCTGGTCGGCCAGGCGGTTGGCTACGGCCACGGCCTGCTTGGGTTCGCAGGCGTCATCGCCGGCCACCAGCTTGATCTGCTCGCCGTTAATGCCGCCGGCCTTGTTGATAACGTCGGCTGCCGCCTGGGCACCCTTCATGTACTGCTCACCGAAAGCGGCGTTGGCACCCGTCATCGGGCCCGCCACACCAATTTTCACATCAGCTTGAACAAACGTAGAAACACCCAGCGCCGCAGCAACGGCGAGGGCCAGAAAACCTTTCTTGTAAAACGTCTGGGACATGAGTGGTGCTCCGATATTTTTGATTTTTGGCACGACAACTTGCATTCAAACCTTTCACCGAAAGCTCAGAGCAAGCCGCGTGCCATTACGTTTTTATTCTTCAAAAAGACACGGTGTCATTGTTATTACAGGCGTTTCGACGCCTTTTGCCAGGACGTGCAACCGTCTAGCGTCTACAGGTGCAACCAACACTGCAAAAAAGTACAACCCTGGCAGGTCGCACCTGCAACCACAGGCATAAACGACAGTTCCTACAGCTGTAACAACGTGCGTAACGGAACTGCACATTTACAGTGCGTGATTGCTACGACTTGCACCAATACAGATGGGTAGCCTGCTAAGAAAATGCAGGCTTCTGAGGGGTATTTCGCTGATCAGATCACGATCCTCAGGCATTGCCCGGCGTGATAGAGCGAGAAGCCGGCTTCATACAGGCAACTGCGCAGGCCTACCCCGGCCAAGGGCTGCATAGGGGCAAAGGGGATCGGCAAGGCTTGGGGATCCTGGTGACACAGGTAGTCGGCAAACGCCTTGCCCACCACGCTGCCGGTGGTCACCCCGCGCCCGTTATAACCGGTAACCGCCACCAGGCCGGGGGCCGGTTCGAACAGGCGCATCAAGTGGTCAGGGGTGAACGCGATGCAGCCGGTCCAGGTGTATTCCCATTGCACCGGTTTGAGGTACGGGAAGTAGTGTTGCTGCACCCGATCGGCCCACGCTTTGAGAAACCATGCCGGTTTCTGGTTGCCATTGCCCAGGCTGCCGAGCAACAGGCGGCCATCGGCATCGCGGCGAATACTGCTCAGGACCTGGCGCGTGTCCCAGGAGCCCTGGCCGCCGGGGAGGATCTGCTTGGCCGCGTCATCGGTCAGCGGCGCCGAGGCCACCTGGTAGTAATAGCCGGGGAAGAAGTTACGCCGCAGCTCGGTCCATTCGCCTTCGGTGTAGGCATTGGAGGCGATCACCACCTGGGCGGCCTGCACCGCGCCCTCGGCGGTCTGCACCGACCAATCGGCGCCTTGACGCTCAAGCTGGGTGACCGGCGAATGATCGAACAATTGCCCGCCCAGCCCCACGGCGGCATTCGCCAACCCCGCGGTATAGGCCATGGGATTCAAGGTGCCGGCGCGCCGATCCAGCAATGCGGCGGCGATTTTGCGGGTACCGGTGGCGTGCTCGCAGGCCTGGCCGGTGAGTAACTCAACCGGCGCGCCACGGCGTTTCCACTGCTGCTCACGGCTGCGCAAATCCGCCTCGCCCCGGGCATTGTGCGCCATGTGCAAGGTGCCTTCACGGCGCAATTGGCAGTCGATGTTGTACTTGTCGATCAGGCTGAACACCAGGGACGGCGCCGCGCCCAGCATGCGGTTGAGCTGGCTGCCCACCGCCGTGCCGAAACCGGCCTCGATCTCGTCCGGTGGAATCCACAGGCCGGCATTGACCAGCCCGACATTGCGCCCCGAACCGCCGTGGCCGGTGCGATGGGCCTCCAGTACGGCGACGCTTTTACCCTGTTCCAGCAAATGAATGGCCGCCGACAAACCGGTGATGCCGGCGCCGATCACGCACACATCCACCTTGACCGCGCCCTTGAGCGCGGCCCGGTCGGGGCGGCCAGGGGTGAGGTGTTCCCATAAACATGTTTCGCGCAGTGCCATTGCCAGACTCCGATGAGACCTAACAAACAAATACTCTTTTGAATGGGAAACCCAATCACCTGTGGGAGCTGGCTTGCCTGCTCCCACATTGACCGTGCCAGATCAGTCGAAGGTAATGCCTTGTGCCAACGGCAGTTCCAGCGAGTAGTTCACGGTATTGGTCTGCCGACGCATATACCCGCGCCACGCATCCGAGCCCGATTCACGCCCGCCGCCGGTCTCTTTTTCACCCCCGAACGCGCCACCGATCTCTGCACCGCTTGGGCCGATGTTGACGTTGGCGATGCCACAGTCGCTGCCTACCGCCGACATGAACTGTTCGGCTTCACGCACGTCGGTGGTGAAGATGCAGGACGACAAGCCTTGCGGCACGGCGTTGTTCAGGCGCAGGGCTTCGGCGAAGTCGGTGTAGCCGACCACGTAAAGAATCGGTGCGAAGGTTTCGCTGCACACCACGTCGCTTTGCTCGGGCATTTCCACGATGGCCGGCGATACGTAGTAGGCGTTGGGGAATGTGTCCTGCAGTTGGCGCTTGCCGCCGAACACCTTGCCGCCTTCGCTCAAGGCTTGTTCAAGGGCGTCCTGCATGTTGTCGAAGCTGTGCTTGTCGATCAGCGGGCCGATCAGGTTGCCTTCCAGCGGGTGGCCGATGCGCACCTTGGAATAGGCGGCCTTGAGGCGGGTGACGATTTCTTCTTTGACCGACTCATGGGCGATCAGCCGGCGCAGGGTGGTGCAACGTTGGCCGGCGGTGCCCACTGCGCTGAACAGGATGGCGCGTACGGCCATGTCCAGGTCGGCGCTTGGGCCGAGGATCATCGCGTTGTTGCCGCCCAGCTCAAGAATGCTGCGGGCGAAACGCGCGGCGACTTTGGGTGCCACTTCACGGCCCATGCGCGTGCTGCCGGTGGCGCTGATCAGGGCGACGCGCGGGTCATCCACCAGCGCAGCGCCGGCGTCGCGGCCGCCAATGATCACTTGGCTGAGATACTCAGGGGCACCGTCGAATTTTTTCAGTACGCGCTCGAACAAGGCCTGACAGGCCAGTGCGGTGAGCGGGGTCTTTTCCGACGGTTTCCAGATCACCGCGTTGCCGCACACCAAGGCCAGCGCAGTGTTCCACGCCCACACGGCCACCGGGAAGTTGAAGGCGCTGATCACGCCGACCACGCCCAGCGGGTGCCAGGTTTCACGCATATGGTGGCCTGGGCGCTCGGAGGCGATGGTCAAGCCGTACAGCTGACGCGACAGGCCCACGGCGAAGTCGCAGATGTCGATCATTTCCTGCACTTCACCCAAGCCTTCCTGGGTGATTTTGCCGGCTTCCCAGGAAACGAGTTCACCCAGGTCGGCCTTGTATTCGCGCAATACATCACCGAACTGGCGCACCAGCTCGCCACGTCGCGGGGCCGGCACTTTGCGCCAGGCTTCGAATGCATGCTCGGCGCGACTGACCTGTTGCTCCACCTCGGCGGCGCCTTCCCAATGGACACTGCCGATACGGCTGCCATCAATCGGTGAATGCACGGGTTGTTTCCCGGCCTGGTACAGCGCCGGGTTTACCCCGAGACGATCAAGCAATGCGGCAACCATGGGTCACTCCTTCAATCTGCATACAAAAATTCGCGCCGCAATACGCACGGCGATCCTGGCCCTATTTGTAGCTGGCCCAAGACTTGCCAACAAACGACGATTAGGCGAGATATCATTCCCTTTATTCATGCAAAGAATAAAAAGAGGCATGCCGTGCTGAACAAAAGACATTTGCCCTCGATCACCGCCCTGCAGTGTTTCGAAGCGGCCACCCGCCACCTGAGCTTCACCCGCGCCGCCGAGGAACTGAACCTCACCCAAAGCGCGGTGAGCAAACAGGTGGCGCAGTTGGAAGAACTGTTGCAACACCTGCTGTTTCGCCGCGTGCGCCGGCGCTTGCAGATGACCCCGGCGGGCGACCTGTACCTGGTGGAAGTGCGCAAGATCCTCACCCAGGTGGAGATGTCTACCCACTACCTGCGCTCCTACGGCGGCGAAACCGAAGTGCTGCGTGTGTCCACGCCCTACACTTTTGGCGCACGCTGGCTGGTGCCGCGCCTCAAGGGATGGCGTTTGCGCCACCCGCAGATCCACCTGGACCTGTGCAATGAACAGGACCCGGACGAGTTACTGCAAGGCAAGGCCGACATGGCGTTCTATTTCGGCCAGGGCGCACGTCCCGGCACCGAGAGCCTGAAACTGTTCAGTGAAGAGCTGGTACCGGTGTGTTCGCCCGACAGCCTGCCCGCCCAGCCCTTCACCGACCCCACGCAACTGAGCGAGCTGGTGCTGCTGCAAAACGCCTCGCGGCCTCAGGGCTGGCATGACTGGTTCGCCAGCCAGGGCTTTCATACCGAGCACAGCTACCATGGGCCGCGGTTCGACACGTTCTACATGTGCATCCGTGCGGCGCCGGTGGGGTGCGGCGTGGCGCTGTTGCCGCGCTTTCTGGTGGAGGAGGAATTGGCCGAGGGCAAGTTGGTGATTCCCTGGCAACATGGGATGCCGAGCCAGGATGCTTATTACTTGGCGTATCCTGAGCATTCGGCTGAGGTGCCCAAGGTGCGTGAATTTGTGAAATGGATGATGGAGCAGGTGCTTTAGCGCCTGGAGAATCGCCATCGCAGGCAAGCCAGCTCCCACCGTTTGGAATGCATTTCAAATGTGGGAGCTGGCTTGCCTGCGATGGCGCCAGTGGCCTTACTGAAAAAATCACTGGCAATCCCCCACAGGTCTATGCGCCACTAACCCCCTTCCTCAATTGTGCGTAAAGGCCGGCCTCCATCGCCGACCCGTCTGGAGATTCCCGTTATGAGCGAGAGTGTGTTTGCCGATCGCATCGTGCAGAACCTGCTCGACACCGACTTCTACAAGCTGACCATGATGCAGGCGGTGCTGCACAACTACCCGAACGTGGAAGTTGAATGGGAGTTTCGTTGCCGTAACAGTGAGGACCTGCGCCCTTATCTGGCGGAGATCCGCTACCAGATCGAGCGCCTCGCCGAGCTGAGCCTGAGCCCCGACCAACTGGGGTTCCTGGAACGCATCAGCTTTATGAAGCCGGACTTTTTACGCTTTCTCGGGCTGTTTCGCTTCAACCTGCGGTATGTGCAAACCGGCATCGAGAACGGCGAGTTGTTTATCCGCCTGCGCGGGCCGTGGCTGCATGTGATCCTGTTTGAAGTGCCGATGCTGGCCATCGTCAGCGAGGTGCGTAACCGCTACCGCTACCAGACCGTGATCCTCGAGCAGGCCCGCGAGCAGCTGTATCGCAAATTCGACTGGTTGACCGCCAATGCCAGCAGCGACGAGCTGTCGGAGCTGCAAGTGGCGGACTTCGGCACGCGCCGGCGCTTTTCCTACCGGGTACAAGAGGAAGTGGTCAGCGTGCTCAAGCACGATTTCCCGGGGCGTTTTGTCGGCACCAGCAATGTGCACCTGGCCCGTGAGTTCGATATGAAGCCGCTGGGCACCATGGCCCACGAGTGGATCATGGCCCACCAGCAACTCGGCCCGCGCCTGATCGACAGCCAGATCGCCGCCCTTGATTGCTGGGTGCGCGAGTACCGGGGCCTGCTGGGTATCGCCCTCACCGATTGCATCACCACCGACGCGTTCCTGGGCGACTTCGACTTGTACTTCGCCAAGCTGTTCGACGGCCTGCGCCATGACTCCGGCGATCCGATCCAGTGGGCAGAAAAAGCCATCGCTCACTACCACAAGCTGGGCATCGAACCGATGAGCAAGACCTTGGTGTTCTCCGACAGTCTGACATTGCCCAAGGCGTTGGAAATATTCCGGGCGTTACGTGGTCGCATTAATGTGAGCTTTGGCATCGGCACCAACCTGACCTGTGATATTCCAGGGGTGGAACCGATGAGCATCGTGCTTAAAATGACCGCCTGCAATGGCCAGCCCGTCGCGAAGATCTCCGATGAAGCGGGCAAGACCCATTGCACCGACCCGAATTTTGTCGCCTATTTGCGTCACGTTTTCAAAGTACCTGCCCTATCCAGCAAGGAGTGAATCATGCAAGCCGTACAGCGTGAGATTGCGCAACAGCTCAAGGTGCAAGCCCCGTTCAAAGACCAGGCCGCCCTTGAAGCCGAAGTTGCCCGGCGCGTGGCCTTTATCCAGGACTGCCTGCGCAATTCCGGGCTCAAGACCCTGGTGCTCGGCATCAGTGGCGGTGTCGATTCCCTGACCGCAGGCCTGTTGGCCCAACGTGCGATGCAGGAGCTGCGCGCCAGCACCGGCGATGAGGCTTATCGTTTTATCGCCGTGCGCCTGCCCTACGAAACCCAGTTCGACGAACACGACGCCCAGGCTTGCGTGGACTTTATCGAGCCGGACGAACGCCACACCGTGAACATCGGCCCGGCAGTAAAAGCCCTGGCCAATGAAGTGGCCGCCTTTGAAGGCAAGGCCGCGGCGTCCCGTGACTTTGTGCTGGGCAATACCAAGGCGCGCATGCGCATGGTGGCCCAGTACACCATCGCCGGCGCGGCGGGCGGCCTGGTGATCGGCACCGACCATGCGGCAGAAGCGGTGATGGGCTTTTTCACCAAGTTCGGTGACGGGGCCTGCGACCTGGCGCCGTTGAGCGGGCTGGTGAAGCACCAGGTGCGTGCCATTGCCCGCCACTTTGGCGCGCCGGAATCGCTGGTGGAGAAAGTGCCGACCGCCGACCTGGAAGACCTGTCGCCGGGCAAGCCGGACGAAGCGTCACATGGCGTGACCTATGCCGAGATCGATGCGTTCCTGCAGGGTGAGCCGGTGCGTGAGGAAGCGTTCAGGATTATCTGCGAGACCTATCGCAAGACTGAGCACAAGCGGGTGATGCCGTTTGCGCCTTGAGGTGAACCGATCGTTTTGCATTGATTGTCAGATCGCCATCGCAGGCAAGCCAGCTCCCACACTTGACCGTATTCCAACATGGGAATGCGGTCGAATGTGGGAGCTGGCTTGCCTGCGATGAACGATAACGCGGTCTTACTTCAGAACCACAGCACCTTTCATCATCGAGATGTGGCCTGGGAACGAGCAGAAGAAACTGTACTTCTCATCAGCCTTCAGCTTGGAGACGTCGAAGGTCACCGAGTCTTTCTCGCCAGCACCGATGATCTTGGTGTGGGCGATGATGCGCTCATCACCGGCTTTCAGGTAATCCTTGTCGATCCCCGCGGCCATGCCGTCGGTTGCCACCGGTTGCATATTGGCTTCGGTGGTCAGCACCCAGTTATGGCCCATCACGTTCTTTGGCAGGTTGCCCGAGTGAGTCAGCTCGACGGTGAACTGCTTGCAGCTCTTGTCGATGGTGATTTCTTTGGTGTTGAAAGACATTTGATCGGTGGAGTCGACAGTGACCTTGCACTCTGCAGCAAGCAACTGGCCGCTCGCCAGAGTCAGCAGGGAAACAGCAACGAGTTTGGCAAACATGTGAATCTCCAAGGCAGGGTTTTAAAAACGCGGATTGCGGTAAGGGTGCCTCAATCAGGCTTGAGTTCTTATGATCTGAATCAACAGATTGTATACAACTTTAGGCTATCAGCTTCATCAACACAATCAACCAGCCAAACTGCCGCACCCCGCCTATGATCCGCCCATCACTCACGGGAGTTCATACCATGCACCTTAATCACCTGTTCAACGGCCTTCTGGCTGCCTACGCCTGCGGTAAGTGAAAGCAAAGGGCCCCCTGAAGCTGCTACCATGACGACCCAAGGCAGCTGCGCGCCGCCCACCCTCACCTTCGACCCTAGAGGATCGCCCATGGCCAAACCTAATTACTCCTTCGCCAAACGTCAGAGAGACTTGGCCAAGGAACAGAAGAAAGAGGAAAAGCTGCAACGCAAGAAAGCCGCTGCAGACGAAGAAGCCGGCGCGCTGAACCCGGATGCCGAAGGTGAAGCGGCAACTGACGAGACCGAAACCCCGAAAGACCCCGCCGAATAAGCATTCCTGTAGGAGCAAGCTTGCTCGCGAAGAACGTCAACGATGACGAGGGACGCCTGGATTAACGTGGCGCTCCAAGATCCTTCGCGAGCAAGCTCGCTCCTACAAAAATCGACAGCCCGCAGTCATTATTCCAACGGCATCACCGTCACCCGCACCTCCGGGTCGTGGCTGCCTCCCCCCAGAATCACCCCCCGCAACGGCGACACATCAGAAAAGTCCCGGCCCCAGGCCAGGGTGATGTGCTCCAGCGCCGGCTGCACATTGTTGGTCGGGTCAAAATCCACCCAGCCTGATACCGGGCAAAACACCGAAACCCACGCATGGGACGCATCCGCGCCAATCAGCCGTGGCTGGCCGGGCGGTGGCTGGGTGAGCAGGTAGCCGCTGATATAGCGCGCCGCCAGGCCACGGGAACGCAGGCAGGCAAGCATCAGGTGAGCGAAGTCCTGGCACACGCCGCGACGGCGCTCCAGCACTTCCACCAGCGGTGTGGCGACCTGGGTGGCTTCGGCATCGAAGGTAAATTCGCTGAAGATCTTCTCCATCAATGCCTGCGTGCCCAGCAGTAAAGGCTCGCCGGGCGGGAAGCAGCTTTCGGAGAACTCGACGAAGGTTTTCTTCAGATGCACATAGGGCGACTCGAAGCGATAGCGGCAGGCTTCGATCAGCTCGGCGCTCAAGGCCTGGCTGCTGTAGGTCAGGCTGTCACGGGTGTGGTCCCAGGGCGGCGATCGCTGAAAGTCCAAAACAGGCCGCGCCAGCACTTCCACGGTGAGCCCGGCGTTCACCAGCAATTCGTCATGGGGCCGTTCGAACGCCAGCCGGGTGATCGGGTTGCCGAACACGTCCAGCTCATCGCGGCGCGAGGTGGGTTCCGGGCTGATATCCAACTGCTGCCAGGCGCACTTCTGCCAGGCGCACGGCCGTGGCCACAGGTGCGCCAGTTGCTGGGCCAGGGACACCGGGCTGTCGTAGTGGTAATGGGTATCGTGGAAAATCTGATAGCGCGCGCTCATTACACCGACACCGTTTGTTGGCTGACATCATCGACGTGGGCAAAATGGCGCAACGCCAAGCGATCCGATACCTGCCCGCTTTCATCGGCCACCGCTTGCAGCAAGTCGGCCAGGCCGTCCAGGGCGGCACGCACGCTGGTTTCGCCAAACAGGCCGTTCTCCAGGCAACTCAGGTCAAAATGCGCCAGGCGCTCGACCAACGGCGCCAGCCCGGTTTCACGGGGCACGCCAAAATCGTCATTGAGACGGCGCAGGGTGCGGCTCACCAACTTGAGCTGGAACAGCACCGCATGGGGGTTCTGCTCGTCGAGCAGCAGCAGGTCGAGCACCGGGATCAACTGCGGCACCGCCAGGTAGCGCGAGCGGTAGGTGATGCTGCTGTTGCCCAGCTCCAGCAACCATTCCAGACCGGCCTGATCGAACACCGCCACACCGCGCAGGAACGCCGCAAGGCTGCTGCTCAGAAACTGCAGACGCTCGATACGCCGGCCCATCATCAAGAAGCGCCAGCCTTCATCGCGGGTCATGTCGTCCAGGGCAAACCCGGACAGCGCCGCCAGGGACATCACCAGGCGGTTGAGAAAGTCGAGCAGCTCGCCAAAGTCCGCAGCGTCGCTTTCCAGCTCCATGGCTTCACGTTGCAGCTCCACCAGGGCCTGCCAGTTTTCCCGGGACAACTTGCCGCGCACCTGGGACGCCGCCCACTGCAAGCGCTGCAAATTGGCGCGCAGGCTTGAAGGCCAGTCATCACCCAGCAAGGCCGCGAGCAGACGCTCCGGCAGCTCGCCCTCTTCCGGCAACAGGCGCAGGCTTTCGCCCAGTTCGACGGCGGCCTGCAGCGCCAGCGGATCATCGCCATCGACATACCGCGCCAGCACTACGCGCAGCCAGCGCGCACTGTCATCGCAGCGCTCGCAGTAGCGACCGAACCAGAACAGGTTTTCCACCACGCGCGAGGGCAGATAGGGATCGCGGCGCACCAGGTCATAGGCGCCAATGGTGCGTTGGGCGCGCCACTGCTCGCCACCCGGCGCGCGTTCGCCGAGCACCCAGGTATCCTTGCTCGCCCCACCGCGTTGCATCGACACCACCTCGGCATCGGCCTCGGCCGCCACGCGGGTCAGGCCGCCGGGCAGCACCCGATAACCGTCATCACTGGCCACGGCGTAGACACGCATACCGATGGCGCGGTGTTGCAGGTGGTCATCCACGGTGTGCCAGACCGGCGCCTGAGACAACTGCGCCAGCTCTTGGGCGACATAGGCATAGGGCCGCGCACGCATGCGCTCGGCCAGGGCCTGGCGCTGTTCGTCATCAAGGTCGCGACCAAACACCGGGGCGAAACTTTGTGAGGGAAATGCCGGCTTGATCAGCAGCTCCGGGAGTTTTTCCAAGGCTTCGGCAAGCACCGGCGCTTCGCCGCACCACCAGGTGGCAATCGACGGCAGGATCAAGGCTTCACCGAATAAAAATTCGTTGATCTTGGGCAAAAAGCCCAGCAACCCCGGGGACTCCAGCACACCGCTGCCCAAGGCATTGGCCACCAGCACATTGCCTTGGCGCACGGCATCGAGCAGGCCCGGCACGCCCAGCGCCGAGTCGGTGCGCAGCTCCAGCGGGTCGCAGAAATCATCATCAAGGCGACGCATGATCGCGTGTACCCGGCGCAGGCCGCTGAGGGTTTTCAGGAACACGGTGCTGTCGCGCACGGTGAGGTCGCCGCCCTCGACCAAGGGGTAGCCGAGCTGGCGCGCCAGGTACAGGTGTTCGAAATAGCTCTCGTTGAAACGCCCCGGCGTGAGCAACACGATCAGTGGCGGCTGATCATCACCCGGAGCCTGGCGCGCCAGGGTTTCCTGCAACGTGCGAAAGAAACCGGTGAGGTGCTGCACCTGCATATCCCGGTACAGGTCCGGGAAGGCGCGGGACACGATGGTGCGGTTTTCCAGGGCATAGCCGGCGCCCGATGGCGCTTGGGTGCGGTCGGCGGTGACCCACCAGCGGCCATCCGGGGTGCGCGCCAGGTCGACTGCGTACAGATGCAGGAACGCACCGTCAGGCGGCTGGATACCCTGGCACGGCCACAGAAAATTGTTATGCCCGAACACCAATTCGGCCGGCAGCAAGCCTTCCTTGATCAGGCGTTGCGGCCCATACAGGTCGGCCAGCACCGCATTGAGCAGGCGCGCACGCTGGGCGATGCCAGCCGACAGTTGCTGCCACTCCTCGGCCGCCAGCACATGGGGCAACAGGTCCAGCTCCCAGGGGCGATCGGCACCCTTGGGGTCGGCGTAGACGTTGTAGGTCACGCCGTTTTCCTGGATCTGGCGCGTCAGCAATGCCTGGCGCTGGGCCAGTTGTGCGGGCGTGCTGCGTTGCAGGTGATCGAACAAGCGTCGCCAATGGGCACGCACCGCGCCGCTGGCATCCAGCAGTTCGTGATAGGTGCCCGCGGTGAGCGGGTAACGGTCGAGCAAGTCGGACATGGAACGCTCGGCAGAGGCAAGGGAAGTCAAAGTCACCACAGTCTAATGTGGGAGCGGGCTTGCTCGCGAATGCGGCGGGTCAGTCTATGCATATTTCGACTGATACACCGCTTTCGCGAGCAAGCCCGCTCCCACATTTGGATCGCATTCAGTCATTTTTATGGGGAAAGCGTCGCAGGTCCAAGGTCATCGGCAACTCGTCATTAATCACCAGAGCAGGCACTGGCAGCTTGCCCGGGCTATGCCCCAAGCGGAAAAACCGCGCCATGCGCCGGCTCTCCGCCTCATTGGCATTCACCGGCAGGCTGTCGTAATTGCGCCCGCCCGGGTGCGCCACATGGTATTGGCAGCCGCCCAACGAACGCTGCATCCAGGTGTCGAGCAGGTCGAACACCAGCGGCGCATGCACGGGGATGGTCGGTTGCAGGCAGTTGGCCGGTTGCCAGGCGCGGTAACGCACGCCCGCCACGAACTCGCCGACGCGGCCGGTGGGTTGCAGCGGCACCGGCACGCCATTGCAGGTCAGCAGGTAGCGTTGCGGCGGCAACCCGCTCAACTTCACTTGCAGGCGCTCCAGGGACGAATCCACATAACGCACCGTGCCCCCCACAGCGCCCTCCTCGCCCAGCACGTGCCAAGGCTCCAAGGCCTGGCGCAGTTCCATTTCGATACCGCTGACGGCGTAGTCGCCCACCTTGGGGAAACGGAACTCCAGGTGCGCCGCGAACCATTCGGCACGCAACGGGTAGCCGGCCGCGTTCAGCTCGACGATCACGTCGGCAAAGTCCTGCTCGATAAAGTGCGGCAACAGGAAGCGGTCATGCAGTTCAGTGCCCCAGCGCGCCAGCTTCGGCGGCGCATAGGGCTCGCGCCAGAACCGCGCGACCAGCGCCCGCAGCAACAACTGCTGGGTCAGGCTCATGCGCGCATGGGGCGGCATTTCAAAGGCGCGCAGTTCCAGCAGGCCCAGGCGGCCCGTGGCGCCGTCGGGTGAGTAGAGTTTGTCGATACAGAATTCGGCGCGATGGGTATTGCCCGTCACGTCGATCAGCAGGTTGCGCAACAAGCGGTCCACCCGCCACGGCGGGCACTCCTCGCCTGGCTCCGGCATCTGCGCAAAGGCGATCTCCAGTTCATACAGCGCATCGTTGCGCGCCTCATCTACCCGGGGCGCCTGGGAGGTGGGGCCGATAAACAGGCCGGAGAACAAATAGGACAACGACGGGTGGTTATGCCAGTAGCTGATCAGGCTGCGCAGCAGGTCCGGCCGGCGCAGGAAGGGTGAGTCCTTGGGCGTCGCGCCGCCCAGCACGAAGTGGTTACCGCCACCGGTGCCGGTATGACGCCCGTCAATCATGAACTTCTCGGTGGTCAGGCGGGTTTGCCTGGCCTCTTCGTAGAGGAATTCGGTGCGCTCCACCAACTCGTCCCAGGTGGCGGACGGCTGTACGTTGACCTCGATGACACCAGGGTCTGGCGTGACCCGGAAATTGCTCAGGCGCGTATCCGCTGGCGGCTCGTAACCCTCCATCAGCACCGGGCAATGCAGCTCTTGGGCGGTGGCCTCGATGGCGGTCACCAGTTCCAGATAGTCCTCGACGCGCTCCAGCGGCGGCATAAAGAGATACAGGCGCCCTTCCCGCGCTTCGGCGCACAGCGCGGTACGGGTCAGCCAGTCGGCGGACTCGTCGACCTTGGGCACACGCTCATCACCCGGCGCGGGCTCGCCATGATTTTGCAACTGGGCGCTGGTGGGCAGATCCGGCTGATCCTGGTTAGGGTCGGTCGGATGCACAAACGGATACTCCGCCGCCGTCACCCAGGGCTGCGAAGCGAGCGGCAGGCGATAGCCCAGCGGCGAATCCCCCGGCACCAGGCGGCAATGGTTGTCGCGCAGGTACCAACGCCCACTCTGCCAGCGGTCATTGGCCGCCGTGCGTGCCAGCGGCAGCACCTGGCCGATGACTTTATCCAGGCCCTGGCTGAACACTTTGCGCAGGCGCTCACGCTCCAGGTCGTCGCTCAGGCGCGGGTCCTGGGCAGTGACGTTCTGGGGCAGCGCCCCTTCGCGCCACAGGTAGTAGAAATTGTCCTCGAACGCCGGGAACACAAAGCGCGCCGGCAGTTTGAGGCGCTCGGCGACGCTGGCCAGGAAACGCCCGGCCATCACCCCATCGGCGCCATAGTCCTCTTGCTCATCGGCGATCAGCGCGCTGTTGTGCCAGATCGGCACGCCATCGCGGCGCCAATAGCAGTTGAGCGACCAACGCGGCAATTGCTCGCCGGGGTACCACTTGCCTTGGCCGAAATGCACCAGGCCCTTGGGCGCATAGTGCTGGCGCAGGCGCTGGAACAGCTCGGCCGACAGGCGACGCTTGTCCGGGCCCAGGGCTGCGGTGTTCCACTCGGCACCGTCGGGGTCGTCGATAGAGACGAAGGTTGGCTCGCCGCCCATGGTCAGGCGTACGTCGTCCTTGAGCAGGTCGCCATCGATCTGCCGGCCCAGAGCCTGGATCGCCAGCCATTGTTCTTCGGTATAGGGCTTGGTCACCCGTGGCGCTTCCCAAATGCGCTCCACCGACATCTCGTGGGTGAATTCGCACTCGCACGGCTCCACCAACCCACTGATCGGCGCGGCGGACGATGGATCGGGACTGCAGGCCAAAGGGATATGCCCTTCACCGGCAAACAACCCGGACGTGGCATCCAGGCCAATCCAGCCAGCGCCGGGCAAATACACTTCACACCAGGCGTGCAGGTCGGTGAAGTCCACCTCGGTACCGGACGGGCCATCGAGGGCTTTGACGTCGGCGGTGAGCTGAATCAGATAGCCAGAGACAAATCGCGCCGCCAACCCGAGGTTGCGCAGCAATTGCACCAGTAACCAGGCCGAGTCGCGGCAGGAGCCGGACGCATTTTCCAGCGTGAATTCCGGGGTTTGCACGCCCGGTTCCATGCGAATCAGGTAACCGATATCGGCGGCCAGGCGCTGGTTGAGGCCGACCAGGAAATCCACGGCCGGTAGCGGCGTGCGGTCGATACCCGCCAGGTACGCAGCCAACCTTGGCGTCAGCGGCAAGGTTTCCAGGTACGGCGCCAGCTCGCGCTGCTCATCGGCGGCGTAGCTGAACGGGATATTTTCGGCGTAGGGCTCCAGGAAAAAATCGAACGGATTGAACACCGCCATCTCGGCGACCAGGTCGACTTCGATGCGCAACTCGTCAGTCTTTTCCGGGAACACCAGGCGCGCCAGGTAATTGCCCTGGGGGTCTTGCTGCCAGTTGATGAAATGCTGCTCGGGCAGCACTTTCAGCGCGTAGGACAGTATCCGCGTACGGCTATGCGCCGCCGGGCGTAGCCGCACGATCTGCGGGCCAAGTTCGACAGCACGGTCGTAGCGGTAATGCGTAACGTGGTGCAACGCGACATGAATCGACACGGCGGCCTCCTGCGAGCCAGGGCATAAGCACAACGCGCGCAAGACTTATGCCACAGCAGCAGTCATTGCACTAAAACGTCGGGCTCGGTGCAGTACAGCACCAAAACGGCGCCAACGTTGTGGCTATGGTGCAGGCGCTGCACACATTTGTAGCGCCGGGCTGAGTGCAGGTGGTGAATCTACCCAATCAATGGTGTTTGTGTTGGGCAATCATGGCCTGGCGCAGGCAGCGGACTTCGACCAGTTTCTGGCGCATTTCACGGTGACGTTTGCTGTTGAACAGCAATAGCCCAAGTAATGGAAACACCAGGCTCAAGGCATATACCACCCCGTTCGGTTGATCATTGAGTGTTGGCAATACACTCAGAAAGCATCCCCCCAACAGCAACACTAGCGGCCACATCCATTGGGGACGCCCGCGTGCGATCATGAAATTGCAGTGCACAATGACTAGCGTGAGTGCGATACCCACCAGGAAGGAGTACTTGGCGTTATCTGCCATGGACAGGCTTGGCATATAGCTATCGAAGAACACCGGAACCGCAAACACGAGGGTGAAAATGCAGACAAATATCGCCCCCATAAAGACGGGGAAATACGTCGATAGAAAACTGCGAATGCTAGGCAGCTCGTTCATTGCTCGGCCTCCTCATACAGCCCTATGGCAATTGTGCGCACGTTCCCTGAAACCGCACTACCGGTAAAACCGATGGCTGCGCCCAACGCGTCCTTGATCTGCGTGACCGTTGCATGCTTGACCTCGGTGGGAGTGAACCGCTTAGGTAACTCGCCCGACAACTGCTTTAACTTGATCATCTTGGACGTCAAGCGTGGGTCGTTGATGCTCAGCAGCTCTTTGGTCAACTTGGCGCGCTCCTGTCGATTCAGGCCCCTGAGCACCTCTCTCACACTTTTCCCGGTAGAGGCCTTATTCAGCCGCACCAGCTTGACCGTTGCCAATGCCGATGAACAAGGAGCTGCCCATAAGTGTTCTTCCTTGAAATTGAGAGTGCCCCCGACCGGCCCCATCGCAGCATAGGTATCTACACAACTTTGTGGGTTGTAACAGCAGACGGTAACCACGATGCGAAGCGAGTCGCTCTTGATCTTGATCTGCTTTTGATCTTAGGCGCCCCGTCAAACCACGCTGGCCGGAATTCGACAGGGATTTGGGGGGTAAACCGGCAGGGATGCCGGTTTAGCCGCCCCGCGCCATGGATGGCGCGTGGCGGCGGCCCCCCAAATCACTGGCGGATTACGGGCACACCGAGCCTAAGCGAGGTGCCGAGTGGTGGGGCAAGAGCGTTTTGCTTACTTTTGCGCTGTTCAAAAGTGAGCCGCTGTCAGAGCGGAACCCTAGGTGGCCGTTACCGCAGGAATGGATATGTACTCGGTATGACTGTGTAGACTGTCAGGCCGTCTTCGCAGGCAAGCCAGCTCCCACACTTGAAATGCATTCCCCTGTGGGAGCTGGCTTGCCTGCGATAGCAATCTGATGGGCGCCACCCTAACAAACAGGCCACCTACCGCCAATAAACCTACCTAATCAACGGGCCTTGCGTTGCGCAATCGCCGCCCGACGCAGGTGACGTATTTCGAGTAATCGCTGGCGCATTTCACGATGGCGCTTGCTGTTGAGCAGCAACAAACCCAGCAGCGGAAACAACACCGCCGAGCCGTACACCAGGGTATTGAGGCCGTATTGAATCATCGGCAAGACGAACAGCAGGCAACACACCAGGTAGCCCGCCACCAGCCGGGTCGCCCAGGGGTACCCGCGTGCAATCATCACATTGCCAAACACCAGCACCGCTACAAACATCAGGATTGCAGCCCCGGAATAGTTGGCCTTGAGCGCCGGTTCAACCCCGCGCAAATAGGTCACGCCCGCCGTGGAGACCGCCACTGAGCCGGAAAAAATCGCCATGAAGATGGTGCCCATGAACACCGGAAAATAACGCGCAAGGAAACTGCGCCTATCGGGAAACCCCTTCATTCCGTCAGTTCCTCATACAGGCCAATGGCAAGCGTCGACGCCGAGCCGACGTGACCGGTTCGATAGCTGCCCCAAATACCCAACATGCCGCCCAAGGCGTCCTTGAGCTGGGTGAGCGTGGCATGGCGGATTTCCGTGGAGCTGTAGCGCTTGGGCAACGTGCCGGCGCGCTGCTGCAACTTGAGCAACTTGGGGGTCAGGCTCGGGTCTTTGAGGCTGAGCAATTCCTGGGTCAACTTCTTGCGCTCCTGGCGATTCAAGCCCTTGAGCAGCTCATACCAGCTCTTGCCCAAGGCGGCGGCCTTTTTAGCCTTGAGCAGCCTTAATGTGGTGAAGGCGCCCGTTCCGATACCGACCAACGATGCGGCATCGAGAATCGGTGACACCGCGCCGTACCACTGCGCGTCGTCCATGCGGTCGTTGGCCTCCGGGTCAAGGATCTCGTTATAGGTACGGGCCACGCCAAACCCGCACTGAGCGCTGCTGGCCAGCGCGGCCGTGACGCCAATACCCACCACAAAAGCACTGGCGCCGGCGGTGAAGGGGACGGCGACGCTGCCACTGAACACCACAATCCAGCCGATCACCGCTGCGCCACAGGAAAGGCCCATGTCAAAAGCCTCCTTCTGGAGGCGCCCTTCACGGGGGTCGGTCTTCACCTGCTCGACAAACTGCGCCGGCGAGATGTACTTCTGCGCCTCGCGCAAAATGATGCGCTTGGGCTTGATACTGCAGATGGGCTTGAATTCGCGCAGGGTGATTACGTTGAAGTCGGCGTCGATGTACACCACGCCAGCACCGACGATGCTGGGGTCGGCGTCGATGACGGCGAACAGCCGTGGCAGGTTGATCTGGCTTTCAATGCGCTGGCGCGCCATGAATTGTGAGCGGTTGGAGTCCATGCCGATGTTGAGCAAGGGGTTGCCCATAAGTGTTCTTCCTTGAAATTGAGAGTGCCCAGACCAGCCTCATCGCAGGCAAGCCAGCTCCCACACTTGAAATGCATTCCCCTGTGGGAGCTGGCTTGCCTGCGATAGCAATCTAATGGGCGCCACCTTACCAAACAGACTCACCACCGACCAGAAAGCAAAACGCCAGCACGAGGCTGGCGTTTTGCATTTCAGGCGTCGATCAACGCGGCACTACCGGCTTGCGCGTAGGCTTGCCGCCCTTGCCCTTGGCCGCATCACTGCGCTCTTTGGCCGCCTGCTTGTTGCGCGCCTGGGCCGCAGCCTTGGCTTGTTCGCGCTTGTCCCACGGGTTGCTGCCGTCGCTGCCACGGGGTGGCAGGCCGGTGTGCTGGGTGAGGATCTTGGTGGTGGTTTCCTTGGCGACCTTATGGCTGCCGGCCGGCGTCGAGTTCTTGCGCCGGGCACTCTGGTAGCTGTCAGTGGACGGCTGGTGCAGCGGGATCAACTGGTCCTTGCCCGACCCGATCAGGTCGGCACGGCCCATGCGGGTCAATGCTTCACGCAGCATCGGCCAGCCCTTCGGGTCGTGGTAACGCAGGAACGCCTTGTGCAGGCGGCGCTGCTCCTCGCTCTTGACGATGGTCACCGCGTCGCTCTTGTAGGTGACCTTGCGCAGCGGGTTCTTGCCCGAGTGGTACATCGCCGTGGCGGTGGCCATCGGCGACGGGTAGAACGCCTGCACCTGGTCGGCGCGAAAGCCATTGCCCTTGAGCCACAGGGCCAGGTTCATCATGTCTTCATCGGTGGTGCCGGGGTGGGCAGCGATGAAGTACGGGATCAGGTACTGCTCCTTGCCCGCTTCCTTGGTGTACTTCTCGAACATGCGCTTGAACTTGTCATAGCTGCCAATGCCCGGCTTCATCATCTGGTTGAGCGGACCTTCCTCGGTATGTTCCGGGGCGATCTTGAGGTAGCCACCGACGTGGTGGGTGACCAGCTCTTTGACGTATTCCGGCGACTCGACGGCCAGGTCGTAGCGCAAGCCAGAAGCGATCAGGATCTTCTTCACACCCGGCAACGCACGAGCACTGCGGTACAGCTGGATCAACGACGAGTGGTCGGTGTTCAGATTCGGGCAGATGCCAGGGAACACGCATGATGGCTTACGGCAAGCGGATTCGATCTCCGGGCTCTTGCAGGCAATGCGGTACATGTTGGCGGTCGGGCCGCCGAGGTCGGAGATCACGCCGGTGAAGCCCGGCACTTTGTCGCGGATCTCTTCGATTTCGCGAATGATCGACTCTTCGGACCGGTTCTGGATGATGCGGCCTTCGTGCTCGGTAATCGAGCAGAAGGTGCAGCCGCCGAAGCAGCCACGCATGATGTTCACCGAGAAACGGATCATGTCGTAGGCCGGGATCTTCTCCTTGCCATACGCCGGGTGCGGTACGCGGGCGTAGGGCATGCCGAACACGTAGTCCATTTCTTCGGTGGTCATGGGAATGGGCGGCGGGTTGAACCACACGTCCACTTCACCGTGCTTCTGCACCAGGGCGCGGGCGTTGCCTGGGTTGGTTTCCAGGTGCAACACGCGGTTGGCGTGGGCATAGAGCACCGCGTCGCCGCGGACTTTTTCCACCGAGGGCAGGCGGATCACGGTTTTGTCACGGGTCATGCGCGGGCTGGCCAGGATCTGCACAACCTTGGCTTCTTCCGGGTCATCCACCGGGCCTTTCTCTTGCTCGATGGCGCAGGCCTGGGTGTCCTGGGTATTCACGTACGGGTTGATGATCTTGTCGATCTTGCCCGGACGGTCGATACGCGTGGAGTCCACTTCGTACCAGCCGGCTGGCGTATCACGGCGGATGAACGCGGTACCGCGCACATCGGTGATGTCTTCGATCTTGTGGCCCCACGACAGGCGCTGGGCAACCTCGACGATGGCCCGCTCAGCGTTGCCGTACAGCAGGATATCGGCGGTGGCGTCGATCAGGATCGAGTTGCGCACGCGGTCTTGCCAGTAGTCGTAGTGAGCAATCCGACGCAGGGAAGCTTCGATACCGCCGAGTACGATCGGCACGTTCTTATAGGCTTCCTTGCAACGCTGGCTGTACACCAGGCTCGCACGGTCCGGGCGTTTGCCGGCCATACCGCCAGGGGTGTAGGCGTCGTCGGAGCGGATTTTCTTGTCGGCGGTGTAGCGGTTGATCATCGAGTCCATGTTGCCGGCCGCGACGCCGAAGAACAGGTTCGGCTCGCCGAGCTTCATGAAGTCGTCTTTGGACTGCCAGTTCGGTTGCGCGATGATCCCGACGCGAAAGCCCTGGGACTCCAGCAGCCGGCCGATGATCGCCATGCCGAACGAGGGGTGGTCAACATAGGCATCACCGGTGACGATGATGATGTCGCACGAATCCCAGCCAAGCTGATCCATCTCCTCCCTGCTCATCGGCAGGAATGGCGCAGGACCGAAACATTCGGCCCAGTACTTGGGATAGTCAAATAACGGCTTGGCTGTTTGCATGACGGTGACCGGTGTGAAGATGAAAAATCGCGGGCGCGGAATATAGCACAAAATTTGACCAATTCCGACGGCAGTAGTCGGAATTGTGGTGACCCCATCGCAGGCAAGCCAGCTCCCACAGGGGAATGCATTCCAAAGGTGGGAGCTGGCTTGCCTGCGATGAGGCCCTTACAGGTGCTTGAAACTACTCGTCGTCGTCGAAGTTGTAGCTGCCCGGCGCCAGGTTCTCGAAACGCGTGTACTTGCCGATGAACGCCAACCGGATAAACCCGATCGGGCCGTTCCGCTGCTTGCCGATGATGATTTCGGCAATGCCTTTGTGCTCCGTCTCGGGGTGGTACACCTCGTCGCGGTACACGAACATGATCACGTCGGCGTCCTGCTCGATCGCTCCGGATTCCCGCAAGTCGGAGTTCACCGGGCGCTTGTTGGGACGTTGTTCCAGGGAACGGTTGAGCTGGGACAGCGCCACCACCGGGCAGTTGAATTCCTTGGCCAGGGCTTTCAAGGAGCGGGAGATTTCAGAAATCTCGTTGGTACGGTTGTCGCCGCTGGAACCGGGAATCTGCATCAACTGCAGGTAGTCGATCATGATCAGGGCGATGTCGCCATGCTCACGCACCAGGCGCCGGGTGCGTGCGCGCATTTCGGAAGGGCTGATACCGGCGGTGTCATCGATGAACAGCTTGCGGTCGTTGAGCAGGTTGACCGCCGAGGTCAGGCGCGGCCAGTCGTCGTCTTCCAACTGACCGGAACGCACCTTGGTCTGGTCGATACGGCCCAGGGACGAAAGCATACGCATGATCAGCGATTCCCCTGGCATCTCGAGGGAGTACACCAGCACCGCCTTGTCGCTGCGCAACACGGCGTTTTCCACCAGGTTCATCGCGAAGGTGGTCTTACCCATGGACGGACGGCCGGCGACGATGATCAAGTCGGACGGCTGCAGGCCGCTGGTCTTTTCGTCGAGGTCGGTGTAACCGGTGGAAATCCCGGTAATCGCGGCATCGGTGTTGAACAAGGTGTCGATGCGGTCGATGGCCTTGGTCAGCAGGTCGTTGACGCTGACCGGCCCGCCGGTTTTCGGCCGGGCCTCGGCGATCTGGAAGATCTGGCGCTCGGCTTCGTCAAGGATCTCGGCGGCAGTGCGGCCTTCGGGGTTGAAGGCGCTGTCGGCGATTTCGGTGCTGATGCCGATCAACTGGCGCAACGTGGCGCGCTCGCGGACGATCTGGGCGTAGGCCTTGATGTTGGCGACGGACGGCGTATTTTTTGCCAGCTCACCGAGGTAGCCCAGGCCGCCGACTTGGGAGGTCTGGCCTTCCTTGTCCAACTGCTCGGCCAGGGTGACCACGTCGATCGGCGAGTTCTGGTCGGCCAGCTTGGCGATGGCGCGGAAGATCAAGCGGTGGTCATGGCGATAGAAATCACCGTCCGAGACTTGATCCAGCACGCGTTCCCAGGCGTTGTTGTCCAGCATCAAACCACCGAGCACGGCCTGTTCGGCCTCGATGGAATGCGGCGGCACCTTCAGGGCAGCGGTTTGCAGATCGTATTGCTCAGGAGCGGAGATTTCGTTCATGGCCACTTGGAATTTGGGGTGTGTAGAAAAACAAAAGGCACGACCTGTAAACAGGATCGTGCCCGATGTTAACCGGCTGACACGCGAGGTGCCAGTCAGTTAGGTGCGACTTAAGCTGCTACCACGACAACGCGTACGGTGGCTTCAACTTCAGCGTGCAGGTGCACGGCTACGTCGAATTCGCCTACGTTGCGGATGGTGCCGTTCGGCAGACGAACTTCGCTCTTCTGCACTTCAACGCCGGAGGCGGTCAGTGCATCAGCGATGTCGTGGGTGCCGATCGAACCGAACAGCTTGCCTTCGTCACCAGCGGTGGCAGTGATAGTCACTTCCAGCTCAGCCAGTTGGGCAGCGCGAGTTTCGGCCGACGCTTTTTTGTCTGCTGCGGCTTTTTCCAGCTCAGCACGACGCTCTTCAAACGCAGCCAGGTTGGCAGCGGTTGCAGCGGTGGCTTTGCCGTATGGCAGCAGGTAGTTACGACCGTAGCCGGCCTTAACGTTCACTTTGTCGCCCAGGTTGCCCAGGTTGGCGACTTTTTCCAGAAGGATCAGTTGCATGTGAAAATCCTCTAACTTTTAACCTTCACCGTTCGCGTTATCGGCGTCTTTCGACGCCAGACGACCGCGAAAATCAATCAGGCTGTCAACAATGGCCAAGACCACGAGTAACGGATAGATCAGCTGCATGAACAGCAACAGCGTGACGTACAACCCCACCAGCCAAAACTTGGCCAGTCGCTTTTGCGCAGCAAGCCCATGAATCAGGGCCAGCCCGGCAAACACCAGCGGTACGCTGCAAATCGGCGCCAGCAAGGCCATCTGTGGGCCGAAGTTCGGCCCGACAACCATGCACGCCAGCAGCAACATCGCCGGCCCCGCTGGGATTCTGATACTGCGAAACTCGCGACCAAAACCACCCGGGTTGTACAACAACGCCTGCCAATAACGCCCAAGAATCAGGCTCAGCACGCTGACGACCTGCAACAAAGCCGCAATCAGGCCGGTCAGGACCGGAGCAATCAGTGACGCAAACCGCGCTCGCTCATCTACCGACAACTGCTGGTAGAGATCCCCGAGGGCCAACGGCAGGATCTTGACGATCTCCTGCGCCAGCGCCTCGATTTGCGGGCGGAAAGCCGCGCCAAGCATCACTGAGTACACCAACCCCAATGCCACGCTGACCAGCAGCGTACGGACCCAGGACTCACTTGCGCGCAAAACCAACGCAAGGCTCGATGACCCCAGCAGTACCAGAAGTACCCGTGGATCACCCATTTGCAGCCACCAGATCAAGGCCGGCAACAAACCCAGGGCAAGAACGCCAAGGGCGTCCTTCAAACCGCGCCGCAGCAGCACAAGGCAACCTGCGGCAGCACCCAACCAATAAAGCAACGGCAATGCCGCACATCCAGCCACTACCAGAGTGGCCTGCACGCGACCGCGCATGATGAACTCAGCTAAGGCGCGCATGCATTCAATCCCTTACTACTTGTCGACTGCCCGGTCTCAGCGGCCGTGGCTGTCGGTGTAGGCCAGCAGGGCCAGGAAGCGGGCGCGCTTGATAGCGGTGGCCAGCTGACGCTGATAACGTGCTTTGGTACCGGTGATACGGCTTGGAACGATTTTGCCGGTCTCGGATACGTAAGCTTTCAGAGTGTTGAGATCTTTGTAATCGATCTCTTTCACGTCTTCAGCGGTGAAACGGCAGAATTTACGACGACGGAAGAAACGTGCCATTTGATAGGCTCCTTAATAAGGTCCGTGGATTACTCGTCAGCGTTATCGCTGTTGTCGCTGTCTTCAACGCTATCATCAGCGCCTTCTTCAGGACGGTCGCGACGCTCACGGCGCTCACTGCGGTTTTCTTCAGCCTTGAGCATCTCGGATTGGCCGGTAACGGCTTCTTCGCGACGGATGACCAGGTTACGGATCACTGCATCGTTGTAACGGAAGTTGTCTTCCAGCTCGGCCAGGGCCTTGCCAGTGCACTCAACGTTCAGCATCACGTAGTGAGCCTTGTGAACATTGTTGATTGCGTAGGCCAGTTGACGACGGCCCCAATCTTCCAGACGGTGGATTTTGCCGCCGTCTTCTTCGATCAGCTTGGTGTAACGCTCAACCATGCCGCCGACTTGCTCGCTTTGATCCGGGTGGACCAAAAAGATGATTTCGTAATGACGCATGAATGCTCCTTACGGGTTGTAGCCTGCCGCTCAAAAACGGTCAGACAAGGAGTGAATGACACTTATGGATCTTGCCGTAGGGGAGGCACATCGGTGCCTGCCAGGAAGGCAAGGGGCGCAATTGTAGAGAAGGGGGAGAAGCGGCGCAAGGCAATTGGTGATTATTTGAACAACCCCAAGCACCACAAACAAAAAATGTAGGAGCGAGCTTGCTCGCGAAAAACTCACAGACACCGCGTTCATTCAGGAAGCGCGCGTTATCGTTGACGTTTTTCGCGAGCAAGCTCGCTCCTACATCAGGATTGGGACAAGCCCCACATTGCAATTACTTCTTGGGCTTGGCCTTAGCCTTGGCACCACGCTGACGCTGGGCCTCGAACAGGCAAACACCCGTCGCCACCGACACGTTCAGGCTGCTGACGCTACCGGCCATCGGCAGGTGCACCAGGTAATCGCAATGTTCACGGGTCAGGCGACGCATGCCTTTGCCTTCGGCACCCATGATCAGGATGGTAGGGCCGGTGAGGTCCTGGTCATAGATACTGACCTCGGCCTCCCCCGCCGTGCCCACGACCCACAGGCCGCGTTGCTGGAGCTTCTCCAGGGTACGCGCCAGGTTGGTCACGGCCACCAGCGGAATCACTTCCGCCGCGCCGCAGGCGACCTTACGCACCACCGGCGTCAGGGTCGCGGACTTGTCCTTGGGCACGATCACCGCCAGCGCACCGGCAGCATCCGCCGAACGCAGGCAAGCGCCGAGGTTGTGCGGGTCGGTCACGCCGTCCAGCACCAAGAGCAACGGTGCGCCTTCGGTACGGTCGAGCAGCTCGTCGAGCATCGCCTCGCCCCACACCTGGCTCGGGCTGACGTCGGCCACCACGCCCTGGTGAACGCCTTCGACCCACACGTCCATTTCACGACGTTCGGCCTGGCCGATGGCAACCTTGTTTTGCGTAGCCAACTCGACCAGCGCCTGTACGCGCGGCTCGCTGCGACCTTCGGCCAACCACACCTGCTTGACGCGCTTGGGATGGTGACGCAGCAATGCTTCTACGGCGTGTACGCCGTAGATTTTTTCCAGACTCATGACTTGGCCTTAGGTTTGCGCGACCCGCCGCTTTTTGCGGGAGCCGAACCCGCTTTTGGCGGGCCTTTACGGTGTTTACTTGGCTTGCTCGACGGTTTTTCCGCCCCTTGGGACTTTCCCCCAGACGCCGCTTTACCACCGCTTTTGGCTTCGTTGAGCAACTGCTGCTTCAACTCGCGGCTCTTGCGCAGCTCGGCGTTTTTCGCCGCGGCGTCGCTTGGGCGGTAGGCTTCAGGGGCCTTGTCCTTGGCGGAAGAACGACGACCGGCCTTGGCAGGTGCAGGCTCGGCCGTGGTTTTCGCCGCGGCCGTTTTGCCTTTGGACGCAGGCGCTGTGGTTTCACCACGCTTTTTGCGACCCGCAGGCTCAGCCGGTTTGTCAGGCATGCCGAAGTCGATCTTGCGCTCGTCCAGATCAACGCGCATGACCTGCACTTCAACGGTATCGCCCAGGCGGAAGCTGCGACCGGTGCGCTCGCCCGCCAGGCGGTGGTGCACAGGATCGAAGTGGTAATAGTCACCCGGCAAGGCGGTGACGTGCACCAAGCCCTCGACATAGATGTCGGTCAGCTCGACGAACAGGCCAAAACCAGTCACGGCGGTGATCACACCCGGGAACGACTCGCCCACACGATCCTTCATGAACTCGCACTTAAGCCAGTTCACCACGTCGCGGGTGGCTTCGTCGGCGCGGCGCTCGCTCATGGAGCACTGCTCGCCCAGTTGTTCCAGGGCCGCTTCGTCGTACGGATAGATCCGTGCTTTCGGAATGGTCATGGCACCGGCGCGCTTGACGTGCGGGGTGTTCTGCTTGGAATGGATCACGCTGCGGATCGCCCGGTGCGTGAGCAAGTCCGGGTAACGGCGAATCGGCGATGTGAAGTGGGTGTACGCCTCATAATTCAGGCCGAAGTGGCCCTGGTTATCGGCGCTGTACACCGCCTGGCTCAGCGAGCGCAGCATCACGGTCTGGATCACGTGGTAATCCGGGCGGTCCTTGATGCTGGCCAGCAGGGCCTGGTAATCCTTCGGCGTCGGGCCGTCCTTGCCTTTGTGCAGGGACAGGCCGAGTTCGCCGAGGAAGGCACGCAGTTTTTCCAGGCGCTCCGGCGGCGGGCCGTCGTGCACACGGTACAACGCAGGAATCTCGTGCTTCTTGAGGAACTCGGCAGTGGCCACGTTGGCCGCCAGCATGCATTCCTCGATCAGCTTGTGCGCGTCGTTACGGGTGGTCGGGGTGATCGCCGCAATCTTGCGCTCGGAGCCGAAGACAATCCGGGTTTCCTGGGTTTCAAAATCGATCGCGCCACGGGTATGGCGAGCGCCCAGCAACACCTTGTACAGCGAGTAAAGCTGCTTGAGGTGCGGTACCACGCCAGCGTATTCGGTACGCAGGGCCTTGGCTTCGCTGGTCTTCGGTGTTTCCAGGATGGTGCTGACCTTGTTGTAGGTCAGGCGCGCCTGGGAGTGGATCACCGCCTCAAAGAACTGGTAGTCGGTCATTTCGCCGGTTTTGGAGATGGTCATCTCGCACACCATGGCCAAACGGTCGACTTTCGGGTTCAGGGAGCACAGGCCGTTGGACAACTGCTCAGGCAGCATCGGGATCACGCGCTCAGGGAAGTACACGGAGTTGCCGCGCACCTGGGCTTCGTTATCCAGGGCCGAACCGATCTTCACGTAGCTGGAGACGTCGGCAATCGCCACGTACAACTTCCAACCGCCAGAGAACAGGCGCAGCTTGCCTGGCTTGGCTTCGCAGTAGACCGCATCGTCGAAGTCGCGGGCATCTTCGCCGTCAATAGTGACGAACGGCAGATGGCGTAGGTCGATGCGTTTTTCTTTGTCTTTCTCTTCGACTTCCGGCTTGAGCTTGGCGGCTTCTTTGAGCACAGCCTCAGGCCAGACGTGAGGAATATCGTAGGTGCGCAAGGCAACGTCGATTTCCATGCCCGGCGCCATGTAGTTGCCGACCACTTCAACGATATCGCCCTGGGGCTGGAAGCGCGCAGTAGGCCAGTGGGTGATTTTCACCTCGACGAACTGGCCGACCTTGGCTGCGCCATTGCGGCCCGGGGTGATCAGCACTTCCTGCTGGACCTTCGGGTTATCCGGCACTACGAAGCCGATGCCGCCTTCTTCGAAGTAACGGCCGACGATGGACTCGTGGGCACGGGACACCACTTCGACGATCACGCCTTCGCGGCGGCCACGGCGATCCAGGCCAGAAACCCGCGCCAGGGCACGGTCGCCATCGAACACCAGGCGCATTTGCGCCGGGCTCATGAACAGGTCGTCGCTGCCGTCGTCCGGGATCAGGAAGCCGAAGCCATCACGGTGGCCGGCAATGCGACCCAGGATCAGGTCCAGCTTGTCGACCGGCGCATAAGTGCCACGACGGGTGTAGATCAACTGAGCATCGCGCTCCATCGCACGCAAACGGCGGCGCAGGGCTTCGAGCTGGTCTTCGGTGGTCAGACCGAATTCTTCAACCAGCTGCTCGCGGCTAGCAGGCGAACCACGATCGGCGAGGTGCGCCAGGATCAGTTCGCGGCTAGGAATAGGGTTTTCATATTTTTCCGCTTCACGAGCGGCCTCGGGATCGAGGGACTGCCAATCGGCCATTAGAGAGTTTTCACCTTGTCTATATGCGGGTTAGTTTGGCATACGCGTATTGAAACGGGAAATTTCAGGTATCAACAAGCGTTTAAAAGCTCTTTGCGACCCCCGGCGCGCACCTTGCACGACCACTGGCGAAATTTTCCAGGCTTTTTTCATGGCAGGGGTTTACAGCTCAAATATCGCTCCGTATAGTGCGCGCCATCGACGACGGCAACGTTGTTGATGCTGCCCAGGTGGTGAAATTGGTAGACACGCCAGCTTCAGGTGCTGGTGATCGCAAGGTCGTGGAAGTTCGAGTCTTCTCCTGGGCACCAAATTCAGATCAAACCCGCGAAAGCGGGTTTTTTCGTTTAAGGCCTTTGATTTTTAACGGAAAAATTGATTTATATTTTTCGAATCAGGGGTTTACAGATCAAAAGCCCCGCCGTATAGTTCGCCCCATCAACAGCGGCAACGTTGTTAGATAATGCCCAGGTGGTGAAATTGGTAGACACGCCAGCTTCAGGTGCTGGTGATCGCAAGGTCGTGGAAGTTCGAGTCTTCTCCTGGGCACCAAATTCAGATCAAACCCGCGAAAGCGGGTTTTTTCGTTTCCGGGGTTTGAAAACTTCCCCAGTGATTCCCCCCCTCATCCGCACTTGAGAAGATTTATCGTTTATCCTTGCAATGATTTGTTGCATATAAGCGAGGAACCCTTCGGATGATGATCCGTGACAACCGACTCAAGACATCCCTTCTGCGCGGCCTGACCCTCACCCTACTCAGCCTGACCCTGCTCTCGCCCGCCGCCCATTCTGCCGACAAGGTCTCCCTGACCTTATACAACGGCCAACACAAAGAAGTCGGCGATGAACTCGCCAAGGCCTTCGAAGCCAAGACCGGCATTCATGTCAACGTGCGCAAAGGCAGCAGCAACCAGTTGGCCAGCCAGGTCGTCGAAGAAGGTGAGCGCTCCCCTGCCGACGTCATCTACACCGAAGAATCACCACCCCTGAACAAGCTCGGCGAACAAGGCCTGTTGGCAAAAATCGATGCCAGCACCCTCGATGTGCTGCCCAAGGATTACGTGGGCAAAAACGGCGACTGGATGGGCGTGACTGCACGCACCCGCGTCGTAGCCTTCAACCCGAAACTGATTGCTGAAAAAGACTTGCCCAAATCGGTGCTGGATTTCGCTGGCCCCGAGTGGCAAGGCAAGGTTGGCTTCGTGCCCACCAGCGGCGCGTTCCAGGAACAAGCCGTGGCGATCATCAAGCTGCACGGTCGCGAAGCCGCCGAAGAGTGGCTGACCGGCCTGCGCGCCTTCGGCAAGGTGTACAGCAACAACATGGTCGCCCTCAAGGCCGTGGAAAACGGCGAAGTGGCCACCGTGTTGGTGAACAACTACTACTGGTTTGCCCTTAAAAAGGAAAAAACCAACCTGGACTCCCAACTGCATTACTTCACCGATGGCGATGCCGGCGGCCTGATCACCGTGTCCTCCGCCGCCGCACTCAAATCCAGCAAGCATCCCAAAGAAGCTCAGCAATTGCTGGCATTCATGGCCAGCGAAGAAGGCCAGCGCGTGATCACCAACACGTCGGCTGAGTACCCGCTGCGCAAGGGCATGGAATCGAACCGGGGCCTCAAGCCATTTAGCGAGTTGCAGCCGCCGAAAGTGACCCCCGCAGACCTGGGTAACGCCGAAGAAGCCCTGGAACTGGAACGTGACGTTGGCCTGAACTGATGAACCCATCGCTTTCCGTCGCGGGGTTCACCCCCCTTCGCAAACGCCCGTCGATCTGGCTGCTGCTGCCCGTGCTGTTGCTGGTTGGCCTGAGCCTGTTGCCGCTCGTCTATGTCGGGCTCAAAACCTGGCAGGCGGGCTGGACGGAGGCGGTGCATCTACTGTGGCGGCCTTATGTGTTCGGGCTGCTGCGCAACACCCTGGCGCTGATGGTCGGCGTGACGCTGGCCTGCGGCGTGATCGGCCTGTCCCTGGCCTGGCTGCTGGAACGCAGCAACCTGCCAGGCCGGCGCCTCTGGGGCGTGATTCTTTGTCTGCCGTTTGCGGTGCCGGCGTTCGTCAGCAGTTTTACCTGGGTGTCGTTGAGCGCCCAGTTCGAGGGGCTCGGCGGCGCGATCCTGGTGATGAGCCTGTCCAAATACCCGCTGGTGTTTCTACCGGTGGCGGCAACGCTGCGCAATCTTGACCCTTCCCTGGAAGAGTCGGCCCGCACGCTGGGGCTCAACCGCTGGGGTGTGTTCTTTCGCATCACCTTGCCGCTGCTGTGGCCATCGCTGCTGGCTGGCTCACTATTGATCGCACTGCACATGCTGGTTGAATTCGGCGCGCTGTCGATCATCGGTTTGCAGACCTTCACCACTGCGATCTATCAGCAGTTCGAACTGGAATTCAGCAATGCCAATGCGGCGATGCTCTCGGCAGTGCTGCTGCTGATGTGCCTGACGCTGCTGTGGCTGGAGCTGCGCGTACGCGGCAAAGGCCGGCATGTGCGCATCGGCCAGGGCGCGGCGCGACACGCCGAGCAGGTTCGGCTGGGCAAGTGGGCGCCATTGGGCCAGGTGTATTGCCTGGCGCTGGCGATCATCGGCAGTGGTATCCCATTGGGCATGCTCGGGTATTGGCTGGCAGTCGGTTCGTCGGCAGCGTTTCCGATGGCCGAGATCGGTGAGGCGCTGCTGTCTTCTCTGGCGCTCTCGCTGGGCGGCGCCGCACTGTGCCTGGTACTGGCCGTGCCGGTGGGGTTGCTGGTGGTGCGCTACAAAGGGCAACTGGCGATCTGGGCTGAACGTTTGCCGTACTTACTGCATGCCCTGCCCGGCCTGGTGATTGCGTTGACCCTGGTGTATTTCGCTCTGCATTACGTGCCAGCGCTGTACCAGACCTCGGCGTTATTGCTGATTGCTTATGCGCTGCTGTTTTTGCCGTTGGCACAGGCGCCGATTCGTACAGCGCTGAACAAGGCGGCACCACAGCTGGAAGAGGCTGCGCGCACATTAGGCGCATCGTCGCTCAGTGCGTTTTGCAGAGTCACCCTGCCGATCATATTCCCGGCATTGGGTGCGGCGTTTGCGTTGGTGTTCCTGGATGCGATGAAGGAACTGACGGCCACGCTGCTGCTGAGCCCGACCGGGTTGAATACCTTGGCGACGGCCGTCTGGGCGCATACCTCGAATGTGGAATTTGCAGCGGCGGCGCCGTATGCAGCGTTGTTGATTCTGGTGTCGGGGTTGCCGGTGTATCTGCTTACGACGCGGATGTATTTGAGCCGCTGAAACCGCTTTCGCGAGCAAGCCCGCTCCCACATTTGGAATGCATTTCAAACTGTGGGAGCGGGCTTGCTCGCGAAGGGGCCCTCCCTGGCAACCTCAAGCCCTGAACTGCCCCAAACTCGCCTTCAACTGCGCCGCCAACCCATCCAGCACCTTGCCACTGGCCGTCGTCTCCACCACCGCCTGCGCCGCACGCTCGGCCTGGGCATGGATCACCTCCACGCGCCCACGCACCGCATGCGCGCCCTGGGCCTGATGCTCAGCCGCGCGCGTCGCCAGGCCAATCGCCGCATGCACCTGCTCCACCGAAGCCTGTACCGTCTGCTGCAAGCGCACGCTGTCGCGCAGCACCAGCAGCCCCTCATTGGCCTGACGCCCGGCCTTGCCGATGGTCTCCACCGCCTCACGCGCGCCCTGTTGCAACGCGACGATATGCGCCTGAATATCGCCCGTGGAGCTTTGAGTCTTGCTGGCCAGCGCCCTCACTTCGTCCGCCACCACCGCAAAGCCACGCCCAGTCTCGCCAGCCCGTGCCGCTTCGATGGCCGCGTTGAGGGCGAGCAGGTTGGTTTGCTCGGCGATGCCGTGAATCACGGTCAACACCACTTCAATCTGTTCGCTTTGCTGCGCCAGCCGTTCGATCACCTGGGAACCGGCCTGCACTTGCCCCGCCAACGCCTCGATCAAGCTGCCGACTTCGGCCGAGGTCCGTGAGTTTTCATCCGCGGCCTGGCGAATATCCACCACCTGCTGCAAAGCCGCCTGCATGGCGTGGCTTTCGGCTTGGGCCTCGTCGGCCATTTGCGACAAGGCGCGCAAACTCTCGGCCACTTCATCACGCTGCAAGCCCGCCGCCGCATCGGCGCCGGCATTGCGCAACGTCATGGCGCCGATTTCCACGCCGGTACGCTGGGCCACGTCGCCCGCCTCCCGCACGATGGGCTGCAACTTATCGACAAAGCGATTGACCGCCGAGGCCATATCGCCGATTTCGTCCTTGCTGTTGATCTGCACGCGCTTGGTGAGGTCGCCCTCGCCGGCCGCCAAGTCATCCATCGCGGCAATCAGCAGCTTCAGGCGATTGACCACGCGCCGGCCCAGCACGATAGCGATCAGCAGCAACACCCCAAGCCCCACCAGTGCCAGGCCCATGCCGATGCGCCAGCGCAGGGTGCCCGCCGCGTCTTGCACGGCGCTGGCGGTGTTGGCCGTCATTTGCGTGGCAGTGGCTTGCGCCGATTGCAGCCGGGCGCCCATGGCGCTGGCGCTGTCAGCTGCGGCGCCCTTGAGGCTGTCGCCCACCAGTTGGTCACCGCTGGCGATCAGCGCGGCAAAGCGCTTATCCAAGGCTTGCAGGTCGGCCTCAACCGCTGCGGTCGACACACCCATGCGCACCTTGCCGATTTCCACACCGTTGGGGCTGATAGAGGCTTCGACGTAATACACGGACGGGTCTGTCTTGGCCGCGTCCAGCACCTTATCCAGGGCGCGCTCCCCTGCGCCCTTTGCCAGCAGGGCCTGGTTGATCGGGTTTTCGCGGTTCAGGTATCGGGTCAGGTGCTCGCCTGCGGCGTCGTCGTACACCACGAACAGCACATTGGGGTTGCGCTGGGCCCGGCGGGCAAACTCTGAAAGGGTCGGTACGTCACTGTCCCACATGGCACGGGGCGCGACCGACGCTAGCAGTTGCGCCATGTCATTGGCGGAGTCCTGCAGGTCTTTTTCCAACGTCGCACGCAATTGCTTTTGCTCTTCCTGCAAGCGCGTGGAAAGCCCTGCTGTCAGTCGCTGGCGCGTGCTGGCGGACAGGCTGTCCAGACTGGAGGTGACTTCCTTTCCAGCCTGAGCCAGTTCGCCAGACAACTTCTGGCTATCAATGCCCAAGCGATTGCCCAAATCGGCTTCCAGCGCCGTCACCGTGCTCCGCGTCAGCGCGACGGCCACCAACACTTGCACCAAAAGAGCGATACCAAGGGTAACGAACACCGGCCGCAATAGACGGCTTTGTAACAACGAGAGAACGGCAGACACTGGAAATCCCTCCACCACGGGTGCCACTAATTTGATAGCACCTCGAAAGAGGGAAACACAGCAAGGGTCGTGCCGCTTGCCGGGCAGAAACGACAAAGGGCTCCCTAAGGAGCCCTTTGCCTGTTACATCAACAGCTTATTACGCGAACGGGTGACGCAGAACGATGGTCTCGTTGCGGTCCGGGCCCGTCGAAATAATGTCGATCGGTGCGCCAATCAGCGCTTCGACGCGCTTGATGTAAGCACGAGCGTTGGCTGGCAGCTCTTCCAGGGTCTTGGCGCCCACGGTCGATTCAGTCCAGCCCGGCACTTCTTCGTACACAGGCTGCAGGCCCACGTAGCTGTCAGCGTCGGTCGGAGCAACGTCGTTACCTTCAGCATCTTTGTAGCCGGTGCAGATGTTGATGGTTTCCAGGCCGTCGAGTACGTCCAGCTTGGTCAGGCAGATGCCCGAGATGCTGTTCACATCGATAGCGCGACGCAGGATTACGGCATCGAACCAGCCGCAACGACGAGCACGGCCAGTGGTGGCGCCGAATTCGTGGCCTTGCTTGGCCAGGTGCGCACCGACGTCGTCGAACAGCTCAGTCGGGAACGGGCCCGAACCTACGCGAGTGGTGTAGGCCTTGGTGATACCCAGGATGTAGTCCAGGAACATCGGACCAACGCCAGAACCGGTCGCAACGCCGCCAGCGGTGGTGTTGGAGCTGGTCACGTACGGGTAAGTACCGTGGTCGATGTCCAGCAACGAACCCTGGGCGCCTTCGAACATGATGTCCTTGCCAGCGCGACGCAGGTCGTGCAGCTCGGCCGTCACGTCCAGCATCAGCGGCTTGAGCAGCTCAGCGTATTCCTTGCACTCGGCCAGGGTCTTTTCAAACTCGATGGCTGGCTCTTTGTAGTAACCCACCAGCATGAAGTTGTGGTAATCCACCAGTTCACGCAGTTTGTCTTCAAAGCGCGGCATGTTGAGCAGGTCGCCCACACGCAGGCCACGACGTGCAACCTTGTCTTCGTAGGCCGGGCCGATGCCGCGACCGGTGGTGCCGATCTTCAGCTCGCCACGCGCCTTTTCACGGGCCTGGTCCAGCGCAACGTGGAAGGACAGGATCAGCGGGCAGGACGGGCTGATACGCAGGCGCTCGCGCACCGGTACGCCTTTCTCTTCCAGCTTGGTGATCTCGCGCAGCAGGGCGTCAGGTGCGACCACCACGCCGTTGCCGATCAGGCACTGCACGCCTTCGCGCAGGACACCCGACGGGATCAGGTGCAAGACGGTTTTTTCGCCATCGATGACCAGGGTGTGACCAGCGTTGTGGCCACCTTGGTAGCGCACTACGGCGGCAGCATGTTCGGTCAGCAGATCAACGATCTTGCCTTTGCCCTCATCACCCCATTGGGTGCCCAGGACTACGACATTCTTACCCATAACACTTGTCCTCATTCGCGCAAACTTGGTGCCGGCGATGGCCGGCAGGAAAACTCAAGAAGCCAGTGGCGATACTTGCCAAAGCCCGTTCTGCTGAATCAATTGCCGGTCGCAGTCCGCTTCACGGGCGGCGGCCAATGGCTGCCCAGGCAAGGCCTGGACTACACGCTGACCCTCACGGCGTAACTGGCAAACCTGCTGCCAGAGCGCTGCGTCCGTACTGTCGGGCATCCAGATGCCACCAGACGGCAGCTCGACCTCAGCACGCCCCAGGGTCACCAGGGTTTTCAAATCGGTGGAAAAACCAGTGGCCGGACGCGCACGACCGAAGTCGGCGCCGATATCGTCATAGCGACCACCTTGGGCGATGGCCTGGCCAACACCCGGAACGAACACCGCGAACACCACACCGGTGTGGTAGTGGTAGCCGCGCAATTCACCCAGATCAAAATACAGCGGCAGCTCCGGGAACCGTGCCGACAAGCGCTCGGCAATCGCCAGCACGTCATCCAGTGCCGCCAAGACCGGCGCCGGCGCATTGGCCAGGCGTTCACGCGCAGCCGCCAGCACTTCACGCCCGCCGCACAGGTCTACCAGCGCCCGCAGCATGCCAGCCAGCTCAGCAGGCACACCCTCGGTGAGGGCGATCACTTCATCGATCGCCTTGCGCTGCAGGGCATCGAACAACTGTTGCTCCACTTCACCGGACAACCCGGCAGCGCGCGCCAGGCCACGGTAGATACCAACGTGGCCCAGGTCCATGTGCACATCCGGCACATCTGCCAGTTGCAGCATGGCCAGCATCAGGCTGATCACTTCAACATCGCTGCTCGGGCTGGCATCGCCGTACAACTCGGCGCCCAACTGGATCGGGCTACGGGAAGACGACAACGCACGTGGCTGGGCATGCAGTACGCTGCCGGCATAGCACAGGCGGCTCGGGCCTTCGCGACGCAGGGTGTGCGCATCGATGCGCGCCACTTGCGGCGTGATGTCGGCACGGAACCCCATTTGCCGGCCCGATTGCGGGTCGATGACCTTGAAGGTGCGCAGATCCAGGTCCTGGCCCGCGCCGGTCAGCAGGGATTCCAAGTACTCGATATGGGGAGTCACGACAAACTCGTAACCCCAGCTCTGGAACAGATCCAACACCTGGCGACGCGCTACTTCAATGCGCGCAGCTTCTGGTGGCAGTACTTCTTCGATGCCATCTGGCAGCAGCCAGCGGTCTACCGTTGCCATTACGCCATTCCCCTTTGATCCGGGCGGCCAGCCCTCGGCCGAGCCTTGAGTGAAGCAGAAAATACCCGCCCCTTGCATAAACCACGCGCAAGAGCGACGTGACGAACGGCCTGCAAACGGCCTCGTCGGGCACTTTCCTCGAAAAACCTGTCACGCCTGCCGAATCAAACATGCAGACGCAAAAAAGCCGGGAATTTCCCGGCTGCCGCATCATACACCCGTTTTCTGAAAGGATCACCCCGCCAGGCATTTTAGCCGCCCGACGGAGTGCGCCTTACAGAATCACGGGCTGGTTACTTGGACTTTTCCAGGTAGCGGAAGAAGTCGCTGCTTGGGTCCAGCACCAGTACGTCGGTTTTGTTCGCGAAGCTTTCACGGTAGGCGCGCAGGCTACGGTAGAACGCGTAGAACTCCTGGTCCTGGCCGTAGGCCTTGGCGTAGATCGCCGCGGCTTGAGCATCGCCATCACCACGCGCCTCTTCAGACTCACGGTAGGCTTCTGCCAGCAGTACACGACGCTGACGGTCGGCATCGGCACGGATACCTTCAGCCAACTCGTTACCCTTGGCGCGGTGCTCACGAGCCTCACGCTCACGCTCGGTGCTCATACGCTCGAACACGCTGCGGTTCACTTCCTTGGGCAGGTCAATGGCCTTGACGCGGACGTCGACCACTTCGATACCCAATTCTTTTTCCGCCATGGTGTTCAGCGAACGGGTGATGTCAGCCATCAGCGCATCACGTTCACCGGATACCACCTCATGCAGGGTGCGCTTACCAAACTGGTCACGCAGGCCCGATTCCAGACGACGGGACAAACGCTCGTCGGCAATCTGCTTGAGGCCGGAAGTCGCCGTGTAGAAGCGCTCGGCATCCTTGACGCGCCACTTGGCGTAGGCGTCGACCATCACGGCTTTCTTTTCCAGGGTCAGGAAGCGCTGTGTCGGTGCATCCAGGGTCATCAGGCGGGCGTCGAACTTGCGCACCTGGTTGACGTAGGGGACTTTCACATGCAGGCCCGGCTGGACATCTGCCTGGACCACGCGACCGAATTGCAGCAGCACCGCACGCTCGGTCTGAGCGACGATGTAGAAGCAGTTCCAGGCAGCGATGACCACGACGACGCCCACAATCAGGGCGGTCAGCGATTTATTGCTCATCAACGGCTCTCCCTGGTACGTGTTTGCTGTTGCAGCAAGTCAGCGGCCGCACGGGCGCTCGCTTCGTTGGCAGCGGCATTCGAACCGGTGGACGGTGCACTGGCGCCGCTACGACCACCTTCGATCATCTTGTCCAGCGGCAGGTACAGCAGGTTGTTCTGCCCACCTTTGCTGCCGGTCACGAGAACCTTGCTGGTGTTGCTGAAGACTTCCTGCATGGTGTCCAGGTACAGACGCTCGCGGGTCACTTCAGGTGCCTTGCGGTATTCGGCAACCAGCTTGGTGAAACGATCTGCCTCACCCTTGGCGCGGGAGACCACTTCGTCGCGGTAACCGTTGGCATCTTCAAGGATGCGCTGGGCCTGACCACGGGCTTCCGGCACAACGCCGTTGGCATAGGTTTCAGCCTGGTTGCGCGAACGCTGCTCGTCTTCACGGGCACGGATCACGTCATCAAAGGCTTCCTGCACTTCACGCGGTGCCGCTGCGCTCTGTACGTTCACTTGGGTAACGGTGATACCGGTACGGTAAGTGTCGAGGAAGCGTTGCAGACGCTCCTTGATTTCGCTGGCCATCAACTCACGACCTTCGGTGAGCACCTGGTCCATGGCGGTGGAACCCACCACGTGGCGCAGGGCACTTTCGGTTGCGTGTTGCAGGCTGATTTCCGGCTGATCAACGTTCAGCACGAAGTCTTGCAGGTTGCTGATCTTGTACTGCACGGTCAGCGGCACTTCGACGATGTTCTCGTCTTCGGTCAGCATCTGGCCCTGCTTGGTGTACGCACGCTCACGCGTCACGTTCTCCATGTACTTCTTGTCGATCGGCGGGAAATAGATATTCAGGCCCGGACCGACAGTCTCGTAGTACTTGCCGAAGCGCAGCACCACGGCTTGCTCCTGCTCGTCCACCACGTACACGGCGCTGTAGAGCCATACGGCCGCCAGCACGACAAGCCCCAGGCCCAGCAGGCCATAGCCACCGCCCTTGCTTGTGCGACCGCCGTCGTCACCACCACGTTTTTTCCCACCACCGAACAACCCATTCAGGCTTTCCTGCAGCTTTCGGAAGGCCTCGTCGAGATCCGGTGGCCCCTTGCGGTCGCCATTATTGCGGCGCTTACCACCCCAAGGATCCTGATTATTCGAGTTGCCACCCGGCTCATTCCAAGCCATAGCGCTCTCCATCTGATAAAGCAAAGACGCACCCACGGCGCGCCGACCAATGCTACAGAATGCCTGCTACTGCGGCACAACCGCTTTCTCAGGCTTTTATTGCAAAGTGTGTTGTTCGATGAACTCTGCCGGTACAACACCCTCTCGGCTGACCAGCCGATTGAGTTCCGAGCGTGGCAATCGAACGGCCAGCAAGCTGACACCTTCTTCGTCGTGTTCTTCTTTCTGTACCGCGCCCAACTCGAAAAACTGTGCACGCAGTCGAGCAAAACGCTGCGGCAAGCGCAAGGTGCCGACGAACAAATCGCTGCCGAGCAATTCGGCAATGGCTTGTTCCAACAGCTCCAGACCGCTGCCATCTCGCGCCGACAGCCAGACCCGCTGGGGCTTGCCATTCTCGTCGCGCTGGATCTGTGGCTCAACGCCTTCAAGCAAATCGAGTTTGTTATAGACCTCGAGGATCGGCAAGTCCTGGGCACCAATCTCGCCCAGTACCACCATCACCTGTTCAATCTGCAACATGCGATCCGGTTCGGCCGCATCGATCACGTGCAAGAGCAGGTCGGAATTGCTCGACTCTTCGAGCGTAGACCGAAATGCCTCCACCAGCTTGTGGGGCAGGTGACGAATGAAACCCACGGTGTCGGCCAGCACAATCGGCCCCAGGTCGTCGATGTCCAGACGGCGCAGGGTCGGGTCGAGGGTGGCGAACAGTTGGTCGGCCGCGTACACATCCGACTTGGTCACGTTATTGAACAGCGTGGATTTACCGGCGTTGGTGTAGCCCACCAACGACACCGTAGGGATATCCGCACGGGAACGGCCACGTCGCGACTGCTCGCGCTGGCTGCGTACTTTTTCCAGGCGGCCCTTGATCTGGCGCAGGCGAACCCGCAGCAGACGCCGGTCGGTTTCCAACTGGGTTTCACCCGGGCCACGCATGCCGATACCGCCACCCTGACGCTCAAGGTGAGTCCAGCCGCGAACCAGGCGCGTGCTCATGTGGTCAAGCTGGGCCAGTTCAACCTGGAGCTTGCCTTCATGGGTGCGGGCGCGTTGGGCGAAAATATCGAGAATCAGACCGGTACGGTCGATCACGCGACACTCGAAAACACGTTCGAGGTTACGTTCCTGACTGGGCGTGAGGGTGTGATTGAAGATCACCAGATCGGCTTCTTCGGCATGAACCAGGTCGCGCAGTTCCTCGACCTTGCCGCTGCCAATCAGGTATTTGGCGGTTGGCCGATGACGCGGCACGTTAAAAAACGCAACGGTCTCGGCGCCGGCCGAATTTGCCAACTCCTGAAACTCCTGCGGATCTTCGCGCGCCTCAGGGTCCTGTCCATCCAAGTGAACGAGGATTACTCGCTCACCACCACCGTGGCGCTCAAAGAACAAAGGAGACTCCTATCAGGCGTTACCTGGCTCAGCGTCACCCTGTTCATCACCTGCTGCGCTAGGCAGACGGATTGGACGAACTGGAACGACTGTCGAGATAGCGTGCTTGTAAACCATCTGGCTGACGGTGTTTTTCAGCAGGATAACGAATTGGTCGAACGACTCGATCGTACCTTGCAGTTTGATGCCGTTGACCAGATAGATGGAAACCCCAACTTTCTCTTTACGTAAAGTATTCAAGTAAGGGTCTTGTAGCGAATGCCCTTTTGACATGTGCCGCACTCCTTTAAGGATCAATAATAAAAAATCGGAAAATAGATAGCTTATGGCCGTCACACCCCCAAGGATAGACGGCAATTGCAAGGACTCAGCTCAATATGGAGACCGTTCCCAAGTATTTCAAGGCGCGTGACAGATTGTCGCTGTCCAGGCTGTCCAACCAGTGCAACTCGCTCCAGCTGCGCAGCCAGGTGAACTGGCGCTTCGCCAATTGGCGCGTGGCGATGATGCCGCGCTCCTGCATTTCGGCTGACGTCAGCTTGCCATCCAGATGATCCCAGACTTGGCGGTAGCCTACAGCACGTATCGAAGGCAGCCCTGCATGCAGGTCACCTCTTGAACGCAATGCTACGACCTCGTCCACAAACCCCTGTTCCAACATTAGTGTGAATCTTTGTGCAATTCGTTCATGCAACACCTGGCGGTTTGCCGGAGCGATGGCCAGATTCGCCACAGTATAGGGCAATTGTGACTGTCCAGATGCGCCTGCGTCAGCACTTTGCGCACTTTGTTTCAGCCGATGTTCAGTCATGGTCTGGCCGCTGACACGCCAGACTTCCAGAGCGCGGGTGAGCCGCTGGGGGTCATTGGGGTGAATACGTGCCGCAGACACCGGATCTACCGCCGCCAACTGGTCGTGCAGGGCCTGCCAGCCAAGGCGCGCAGCCTCTTCTTCGAGTTCGGCGCGCACCTGGGCATCGGCAGGCGGCATATCGGCCAGGCCTTCCTGCAACGCCTTGTAGTAGAGCATGGTGCCGCCCACCAGCAGCGGGATATTGCCGCGCGCGGTGATCTCGGCCATGGCTGCCAGGGCGTCGGTGCGAAAATCCGCCGCCGAATAGCTCTGCGCCGGGTCAATGATGTCGATCAACTGGTGCGGATATTGGGCCAATAGCGCTTTCGACGGTTTGGCGGTGCCGATATCCATGTCCCGGTAAACCAGGGCAGAGTCGACACTGATCAGCTCGCAGGGCAGCACCTTGGTCAGCTCGATGGCCAGGTCGGTCTTACCGGCGGCCGTGGGGCCCATCAGGAAGATGGCGGGGGGCAAGGCGCTCATCAGCGGCCGCGCAAGAACAGTTTGTCCAGATCGTCCAGGCCCATCTGGGTCCAGGTCGGTCGGCCATGGTTGCATTGACCGCTGCGCTCGGTGTTTTCCATGTCGCGCAGCAGGCCGTTCATTTCCGGCAGGGCCAGGCGGCGGTTGGCGCGGATAGCGCCGTGGCAGGCCATGGTGCCAAGCAATTCGTTGATATGCGCCTGGATACGGTCACTGGTGCCGTACTCCATCAGGTCTGCCAGTACGTCGGCCACCAGGCGGTTGGCCTCGGCCTGCTTGAGCAGCGCGGGAATCTGGCGGATCGCCAGGGTTTCCGGGCCCAGGCGTTGCAGTTCGAAGCCCAGCTTCTGGAACACACTGTGATGTTCTTCTGCGCAGTCGGCTTCACGCTGGCTCACCGCCAAGGATTCAGGCACCAGCAGCGGCTGGCCGCTGAGGCCTTCGCTGGCCATGGCGATCTTCAGGCGCTCGTACATGATCCGCTCATGGGCGGCGTGCATGTCCACCAGCACCAGGCCATGGGCGTTTTCGGCGAGGATATAAATGCCTTTGAGCTGCGCCAGGGCATAGCCCAGCGGCGGAATATCACCACCGCCTTCGGGCAACGCCACAGCAGCACCCGGTTCGGCACCCGGCAGCGGCGCGAAAAACTCACGGTACGCCGCCTGGGCCTCGGCCACCGGCACCGTCGATTGCGGACGCGGGGTGTATTGATACTGATAACCCGCACCGGCACCCGAGTTTGGCGCGGTGTAGGCTGGCTGCGCCTGCGGCGATTGCAGCAGGTTGGCCGCCAGGCTCATCTCACCCTGGGGACCGAACTCGCCGGCTTCCGGACCGCTCGGGCGTACCACCGCTGTGACAATCGGCGCGGACAGTTGATCATCCGGACGCACGTCGCCCAAGGCGCGGTGCAGCGTGCCATAGAGGAAGTCATGCACCATGCGCCCGTCACGGAAGCGCACTTCGTGCTTGGTCGGGTGCACATTGACGTCGACCACCGAAGGGTCAACCTCAAAGAACAGCACAAAGGTGGGATGGCGCCCATTGAACAGCACATCGCGATAAGCCTGGCGTACCGCGTGGGCCACCAGCTTGTCGCGTACCGCCCGGCCGTTTACAAAGAAATACTGCAAGTCGGCCTGGCTGCGGGAGAACGTCGGCAACCCGACCCAGCCCCACAGCCTCAAGCCATTACGCTCGATCTCAATCGGCAGCGCCTGTTCCAGGAACCCGCTGCCACACACCGCCGCCACCCGCCGAGCACGCGCGGCGTCGTCGTTGGCTTCGTGCAGGCTGAGGATGGTCTTGCCATTGTGGCGCAAGTGAAAGGCCACATCGAAACGTGCCAAGGCCCGGCGTTTGATGACTTCTTGCAGGTGATCGAATTCGGTTTTCTCGGCCTTGAGGAACTTGCGCCGCGCCGGGGTATTGAAGAACAGGTCGCGCACTTCCACCGAGGTGCCCACCGGATGCGCCGCAGGCTGGACCCGAGGCGCCATGTCGCGGCCTTCGGTTTCCACTTGCCAGGCTTGCTCGGCGCTGCGGGTGCGGGAGGTCAGGGTCAGGCGGGCCACGGAGCTGATGGAGGCCAGGGCCTCACCGCGAAAGCCCAGGCTCATGACCCGTTCCAAGTCTTCCAGGTCGCGGATCTTGCTGGTGGCGTGACGGGCCAGGGCCAGGGGCAGGTCATCCGAAGAGATGCCGCTGCCATCGTCACGAACCCGCAGCAGCTTGACGCCGCCCTGCTCCACATCGACATCGATGCGTTTGGCACCGGAGTCGATGCTGTTTTCCAGCAATTCCTTGATCACCGACGCCGGGCGCTCAACCACCTCACCCGCGGCGATCTGGTTGGCAAGGCGCGGGCTGAGCAATTCAATGCGCGAGCCGCTGTTCAAGGTGGATTCGCTCATTACTGCGCCGCCAATGAAGTGCCGGGGATGGTCAACACCTGGCCGATCTTCAACTCATCGGTTTTCAGGTTATTGGCGCTGCGCAACGCTGCAGGCGTGACCTGGAAACGCACGGCCAGCATGGCAACGGTATCACCGGGTTGCACACGATGGTCACGCGGGCCCTGGGCGATTTTGCCGGAGTCGCGCAGCCAGGCGATATAAGTGCCCGGCGGCGGGTTCTGCTGGAAGAACTGGCGCACGCCGGCGCTGATCGAGCGCGCCAACGCTTGCTGGTGGCTGGCGCTGGCCAGTTTCGACGCTTCGTTGGCGTTGGAGATAAACCCGGTTTCCACCAGGATCGACGGAATATCCGGCGACTTCAACACCATGAACCCGGCTTGTTCCACCCGCTGTTTATGCAGCGACGTCACGCGGCCGATATTGCTCAGCACTTTCTGCCCGACGTTCAGGCTGGAGGTCAGCGAGGCGGTCATCGACAGGTCGAGCAGCACACCGGCAAGCATCTTGTCCTTGTCATCGAGGGAGACGTTGCCGGCCCCGCCGATCAAGTCGGAACGGTTTTCACTGTCGGCCAGCCAGCGGGCGGTTTCGGACGTGGCGCCGCGATCCGACAGGGCAAATACCGAGGCGCCAAACGCAGCGGTTGAAGGCGCGGCGTCGGCGTGAATGGACACGAACAGGTCCGCGCCCTTCTTACGGGCAATTTCGGTACGGCCACGCAACGGAATGAAGTAGTCACCGGTGCGGGTCAGTTCGGCGCGGTAGCCTTTCATGCCATTGACCTGGCGCTGCAGCTCGCGAGCGATGGCGAGCACCACGTCTTTCTCATGCTGGCCGCGTGAGCCGGAAGCCCCCGGGTCTTCGCCACCGTGGCCGGCATCGATCACCACGATGATGTCGCGCTTGCCGGCCGGTGCGGGCGGTGGCGGTGGCAGCTTGACCTGGGGTTGCGAAGGGTTGACCGGCACCGCAGGCACCGTCGCCACGCTCGGCGTTGGCGCAGGCGGCGGTGCGGCGTCGGCGGGGTTGTCGAACAGGTCAACCACCAGGCGGTTGCCGTACTGGGCGTTGGGGGCCAGGGAGAAGCTTTTGGGGGTCACGGCCTTTTTCAGGTCGATGACCACACGCAGGTCGGTCGGCGTACGTTGAGCCGAGCGCATGGCAGTAATGGGTGTGTTGGCGGTGGAGACTTTCAGCGGCGCGGCCAGGCTGGCACCGTTGATGTCGATCACCAGGCGATCAGGCGCCGTCAAGGTAAAGACGCTGTGCTGGACCGGGCCAGACAGGTCGAACACCAGTCGCGTGTTATCCGGCGCTCGCCACAGGCGAACACTTTTCACCTGTGAAGCAGCCAGAGCATTGACAGTCATTGCCGCAAGCAACACCCCCACGACAGCAACCAACGCGCGAAAGCGCATACCTAACCCCACCAATTATTTGAATTCCAATGCCAGAGCAGCACACCACGACTCAGCGCGTGGGCTCTGGGGCAACAACTTCAGCTGACGTCCGTGCTCATGCGGCGTAATGGTAATGGTCAGGTCCGGCTTTGGCAAAAAGCCTGTGCCTTTATTTGGCCACTCGATCAGGCATAACGCATCCTCGTCGAAGTAATCACGGATGCCCATGAACTCCAGCTCTTCCGGATCGACCAGGCGATAGAGGTCGAAGTGGAAGGCGCGCACATCCCCGATCTCGTAGGGCTCGACCAACGTGAACGTCGGGCTTTTTACCGCGCCGGTATGGCCCAGGCCGCGAATAATTCCCCGGGACAGGGTGGTTTTACCTGCGCCCAGGTCGCCCTCGAGAAAGATCAACCCGGCCCCTTGCGTGACCTGCGAAATACGCTGACCCAACGCGACCATGGCCTCTTCATCTGCCAGGAAAAGAATTACTTCAGGCACGGCGACTGCTCCTCCAGCAATTGACGAATGGCGGGGATCAGGTCGCTGGCAGCCAAGCCGCGACCAAAACTGCCCTGGCGGTCTCCGGCGGTCGCGTGCAACCACACGGCCAGGCAGCTCGCTTCGTACGCGGGCATACCCTGAGCCAATAGTGCGCCGACCAGGCCGGCCAGCACATCGCCGAGCCCCGCCGTAGCCATCGCCGGGTGGCCTTGATCACACCGCGACACACGCCCATCAGGGCTGGCAATCAAACTGCCAGCACCCTTGAGGATAGCCACTGCATTGAATTTCTGACTCAACGCGCGCGCCACCTTAAGGCGATCTGCCTGAACCTCGGCTGTCGATAACCCCAACAAGCGCGCAGCTTCGCCCGGATGAGGGGTAATCACACAGTGGGCCGGCAGCTCGACGCTGCCAGTGGCCAGTTGGTTGAGCGCGTCGGCATCCCACACCTGCGGCTGGCTGGCATTGGCCGCGACCGACAACAGGCTCTTGCCCCAGGCGGCATCGCCCAGGCCTGGGCCAATGACGATCACCGAGATTTTTTCCAGCAGGCCCATCAACTGGTTGGCCGAGCTCATGCCGACGGCCATGACCTCCGGCAGCCGAGCCAGAGCGGCCGGCACATGCTCCGGCCGCGTCGCCAGCGAGACCATGCCGGCTCCGCTGCGCAGGGCACTTTCGCTGCTCAGCAGCGCCGCGCCGCCAAAGCCACGGTCACCACCGATGACCAGCAGGTGGCCGAACTGGCCCTTATGGGCGTCCGGGGAACGCGCAGCCAGTTGCGGCAAATGGCCGGGCAACAACAGCTGAACGTCGGTAATTGGGTGTTTTGTCTGAGGCATGCGTCTTCAAGCTCCGATGTCTGGCAGAATTATACGCATCTAACCTGTGGTTTCCCGTGTCTCATGCCTGCTATTACCTCCGATCTGCCCGCCCTCGCCCAATCGATCAAAGACTGGGGACGCGAGCTGGGCTTTCAACAAGTGGGCATCAGCGGCCTCGACCTGGCTGAGCATGAACAGCACCTGCAACGCTGGCTCGACGCGGGTTACCACGGCGAAATGGAATACATGGGCGCCCACGGCAGCAAACGCTCGCACCCGGACGAGCTGGTGCCCGGCACCTTGCGCGTGGTGTCACTGCGCATGGACTACCTGCCCGGCGACACCCAGATGGCGCAATTGCTGGCCCAACCAGAAAAAGCCTACATCTCGCGCTACGCCCTGGGCCGCGATTACCACAAGCTGATCCGCAAGCGCGTGCAGCAACTGGCCGACCGTATCCAGGCGCAGATCGGGCCGTTCGGCTTTCGCGCCTTCGTCGACAGCGCGCCCGTCCTGGAAAAAGCCATCGCCGAACAAGCGGGCCTGGGCTGGATCGGTAAAAACACCTTGGTTCTCAACCGCAAGGCCGGCAGTTATTTCTTCCTGAGCGAACTGTTTGTCGATTTACCGTTGCCGGTCGACCCACCCCACGCCACCGAACACTGCGGCCGCTGCACGGCGTGCCTGGACGTCTGCCCCACCAACGCCTTCGTCGGCCCTTACGTGCTGGACGCGCGACGCTGCATTTCGTACCTGACCATCGAACTCAAGAGCGCCATCCCCGAAGACCTGCGTCCACTGATCGGCAACCGCGTGTTTGGCTGCGATGACTGTCAGATCGTTTGCCCGTGGAATCGTTTCGCCCGACCCACCGCCGAAAGCGATTTCAAGCCACGGCACAATCTGGATAACGCGGAACTGGCCGAATTGTTTATGTGGGACGAGGATAAATTTCTCAGCAGCACCGAAGGCTCAGCCTTGCGCCGCGCCGGTTACGAACGCTGGTTACGCAACCTGGCGGTGGGCCTGGGCAATGCACCCTCCAGCATTCCGGTGCTGGAAGCGCTCAAGGCGCGGCGGGACTACCCGTCGGAGTTGGTGCGCGAACACGTGGAATGGGCGCTGGAGCAACACGCTGCGCGTTAGTGAACGTCGTCGTTGTAGACGAACTTGGGCATTTCCCAGTGAAAACGGATCGCCAGCAGGCGTAACAGGAAGCCACTGAACAGCGTCAGCAGAATCGCTTGCTCGCTGGGCAGCTCCAGGTACAGGCACAGCAGGTAGAACCACGCGGCCAGGAAAGACACGCTGGCATATAGCTCGCGGCGGAAGATCAGCGGGATGTCGTTACAGAAGATATCCCGCAGGATGCCGCCGAATACCCCGGTGATGACCCCGCTGACCGACGCCACCAACATGCCGTGGCCCATCTCCAAGGCGGTCATGCAGCCGATCAGAGTGAACGCCACCAACCCCACCGCATCCAGCGCCAGGAACAGCGAGCGCAGGTGGCGCATCAAGGGTGCGATAAAGATCGTCACCAATGCCGCAACGGAGGTCAGCACCAAATATTCCGGGTGTTTAACCCAGGTCAGCGGGTAGTGGCCGAGCAACACATCGCGCACCGAACCGCCGCCCAAGGCGGTCACGCAAGCGATCAGCACCACGCCAAACCAGTCCATGCCACGCCGACCCGCGGACAGGGCGCCAGTCATGGCTTCGGCGGTGATGGCGACGAGGTAGAGCATCAGCAACATGATGGCGATCCTGACAGAGAGGCCGGCAGTCTAATCATTTGCCGAGGGCACCAAAAGGGGGCACTTAGCGATAAACCGCGTCGCCTGCATCGCAGGCAAGCCAGCTCCCACACTTTGGATTTGCGAATGCAGTCAAATGTGGGAGCTGGCTTGCCTGCGATGGCGCCTCCAATGCCGCCGCAGAATCAAGCCTTGATGAAATGCTTGCGGTAATGCTGCAACTCGGCAATCGACTCGCGAATATCATCCAGCGCCAAGTGCGTGCTGCCTTTATGGAAGCTGTCTTTGACTTCAGGCGCCCAGCGCGCAGCCAGTTCCTTCAAGGTCGACACGTCGAGGTTGCGGTAGTGGAAGTAACTTTCCAGCCCCTTCATGTGCGTATAAAGGAAGCGACGGTCCTGGCAGATGCTGTTGCCGCAGATCGGCGATTTGCCCTTGGGCACCCACTGTTCCAGAAAGGCGATGGTTTGGGCTTCGGCTTCGGCCATGCTGATGTGGCTGTCGCGCACGCGCTGGGTCAGCCCGGAGTTACCGTGGGTGCGGGTGTTCCACTCGTCCATGGTGGCGAGTACGGCGTCGCTGTGGTGGATGGCGATCACCGGGCCTTCGGCCAAGGTATTGAGGTTGCTGTCGGTGACAATGGTCGCCATCTCGATGATGACGTCGGTGTCGGGGTTCAGACCGGTCATTTCCAGATCGATCCAAATCAGGTTCTGTGGGTTTTGCATGGCTTGATTCTCTTGGCACCTTGGCGTAGCCGGGCAGTTTAGCAGGCGGGGGCGTGCTAGACTCGCGACCGTTTTACCCAACTTTTGCATTATCGACACGGAACACCAATGGCCAAACGCCAGCTCAACCGTCGCCAAAACTGGCGCATCGAAAAGATTCAAGGTGAACGCGCCGCCCGCGCCGCCAAACGTGAATCCTCCGCCGTGGAAGCGCTCGAGGGCGGCGACCTGGGCCCCGAACAAACGGGCCTGGTGATCGCGCACTTTGGTGTGCAGGTCGAAGTCGAGGCGCTCGAAGGCGAACTCGCAGGCCAGGTATTCCGTTGTCACTTGCGCGCCAACCTGCCTGCGCTGGTCACCGGCGACAAGGTGGTGTGGCGTGCCGGCAACCAGGGCATCGGCGTCATCGTCGCCCAGTGGCCGCGCAGCACCGAACTGCGCCGCCCCGACAGCCGTGGCCAGCTCAAGCCGGTGGCGGCCAACGTCGACATGATCGTGATCGTGTTCGCGCCAATGCCCGAGCCCCATGCCAACCTGATCGACCGTTACCTGGTCGCGGCTGAGCATGCTGGTATCCGCCCGTTGCTGCTGCTGAACAAATTCGACCTGATCGACGAGCAGAACGCCCCGGCGCTCAATGCGTTGCTGGCGGTCTACCGCACCCTGGGCTACCCGGTGCTGGAAGTGTCGGCTCACCACGGCAACGGCATGGAACAGCTGCAGCAGCAGCTGGACGGGCGGATCAGCGTGTTCGTCGGCCAGTCAGGCGTGGGCAAGTCGTCGCTGGTCAACAGTCTGTTGCCGGAAGTCGAAACCCGCGTGGGCCCCCTGTCGGAACTGTCCGGCCAGGGCACCCACACCACCACCACCGCGCGGTTGTTCCACTTCCCGGGCGGCGGCGAGTTGATCGACTCACCGGGTATTCGTGAATTTGGCTTGGGCCACGTCAGCCGCAGCGATGTGGAAGCGGGCTTCATCGAGTTCAACGACCTGATCGGCACCTGCCGCTTCCGTGACTGCAAACACGACCGCGAGCCGGGTTGTGCGTTGCTCAAGGCACTGGAAGATGGGCGCGTGCAGCAGCAGCGGATGAACAGCTATCGGTCGATTATTGCGAGCTTGCCTGAGAGCAGTTATTGACGGTCTATTTCTTGATACACATAAACCGGGGGGCTGAAAGCCCTAGCCCATTGATTTAACAGGAGCAGGCATCAAGAATTCGAGCCAACTGGGTGGCTGATACGCACAAGCCAGCTTGTATTCGGATTTCCTGATGCTCATAATTGCTCCGTCACCAGCGAAAGCTGGCAGGAGTCTGGATCCTTTTCGGAGTTGATCCAGCGGCGCAGAAGGGGCGAAGCAAGCTCCGCTGCGTGTCGAATGAAGCCGCCTTCGGGCGGCTTTGCTTTTTGTGGGGAATTAACATTTGGCTCTCTACTATCACCCCAAACAAGGCGACGTTTTGCTGTGTGACTTCACCCGAGGCTTTGTCGCCCCGGAAATGCTGAAGATCCGCAAAGTCGTCGTGATATCTCCTACCTCGACCCACAGTCGCAAGCTCTGCACCGTGGTGCCAATCTCCTCTACTGCACCAGCGACCCAATACGACTGGCACCATTTGCTACGCACCAATCCACTTCAGTCCGATGGTTATAAAGAGCTATGGGTGAAGTGCGACATGATTTATACCGTCAGCTTTGAGCGCCTCGACAAGTTGCATAGAAAGACTCGCACCAAAGGTCGGGAGTACTTCGTCCCGCGCCTGTGCGCCGACGACATGCGAGGCGTAGTCAGTGGTGTCAAAGCATACCTCCCACTTTGAACACACATGAAAACGCCCCGAATGATCGGGGCGTTTACGTTTCCAGCGCATAGATCAATTATGACCCCGGTGCAGGCGCCGTAGGATCCTTGACGCCCCCATCATCAAACAGGTTCAGCTTCTGGCGCAGCTCATGGGCTGGCAACGGTTCCTGCTCCGGCGGTAGCGCGTTCGGGTCGGCCGGCACTTCGCCTGGCGCACCGTCGCCCTGGGTCGGTGCCGGTGGCGGTGGTTGATCGCCCTCAATCGCACGCTGGGCTTTTTTGGTCAGCACCACGATGTCGATACGGCGGTTGACCGGGTTGAACGGGTCTTTGGGATCAAACAGCTGCGAGGAGGCAAAGCCCACCACGCGCGCCACTTGCGGGTCCGGGTAGCTGCCGGCTATCAGCGCACGCCGGGCGGCATTGGCGCGGTTGGCCGAGAGTTCCCAGTTGCCGAAATCGCCCTGGCCCGCGTAGGGCTTGGCGTCGGTATGCCCGCTGATGCTGATCTTGTTCGGCACCGCCTTGATGGTGTCAGCCATGGCCAGCAGGATGTCTTCAAAGTACGGCTTCAAGCGCGCACTGCCAGAGTCGAACATCGGCCGGTTGGCCGCATCGGTAATCTGGATGCGCAGCCCCTCGGGGGTGATCTCGAAGGAAATCTGGTCCTTGAACTTCAGCAACTGTGGGTTTTCTTCAACCTTGTTCTGCAATTCCTGCAGCAACAGTTCCAGGCGCTCCTGTTCGACCTGCTCAGCCATGGACTCGACAGTGTCGCGCTCAATCGGAATTTTTTCCTGGGGCGACTCCGTTTGCACTTCGGGGTTGATGGTGCGCTCTGGCGCCAGTTCCGGCGAGCCGCCCAGGTCAATGACAAACGGCGTGCCGCTTTCCGAAAAGCCAATCGGGTCTTTGAAGTAGCCGGCGATGGCGATCTTCTGTTCTGGCGTAGCGGTGGACATCAGCCACAGCACCAGGAAGAACGCCATCATCGCCGTGGCAAAGTCGGCGAAGGCGATTTTCCAGGCGCCGCCATGGTGCCCCGCAGCGAAGCGCTTGACGCGCTTGATGATGATCGGCTGGTTGTTTTCCATGGCTTAGCGACCGCGAACCGCTTGTTCCAGCTCGGAGAAACTCGGGCGATGTTTCGGGTACAGCACCTTGCGCCCAAACTCCACGGCCAGCGACGGCGGCATGCCCGAGGCCGATGCCACCAGGCACGCCTTGATCGCTTCGTAGAGGTTGATCTCTTCCTTGGCATCGTGGGCCAGGGAAGTGGCGAGCGGGCCGAAGAAACCATAGGCGGCGAGAATACCGAAGAAGGTCCCCACCAGCGCCGCACCTACGTGCATGCCGATGGCCGCCTGATCGCCCTCGCCCAGGGACGCCATGGTCACCACGATACCCAGTACCGCCGCGACAATACCGAAACCGGGCATCCCGTCGGCGATGCCGGTCACGGCGTGGGAAGGATGCTCCAGCTCTTCCTTGAGGCTGAACAGTTCCATGTCGAACAGGCCTTCCAGTTCGTGGGGTGCCATGTTGCCGGAGGACATGATGCGCAGGTAATCACAGATATACGCGGTCATGCGCTCGTCTTTGAGCACGGCCGGGTACTTGGCAAAAATCGGGCTGGCTGCGGCGTCTTCGATATCACCCTCGATCGCCATCATGCCTTCGCGGCGGCTCTTGTTGAGGATCTCGTAGATCAGCCCCAGCACTTCCAGATAAAACGTGTGGGAGAAGCGCGAGCTGAACATGCCCAGGGACTTCTTGACCACGTGCATGGTCATATAGCCTGGGTTGGCCTGCAAAAATGCGCCGAACGCGGCACCGCCAATAATCAGCACTTCGAAAGGCTGGATCAGTGCGGCGATTTTACCGTGGGAGAGGACGTACCCTCCGAGCACACTTGCGATGACGACAATGATGCCGATAATTTTAGCCATAGGAGAGGGGTACTTGCGCCGTCGGGTTCATGGACATAGGGGGTGTTGCACAAAACTCTTGTTCTACTTATCGGCAAAACTGCGCCAGACTATAGCCCGTTAAGGCGAAAAGCCAATTCGGCCCGTTCCGGGCGTGTAGAACGCAAGTGATGATCGCGCCCCAATCATGGCAATTGAAACGACAGTCCCAACGAACCGCCCCACCACCCTCGCCGCTTGGATCAAGTGCCTGGACGACGTGCTGCTGCCCGTGCCCCAGGCCAGTCATGAGCGCGTATGCAAAGCCATTCGCGATAGCCGCAGTTCATTGCGAGATATTGCGGAGCTGATGCACAACAGCCCGGCCCTGGTGTTGAGTGTGATGCGCGAAGCCAACAGCCAAGCCCACGGCAGCCTGGCCGAACCTGCGGAAAACCTTGAAGTCGCGCTTAACCGCCTGGGCCTCAAACGTGCCGAGGAGTTGTTGGCGCGCCTGCCTTCGGTACCCGTCCGGGAAATTCCCGTGGCCTTGCGTCAACTGTTGCTGATCAGCCAGCACGCATCCCAGCAAGCCAACGGTTTGTTCGGCAGTCGCCTGGCGCGACTGTGGCAGGACATCCACTGGGGCAGCCTGCTGTTTCTGTCGCCGCTGTGGCCGATGGCCGTCGCCTACCCCAAGCTTTTGGAAGAATGGGAATTGCGGGTGATCCATAAAGGCCAATCGGCGCGCCAGGTCGAGCAACAGCTGTTCGGCGTGCGCTTGCTCGACCTGTGCCTGGGCCTGACCGAAGCCTGGCACCTGCCGATCTGGGTTTCACAGGGCTACAAGTTGCTGCTGGCCGAGCAACGCCTGCTGGTCAAGGCGCTGCACATTGCCCGTCAAGACGATGCCCTGCGCCACCAGCAATTGCTCGATGCCGAGCCCAACCTGCGGCGCTGGCTGAACCAGCCGGCCAACACCGTGTTGCTGGCCAATGGCCTGGCGATGTCGGCCCAGGAATCCTGGACCTGCCCGCACACCGAGCGCTGGCAATACCTGACGGCGCTGTACCTGCAAACGCCATTGAGCGATGTGCAACAGCAAGCCCACCAGCAAGCGGTGACCAGCGCGCGCACCACCTTGATGCCCGACCTCTGGCACCCCGCGCTGTCGCTGATCTGGCCGTGGCATGTGCAGAAGGTCCATCGCGGCTTGTTGCCTGCACCGCCTCCGACTGCCGAAGCCTTGGCCGTGTGGCGCACGCGTTGCACCGAGTTGCTGGTGGAACCGAGCCGCTTTGCCAACGCCATGCACCTGACCACTTGCGCCAAGGAAGCCCTGGTGGCCAGTGGCATGCAGCGGGTACTGATATTCATGGCCGATCGCGCCTTGAGCACCTTGCGTGTGCACCAGGCCGACGGCCTGCCCAAGGACGCGGCTCACCTGAGCCTGGATGTGGTCAACAGCACGTTGCTGCAACGCCTGCTGGAAAAGTCCGCCCAGGTACGCCTGAACCCCGACAACCATGCGCAGTTTTCCGCCTTGCTGCCACCGATCCTGCGTCGCCTGTTTGTCGGCGAGCACCTGCTGTTGCGCTCACTGAGCTGCAACGGCCGGGTGGTCATGCTGATCGTGGCGGACCAGGGCGGCGGGCCGTTCTCGGAAACCACCGTGCAAGCGTTCGGCAAAACCGCCCAATGCATCGAGAAAGCCCTGCACAGCTTTACCAACCGCAGCGCCTGATGCTTGCGCTACAATCACCGGCCTTTATCGCCAACATTTGTGCCCAGGAGACCTCGCATGCCTGACTTCTCTGGCTTGCCGCTGGTGATCGAATCCGCCGACCTGTCGAGTCGCCTCGATTCCAAGCACTTGATACTGGTGGACCTCACCAGTGCTGCCCGCTACGCCGAAGGGCATATCCCCGGCGCGCATTTCGTTGACCCCAAGCGCACCCAACTGGGCCAGCCGCCCGCACCCGGCCTGCTGCCGAGCAAGGCCGACCTGGAAAAACTGTTCGGTGAACTGGGCCACACCCCGGACGCCACCTATGTGGTCTATGACGACGAAGGCGGCGGTTGGGCCGGGCGCTTTATCTGGATGCTCGACGTGATCGGCCACCAGAAATATCACTACCTCGACGGTGGCCTGCTGGTATGGCTGGATGAAGGTCACGCGCTTTCCACCGATGTGCCCCCAGCAGCCGGCGGCCCGGTCAGCCTTACGCTGCACGACGGCCCTACCGCCACCCGTGAATACCTGCAAAGCCGTCTCGGCGCGGCCGACCTGGGGATCTGGGACGCTCGTGGCCCGCTGGAGTATTCCGGCGAGAAAGTGCTCGCAGCCAAGGGCGGCCACATTCCCGGCGCGGTGAACTTCGAATGGACCGCCGGCATGGACAAGGCACGCAACCTGCGTATCCGCCGTGACATGCCGCAGATCCTCGAAGACCTCGGGCTGACCAAAGACAAAGAAATCATCACCCACTGCCAGACTCACCACCGCTCTGGCTTCACCTACCTGGTGGCCAAGGCGCTCGGTTATCCGCGAGTCAAAGGTTATGCCGGTTCCTGGGGCGAATGGGGCAACCACCCCGACACCCCCGTTGAGATTTAAGGTTTAAGGACAGTTATGAAAAAGCAGTTGTTTATCCTCAGCCAGTACTTGCTGCCGCATCACTTGCTGTCGCGCCTGGCCGGCTGTATCGCCGAGTGCCGCGTGCGCTGGTTCAAAAACGCCTTCACTGCCTGGTTCGCCAAGCGCTACCAGGTGGACATGTCCCAGGCCCTGGTGGAAGACCTGAGCGCCTACGAGCACTTCAACGCCTTCTTCACCCGCGCGTTGAAAGACGGCGCCCGCCCGTTGGAACCAACCCCAGGCGCAGTCCTGAGCCCTGCCGATGGCGCGGTCAGCCAACTGGGCCCGATCGAACATGGCCGCATCTTCCAGGCCAAAGGCCACAGCTTCAGCGTGCTGGAACTGCTCGGTGGCGATGCGGCAATGGCTGCGCCGTTCATGGGCGGCGAGTTCGCAACTATTTACCTGTCGCCCAAGGACTACCACCGGGTGCACATGCCATTGGCCGGTACCCTGCGCGAGATGGTGTATGTGCCAGGGCGAATTTTCTCGGTCAACCAGACCACCGCCGAAAACGTGCCGGAGTTGTTCGCCCGTAACGAGCGCGCTGTCTGCTTGTTCGACACCGAACGCGGCCCGATGGCCGTGGTGTTGGTGGGTGCGATGATCGTCGCGTCGATTGAAACCGTGTGGGCCGGCTTGGTGACGCCGCCCAAGCGCGAGCTGAAAACCTTCCGCTACGACGAAGCGGCTCGCGCGCCGATTCATCTGGAAAAAGGTGCGGAACTGGGTCGTTTCAAACTGGGATCGACCGCCATCGTGCTGTTCGGGCCGGACCAGGTGAAGTGGGCTGAAGAACTGGCAGCGGGTACGCCGGTGCAGATGGGCCAGGGTATCGCCTTGCCTAAAGCCTGATCGACACAACCCCTGTAGGAGCGAGCTTGCTCGCGAAGCACTCAAGAGCACCGCGGGCATCCAGAATGCCTGGGTAATCGTTGACGATTTTCGCGAGCAAGCTCGCTCCTACAGGGGGTTGAGTGGCGCCCTAGAGCTGACCGTCGCGGTCACGCAAGCCCAGCAGGTACAGCACGCCATCCAACCCCAAGGTCGAAATCGCCTGCTTGGCCGATTGCTTGACCAACGGCTTGGCACGGAACGCCACGCCCAACCCGGCAATCGCCAGCATCGGCAAGTCATTGGCGCCGTCGCCGACCGCAATGGTCTGCTCCAGACGTAAGCCTTCCTTGTGCGCCAATTCCTTGAGCAGGTCGGCCTTGCGTTGCGCGTCGACAATCGGCTCCACCGCCACGCCAGTCACTTTGCCATCCACCACTTCCAGCTCGTTGGCGAATACATAGTCAATGCCCAGCTTGGCCTGCAACTGCTTGGCGAAATAAGTGAAGCCGCCGGACAGGATGGCGGTCTTGTAGCCCAGGCGCTTGAGTTCGGCGAACAGGGTTTCGGCGCCTTCAGTCAGGCGCAGCGACGCGCCGATCGAATCCAGCACGCCCACGTCCAGGCCCTTGAGCAACGCCAGACGTTCCTTGAAGCTGGCACGAAAATCCAGCTCGCCGGCCATCGCCCGCTCAGTAATCTCAGACACTTGCTCGCCCACACCGGCCGCCTTGGCCAGCTCGTCGATGACCTCGGCTTCGATCAAGGTGGAGTCCATGTCGAACACCGCCAGGCGGCGGTTGCGACGGAACAGGGAGTCTTCCTGGAAGGCGATATCGACATTCAGTTCCTGGGCCACGCTCAGGAAGTCGGCGCGCAGCGCTTGCGCGTCAGCCGGTTCGCCGCGTACGGAGAACTCGATGCAGCCCTTGCCCTTGTCGGCCGGAGTGTCTAATGGCATGCGACCCGACAGACGGTCGATATGGTCGATATTCAATCCGTACTGCGCGGTAATGGAGCTGACGCGCTGCAACTGTTCAGCCGTTACCTTGCGGGTCAACAGGGTGACGATATGGCGCTTTTTGCCCTGGCCTTCGACCCAGTGTTGGTAATCGGCTTCGGACACCGGGGTGAAACGTACCTGTTGATCGAGCTTATACGCCGTAAACAGGATGTCCTTGAGTACCGAGGAGGCCTGTTCGGTGCTGGGGATTTCCACCAGGATGCCGAACGACAAGGTGTCGTGGATCACCGCCTGGCCGATGTCGAGAATGTTCACACCACCCTGGGCCAGGACGCCGGTAATGGCTGCGGTGAGACCCGGTCGGTCTTCACCCGTGATGTTGATCAGGACAATTTCGCGCAAAGCGCACCCCCAGGCTGGAAAAAAACCGCATTCTACCCACTTTCAGTGACCATCGGGCACAGCCAGCGCTTTGCCGGCCATGGGCCTGTCGCTATACTGCGCGTCAACTTCACGGACCAAGAGCCGAGCGCAAGTGAACCGGCCCACGCCAGTAAAAACCGATAACTTCTTCCTGCTGATCTTCCGGGCACTGCGCCATCGCCGTGTACCGATTGCATTGCGCATCGCCAGCCATAACGTGATCCTGGTCGCTCTGGCCCTGGTGATCTACGCCTGCGTGATGGGTTTGCAGTTCAAGCAGGCCATGCACGAGCAGGCTGATGCCCTGGGCGCGAGCCTGACAACCCAGACCGCCACTTCGGCGACTGAGTTGCTGGTGTCCAACGACATCCTCAGCCTCAACGTGCTGCTCAACAACCTGACCAAGAACCCGCTGGTGGCCCACGCCGCTATCTATAGCGTGGACAACCGGATCATGGCCGAGGCCGGACAGCGCCCGAAAAACGGCCTGCTCGGTGAGGCCGAAGGCCTGTACCAGAGCAATATTACGTTCCAGGACGTGAAGGCCGGCCAACTGCGTATCAGCCTTGATATGCAACAGTTCCAGCAGCCGATGACCATCAGCCTGCAGAGCATGGGCATCCTGAGCGCGATCCTGCTGGCTTTGGCCCTGGCCTTGAGCCTGCGCCTGGGCCGGCATATCTCCACGCCGTTGATGCAACTGCGCATCTGGCTGCGGGATATCGACGAACACACCCCGGCTACCGATCGCCAGGACGAAATCGGCGACCTCGCGCGCCAGCTCCACGCCAGCTTTGCCCCGGAGCCCAAAGCGCCTGAAGTCGAGCCCGAGCCTGAGTACGACGACGCCGAGGACTACACCGACGAGCCTGAGTTTGAAGTGCGCGACCTGCGCGACCCAGGCTTCGACGACAGCGCCCCGGTGGCCGGCCTCAAGCCTGCACCGCGCCATGTGATCAAGGCCGAGGAAGACGAGCTGGACGACGAAGACCCGTTCGCCGACCTGCGCGACACCTCGGCAGCCGCCCCGGTCGCCGCACCGAAACCGGTTGTGGTCAAGAACGCCGAGCCGCAGCACAGCGCCGTACTCGCCGTGCAACTGGGTGCCCAGGAGCAACTGCGCCGCCTGCCCCGTGCCCGTCTGACCGAACTGCTCGAACGCTACCGCGACTGCCTCGACCAGGCTGCTTCGCTCTATCAGAGCGAACTGCATACCCTGAACGATGGCAGCACGCTGATGCTGTTCCACAGCGAAGACAGCGGCGAAGACTACCTGACCAACGCCATCTGCTGCGGCGAGCTGTTGCGCGCGCTGGGCCACGCCCTGCAGATCGAAGTGGCCGACAGCGGCATTACCCTGCAACTGCAGTTGGGCCTAACCGTGGGTGACGACCTGTTTGGCATGAGCCAGATCGACCTGCTGCTCACTGAAATCGCCCAGGATGCCCTGGCCCTGTCCCAGCACAGCCGCAACCTGTTGCTGGTGGAGCGCAAGATCAGCGAAGACACACTGATCCGCCAACGCGCACGTATCCGCCCGATTGCCAGCCCTGAGGGGGCCAGCTGTGTGGAGCGGTTGATGGAGCCGTATCCGTCGATGCTGGAACGGCAGTTGGCGCGGATGCATGAGACCCGTAAGCCCTGAGGCATAGCGTTATACCTACTGTGGAGCTGGGCTTATGTGGGAGCGGGCTTGCTCGCGAAAGCGGCGTGTCAGTCAGCTGATGTGCCCCTGACACACCTCATTCGCGAGCAAGCCCGCTCCTACACAAGCTCGCTCCTACATTTGGTTTGTGGTATTCGCAGCCCAATAAAAAGGCCCGCTTATTCAGCGGGCCTTTTGTTTGTGCGCGATTCAGATCAGAACCTGAACACTTCCAAGTCCGTGCGAATCGGCGTGGCCATCGGCATCTTCGGTTTTTCCGGGGCCGCAGGCTTGGCCTGGGCCGGGGCTTGCTTACGCGGCTGCGCTTCGGCAATCGGCGGCTGGTTGGCCAATGGCTTGAGCGCCACCGACAACTGCTGAGCCAAATGCTGCAACAGCACACCCTGGGCCTGGACCTGGGACGCGGTGGTGCCTGCATGTTCTTCCTGCAGGTGCACAATGCGGTTGTCCCGCACTTGCCCGCGACGGTCGATCAGGCGCCACTGTGCATCCAGGATCGCCGGTTGCGACTTGCCGGAGTCCAGCCGCGTGATGGTCAGCAATACCTGTACATCCGGGGTGAACCCGGAGGGTCCCGGTGCCAAGACCACACGCTGGCTGTCCAGCTGGCCGGCGACCTGACGCAACATCAACTGATTGATATCCGACGACAGGCTACCGGCCCAACGACCATCTGTGGAACCTTGCAGGCTGCCGTCGTTCTGACGTTGAAGCAGGGTTTCGCGTTGCAGGTAGTCGGCAACGACTACCGGCCCCAGCAATACTGCCATGCCAGCGGTTTGAGCTGGCTGAGCCGGACTTCCGCTGTCCAGCTGGTACAGCGACACCGGTTGGTGTGTGCTGCAACCCGCCAACCCCAAAAGGCCAGCGAGCATCAAAAATAGAGGAAGGCGTGGAGCAGTCATCATCCCATCCAAGTGGCTGCCACAAGGCGAACCACAATGTAATACTAAAAATAACCTGAACACGCTCGGCCACGCCGGCGCTGGAAAGGCCATATCATCCGTGAATATGCGCCATGACTCCAGCGCGAAAGCATCGATCTACGCGTTAAATCGTAGATCGAGGCCTCTAGTACCGCTTAAACCGGCGTTTCGACCAGCAAGGCATCCACTCGCTGGAAGCCTCGTGGCAGTTTGTTACCTCGCCGGCCACGCTCACCCTTGTAGTGTTCAAGGTCGTCAGGGCGCAATGACAACGTGCGCTTGCCGGCCTGGAGTACCAGGGTAGAGCCTTCCGGGACCACGGCGATATCAGTCACATACTCCTCGCGACTGGCCACCCGGTCACCGGGAATCCCGATAATCTTGTTGCCCTTGCCCTTGCCCAACTGCGGCAAGTCGCTGATCTTGAACACCAGCAGACGCCCTTCAGTGGTCACCGACGCCAGCCAGTTGCTTTCACGATCTTCCACCGGCCTTGGCAGAATCACCTTGGCGTTGTTCGGCAAGCTCAACAGCGCCTTGCCTGCCTTGTTCTTGGCCTGCAGGTCTTCACCCTTGACCACGAAACCGTAACCGGCATCGGAAGCGATGACATACAGCGAATCATCGTCCGGCAGCAGTACGCACTCGAAATTCGCCCCCGGTGGCGGCGTGAGGCGCCCGGTCAACGGCTCGCCCTGCCCCCGTGCAGATGGCAGGGTATGGGCCGGCACCGAATAACTGCGCCCGGTCGAGTCGATAAACACCGCGAACTGATTGGAACGCCCGGCGGCAGCGGTCTTGAAACCATCACCGGCTTTGTACGAAAGGCCGGTGGCGTCAATATCATGCCCTTTGGCGGAGCGAACCCAACCCTTTTCCGACAGAACGACGGTAATTTTCTCGTTGGGCAACAGCTCGGTTTCGGTCAGAGCTTTCGCTTCAGCGCGCTCGACGATAGGCGAGCGACGGTCATCGCCATAGGTTTCGGCATCTTTGATCAGTTCGCTGCGCACCAGCTTCTTGAGCTTGGCTTCGCTGCCCAGCAAGGCTTGCAGCTTGGCTTGTTCCTTGAGCAGCGCATCCTGCTCGTCGCGCAGCTTCATTTCTTCCAAGCGTGCCAACTGGCGCAAGCGGGTGTCGAGGATGTAGTCCGCCTGGATTTCGCTCAGCTCGAAACGCGCGATCAGCTCGGCCTTCGGGTGCTCGGCGGTACGGATGATATGGATCACTTCATCCAGGTTGAGGTAGGCGATCAGCAAGCCGTCCAACAGGTGCAAGCGGCGCTCAACCTTGTCGAGGCGGAATTGCAGGCGGCGGCGCACGGTCTGTACGCGGAACTCCAGCCATTCCACCAGCAGATTGCGCAGGTTCTTGAGCTGCGGCTTACCGTCCAGGCCGATGATGTTGACGTTGACCCGGTAGCTGGACTCCAGGTCGGTGCTGGCAAACAAGTGCTGCATCAGCACTTCATGATCCACCCGGCTGTTGGTCGGGATGATCACGATGCGGCACGGGTTCTCGTGGTCGGACTCGTCACGCAGGTCGGCCACTTGCGGCAATTTCGACGGCTTGGCCTGCATCAACGCGGCGATCTGCTCCAGCACCTTGGCACCTGATACCTGGTGCGGCAGCGCGGTCACAATAATGTCGCCGTCTTCGATGTGGTACACGGCGCGCATACGCACCGAGCCCTTGCCGGTTTCGTACATCTTCAGCAGGTCGGCGCGCGGCGTGATGATTTCTGCTTCGGTCGGGTAATCCGGGCCCTGGATATGCTCGCAGAGCTGCTCGACCGTAGCCTTGGGCTCATCGAGCAAGCGCACGCAGGCGGTGGCGACTTCGCGCAGGTTGTGCGGCGGCACGTCGGTGGCCATGCCGACTGCAATACCGGTGGTGCCATTGAGCAGGATGTTCGGCAAACGCGCCGGCAACACCAGGGGTTCGTCGAGGGTGCCGTCAAAGTTCGGCCCCCAGTCGGCCGTGCCCTGGCCCAGCTCGCTGAGCAGCACTTCGGAATAACGCGACAGCCGCGCCTCGGTGTAACGCATGGCGGCAAAGGATTTGGGGTCATCCGGTGCACCCCAGTTACCCTGGCCGTCCACCAGGGTATAGCGGTAGCTGAACGGCTGGGCCATCAACACCATGGCTTCATAGCACGCCGAATCGCCGTGGGGGTGAAATTTACCCAGCACGTCACCGACGGTACGCGCCGACTTCTTGTGCTTGGAATCGGCGTCCAGGCCCAACTCACTCATGGCGTAGATGATGCGCCGTTGCACGGGCTTCAGGCCGTCGCCGATATGCGGCAAGGCACGGTCCATGATCACGTACATGGAGTAGTTGAGGTAGGCATTTTCGGTGAATTCAGCCAGCGACCGGCGTTCTACGCCATCTAAACTGTCTGCGAGGATGTCACTCATGCGGGCCTCATCATGGGGTAAGGCGCAGTGGAACTGCCGCTGCGCTGATTCAATTCAAAAAAATCTCGATTCATGGCTGGGCACTCCAGCCGCCGTCCGGGGCGGCGAAACGATAGACCATCGGACGCTTTTCACCATCGGCACGCGGGCCGAAATTGTTATCGATGCCGACCCAGGCACCGTCGGCATCCACCAACAGGGCTTCAGCCAGGCCATACGACTGTGGGTAACGTCGCTGCGGTGTCAGGGCTTCGTCGGCAAACGACCAGCACAGCTCAACCTTGGCCGTGAGCGGGTCGCGTCGGCAGATCTGGAACGCATTGCGCTCCAGGGTAAACAGCTTGCCGTTGAACAGCGACAAGTCGGCAAAGTCCTTGGACACGGCCTTGGCGTTGGGGAACTGCGCCGGCTGCACTTCCTGGCCGGCCTCGCTCAACAATACACAACGGCCATCGCAATCCCATACGCTCTGCCCACGCTTGATCGAGACCAGGCCACGACGTTCGCGCTCGGCAGCCAGCCAGATCTGATTGCCTTCCGGGTTTACCGCCAGGCCTTCGAACAAAGCATTAAAGTGCAGCAACATGCCACTGGCTCTGGCTTCGCGCACCATCCCCGGCGCGATTTTCAACCATTCGGGCGCGCCCGCCGCCGGCACCTGCAGCACCGCGGCATGGGCTTCGCTGACAATGTAGCGATTGCCTGCGGCATCACAGCTGATGCCTTCAAAGTCCAGGTCACCGCCGCGTATGAACGAAGCGGCCTTGGTACGCGAACGCAAGCCCCAAGGCAGGCCGGACTCAGGCACGGGCGGCACGTCGATCTTTATTGCCTCGGCGCTCCAGGTCGGCGCACGGGTATCCAGGCGGTAGATCTGGTCGTCATCGCGGTCCGAAACCGTCCACAGCTCGTTGCCACACAACGCCAGGCCCGACAGGTTCCCACCGCGCATGCCGTCCACCGGATGTTCCGAGACCAGCTTGAGCTCTGCCACGCTGGCGGCAGCCACCTGGGCGACCGCCAACCCACTCAACATCAGGATCGCCAGGGCGACGCCTGTGCGCATCAGCCCAGCACCTCGGCCAGGTTGCCTTTGGATTCCAGCCAGGTCTTGCGGTCGCCGGCGCGTTTCTTCGCCAGCAGCATGTCCATCATTTCCGAGGTGGCGGCGAAGTCTTCCAGGGTCAACTGCACCAGGCGCCGGGTGTTCGGGTCCATGGTGGTTTCGCGCAGTTGCGGCGGGTTCATTTCACCCAGGCCCTTGAATCGCGTGACCTGTGGCTTGCCGCGTTTCTTCTCGGCCACCAGGCGGTCGAGGATGCCATCGCGCTCGGCTTCGTCCAGGGCGTAGAAAATTTCCTTGCCCAGGTCGATGCGGTACAGCGGCGGCATGGCGACGTAGACGTGACCGGCATCCACCAACGGGCGGAAATGCTGGACGAACAACGCGCACAGCAAGGTAGCAATGTGCAGGCCGTCGGAGTCGGCGTCGGCGAGGATACAGATCTTGCCGTAGCGCAACTGGCTCATGTCCGCCGCGCCTGGGTCTACCCCGATGGCCACGGCAATGTTGTGTACTTCCTGACTGGCGAGCACTTCGCTGCCATCGACTTCCCAGGTGTTGAGGATCTTGCCGCGCAACGGCAGGATCGCCTGGAATTCCTTGTCCCGCGCTTGTTTGGCGGAACCGCCGGCGGAGTCACCCTCCACCAGGAACAGCTCGGAACGCATCGGGTCTTGCCCGGCGCAATCGGCCAGTTTGCCGGGCAATGCCGGGCCCTGGGTGATGCGCTTGCGCTCGACCTTCTTGCTGGCTTTCAAGCGACGGCCGGCGTTGTTGATCGCCAGCTCCGCCAGGGCCAGGCCCAGCTCTGGATGCTCGTTGAGCCACAGGCTGAAGGCGTCCTTGACCACACCCGAGACAAACGCCGCCGCCTCGCGGGACGACAGGCGCTCTTTGGTCTGGCCGGAAAATTGCGGTTCCTGCATCTTCATCGACAGCACGAACGCGATGCGCTCCCACACGTCTTCCGGCGCCAGCTTCACGCCGCGCGGCAACAGGCTGCGGTATTCGCAGAATTCACGCATGGCATCCAGCAAGCCTTGGCGCAAACCGTTGACATGGGTGCCGCCCTGGGCCGTGGGGATCAGGTTGACGTAGCTTTCCTGCACGCTGTCGCCACCTTCGGGCAACCACAGCAGCGCCCAGTCCACCGCTTCTTTATTACCCGACAGGCTGCCGCAGAACGGCTCGTTGGGCAGGCGTTCGAAGTCGCTGACCGAATCTTCCAGGTAAGAGCGCAGGCCGTCTTCGTAGTGCCACTCGACCTTCTCGCCGGTGCCTTTGTCTTCAAAGCTGACCAGCAGCCCCGGGCACAACACAGCCTTGGCCTTGAGCACGTGCTTGAGGCGACTGATGGAGAATTTGGGCGAATCGAAATACTTGGGGTCCGGCGCAAAGTACACGCTGGTGCCGGTGTTGCGCTTGCCCACGGTGCCGATCACTTCCAGGTCGGTGGCTTTGTAGCCATCGGCGAAGGTCATCTGGTACTCGTTGCCGTCGCGCTTGACCTTGACCCGCACCAGGGTCGACAGCGCGTTGACCACAGAAATACCCACGCCGTGCAAACCGCCGGAGAACTGGTAGTTCTTGTTGGAGAACTTGCCGCCGGCATGCAGCTTGGTAAGGATCAGCTCGACGCCCGGCACACCCTCTTCGGGGTGAATGTCCACCGGCATCCCACGACCGTCGTCGGACACTTCCAGGGAATGGTCGGCGTGAAGGATGACTTGCACCGACTTGGCGTGCCCGGCCAAGGCTTCGTCGACGCTGTTGTCGATGACTTCCTGGGCAAGGTGGTTCGGCCGACTGGTGTCGGTGTACATGCCGGGGCGTTTGCGCACCGGGTCGAGGCCCGAGAGGACTTCGATGGCGTCGGCGTTATAAGAGCTAGCGCTGGGAGTGGCCATGGGGTCTCGTCGTGAGTCGTTCGATTAAAAAGTGACCTGCGATTTTCTACAGTGACGAAAAATCGAAGGATTGAAACTGATCTGCGCCAATACCGGCAAAGCACAACAGTGCCGGCAATTGCTGGGCGAACCCCTGGTAACCATGGTCGCCACCGGCCTGGATGCGCAAGGCACAGGCCCGGTAATACTGTTGGGCCAGGCGATAATCCAGCGTTTCGTCCCCGGTCTGCAACCACACCTGATAACGCCCGGCATCCTGGGGCGCCGGTACTTCCAGCTCGGCCAGCGCCGTGACGTGGTCCTGTGTCAATTCCCAGGTCTCATCGGTGTAGAGGTTCTTCTGGGTGCCCAGGTAACCGTCAAACATCCGATGGGGGCTGACCGCCGGGTTGACCAGCAGCGCCTTGAGGCCATGGCGTTCGGCAAGATGGGTTGCATAGTAGCCGCCGAGTGAGCTGCCGACCAGCAGTGGCCGGTCCAGTTGCGCAATCGCTTGCTCCAATTGAAGAATTGCCTGACGAGGGTGGTGATGCAGCGCCGGCACACGCAACTGGTCGGACAGGCCAAGGGCATCCATCACAGTGGTCAACTGGCTGGCCTTGTTGGAAGCCGGCGCACTGTTGAAACCGTGGATATACAGGATCGAAGCGGACATGCCGGGCTCTCCGTGCTGGGGCCAAAGAGGCGCAGTTTACAGGGAATGCAGGCAGAAGCGGACCCATTGTGGGAGCTGGCTTGCCTGCGATCACCATAGGTATCTACATAACTTTGTGGGCTGTAGCCGCAGACGGTAACCACGATGCGAAGCGAGCCGCTTTTGCTCTTGATCTGCTTTTGATCTTGATCTTAGGCGCCCCGTCAAACCACGCTGGCCGGAATTCGACAGTGATTTGGGGGGTAAACCGGCAGGGATGCCGGTTTAGCCGCCCCGCGCCATGGATGGCGCGTGGCGGCGGCCCCCCAAATCACTGGCGGATTACGGGCACACCGAGCCTAAGCGAGGTGCCGAGTGGTGGGGCAAGAGCCCTTTTGGTTACTTTTGGGGCTCTTTTCCAAAAGTGACCCGCTGTCAGAGCGGAACCCTAAGCGGCCGTTACCGCAGCAATGGATATGTACACCATCCAACTGTGTTGCCTGCCAGGCCGCCTTCGCGAGCAAGCCCGCTCCCACATTTGGAGTGCGGGGTGTCAGGTAGATAGGCGTCGGCTGTCAGGCTGCCATCGCAGGCAAGCCAGCTCCCACATTTTGATCAGTGTTAACAGGTCCTAATAGCCGTTGCTGCCGTAATCGATGGTGAATGCAAAGCCAACCAAACGCTCCACCCCCGTCTCCAACCGTCCGTCGCCATGCAAACGCAACCAGCGATACCCCGGCGCCTGCTCGCTGACCTGAAAGTCCTCACTCCCCGGCGCAAACTGGATACAGGTGGACGGCGAAGCCAGCAGCCGCACACCGTCGCGCTCGCTGTCGATCTCCTGATGCACATGCCCCCACAGCAATGCCTTGGTCTGCGGAAAGCGCTCAAGCACGGCAAACAGCGCTTCGGGGTTGCGCAGACCAATTGGCTCCATCCACGCACAGCCGATAGGCACCGGATGATGGTGGAAACACACCAGGTGATGGCGGCCCGGCGCTTCGCTCAAGGCCTGCGCCAGCAGTTGCAGTTGCCCGTCTTGCAGGTAGCCCGGCACAGACCCAGGTACCGCCGAATCCAGCAGAGTGATACGCCAGTTGCCGATATCCACCACCGGCTCGAGCAAATCACTGTGCATGGCAGCCTGGGCCATGACCTGCGGCTCGTCGTGGTTGCCAGGAATCCAACGCGCCGGAGCGCCAAGGGCGGTGGTCAAATCGCGAAACTGCTGATAGGACTCAAGCGTGCCATCCTGGGACAGATCGCCGGTCGCCAGTATCAGGTCGATGGCCGGCTGTCGCGCGCGCACCAGCTCGACCACCCGCTGCAGGCTTTCACGGGTGTTCATGCCCAGCAGCGTGGCGTCAGGGTCGGCAAACAGATGGCTGTCGGACAACTGCACCAGCAACACGGCATCAGGATTCACGGCGGATACGCTCGGCAAGGCGCTCTCCCTGGTAACGACAGGAATGGATAGTTGGCGCGATTATGCTGGGGCAGGACACAAAGAGGAAACCCAAGGAAGCAGACGCAGTTCACATCTACCGCACCACTTCAAACTCATGGCCCAAGGCCAGGCAGTGGCTGAGCCATTCGCCGAGGAACACATTGAGCTGTGCTTTCTCATCGGGCTGGTGCATGAACACATTCGGGTAAGGATAGATGCTGCGAAAGCGTCGCGCATGCTCGGCGCTGATCACTTCGGCCATACGCGCGTCGTGGTACACCTGCACTTCCAATTGCGGCACCGGCAACCACGGCAGGCTGTGCTCCTGGCGCACCCGCAGGGTGGTGGTGTAGGGGCAGGTGAGAATGACTTCCAGGGTCAGCACGCCGAGCATCTGGTCGCCGTGGGTGACAGCAATGCGCCGCGCCTGGGGAGCGTGGCGCATGTCCGGGAGCAGGCGCATCAGCCGCGCATAGTTGGCCTCGCAGGCCGCTTGCAGCCCGATCAGGTCAACTCGGTAACGTTCCCGTGCCTTTACTGCCATAACCCCCTCACTTCCGCGCGATTAAGCGCAAGCCATTGCAGGGCGATAATGCTGGCTGCGTTGGAAATCTTGCCGTCGCGTACCGCCTGCAAGGCATCTTCGAAGGCCCAGGCGGTGACGCGGATATCTTCTGCTTCTTCTTCCAATCCATGGACCCCTCCCGCGCCCGAGCTGTCGCAACGGCCCAGGTACAGGTGGACAAATTCGGTACTGCCGCCAGGCGAAGGGAAATACTTGGTGATCGGCCACAGCGCGGAGAACGTCAGCCCAGCTTCCTCCTCGGCCTCGCGGTGTGCAACCTCCTCAGGTTGCTCATCCTTGTCAATCAGGCCGGCGACCATCTCCACCAGCCAGGGGTTATCGGCGCGGCCCATGGCGCCGACGCGGAACTGTTCGATCAGCACCACCTCATCGCGCAGCGGGTCGTAGGGCAGTACGCACACCGCGTCATGACGCACGAACACTTCGCGGTTGATCACCCGGCTCATGCCGCCGTCGAACTTCTCGTGGCGCAGTTGCACGCGATCGAGCTTGTAGAAGCCTTTATAGGCATTGTCACGCTGAACAATCTCGATCTTGTTCGGCGTCGACTTCGCGATGTCCGTCATGGTGTCCCTCGTTAAGCTCGTGCAATGGCCGCCATCCTAACGCGCCGACGCCCGTTGATGCAGCCCCTTTCCGGTTGCCGGCAGAGGCGGCGAGCGTCAAACTCACTGCAATCAGTTTAGTGGCGAACTGGCGGCCACGTTGGCAGTCCAAGCGCTACTCTTTTCGCTTTCCATCGATTTACGAAGGACACACATGTCGCTTTTAAAAATCGCCTCCGTGGCCTGTATTGCCTTGACCCTGGGTGCTTGCCAGAGCCTGTTCCAACCTGCCTATCTCAAGCCGCTGGACGTTACCACCGACAAGTCGGAGCAGATCAAGCCCGGCTGTGACAGCCCGACCTGCCCGCTGGTGAACATCGACACCGTGCATTTCCCCGCCGAGCCACAACTGGACAGCCTGGTGGAACAGCGCCTGCTGCAAATGACCCGCACCACGCCTGGCGCCAGTGTACCGGCGAGCCTGAACGCCTACCGGAACACCTTCCTGCGTGAGTCGCCGGACCGCCACGGCATGTACTTGCAAGCCAAGGTACGTGACCAGCATGACGGACTGGTGATCGTTGAAGTGTCAAGCTACCTGGACACCGGTGTCGCCCACGGCGAGCCAGGCCGCGGGTTTATCAACTATTCACGGATTCTGCATAAGGAACTGACCCTGGCCGACATGCTGCTGCCCGGCCAGGAGCAGGCCTTCTGGAATACCGCGAAAGTCGCCCACAACAGTTGGTTGATCAGCACCAAGATGGACCGCGACCCGGAGTTCGTGAAGAACTGGCCGTTCCAGAAAACCCCGAACGTGGCCCTGACCAGCGGCGGCGTGGTGCTCAAGTACAACGTCAGCACCATCGCCCCTTACGCACAGGGGCTGATCGAAATCACCCTGCCCTATACGCGCCTCACCGGTGTGATCAAGCCTGAACTGGTGCCCGCACGCCGTTGATCGGTTGGTGGTTCAAGGGTGTTACTGCAGAGGGAGATTGGGTGTTCGTCGGATCGCTATCGCGGGCAAGCCCGACTCCCACAGGGGACCGGCTGTGAACACAAAATCTGTGTACCACTCGGCCAACTGTGGGAGCCGGGCTTGCCCGCGATGACGGCGGTGCAGACACCGCCGCCTAGGGATCAGACCTTCTTGTAGAGCTGGCTACCTTCCTGCTTGAACCGCTCAGCCTGCTCGGCCAAGCCCTTGGCCACATCCACATCCACCGCATCAATGCGCTGGTTCGCCGCGTACTCACGCACTTCGTGGGTAACTTTCATCGAGCAGAATTTCGGCCCGCACATGGAGCAGAAGTGCGCGACCTTGGCCGACTCCTTGGGCAGCGTCTCGTCGTGGAATGCCCGTGCGGTATCCGGGTCCAGGCCGAGGTTGAACTGGTCTTCCCAGCGGAATTCGAAGCGTGCCTTGCTCAAGGCGTTATCGCGAATCTGCGCGCCAGGGTGGCCTTTGGCAAGGTCGGCCGCGTGGGCCGCGATCTTGTAAGTGATGATCCCGGTCTTCACGTCATCCTTGTTCGGCAGACCCAGGTGTTCCTTGGGCGTGACGTAGCAGAGCATGGCGCAACCGAACCAGCCGATCATCGCCGCACCGATACCCGACGTGATGTGGTCGTAGCCTGGTGCAATGTCGGTGGTCAACGGGCCGAGGGTGTAGAACGGCGCCTCGTCGCAGCACTCCAGTTGCTTGTCCATGTTCTCCTTGATCAGTTGCATCGGCACATGGCCAGGGCCTTCGATCATGGTTTGCACGTCGTGCTTCCAGGCGATCTTGGTCAGCTCGCCCAGGGTTTCCAATTCACCGAATTGCGCAGCGTCGTTGGCATCGGCCACCGACCCCGGACGCAGGCCATCTCCCAGGGAGAAGCTGACGTCATAGGCCTTCATGATTTCGCAGATCTCTTCGAAATGCGTGTAGGCGAAGTTTTCCTTGTGGTGGGCCAGGCACCACTTGGCCATGATCGCGCCGCCACGACTGACGATACCGGTAACGCGGTTGGCGGTCAGCGGCACATAGCGCAGCAACACGCCGGCATGGATTGTGAAATAGTCCACACCTTGCTCGGCCTGTTCGATCAGGGTGTCGCGGAACAGCTCCCAGGTCAGGTCCTCGGCAACGCCGTCGACTTTTTCCAGGGCCTGGTAGATCGGCACGGTGCCGATCGGCACGGGCGAGTTACGGATGATCCACTCGCGGGTTTCATGGATATGCTTGCCAGTGGACAGGTCCATGATGTTGTCCGAGCCCCAGCGAATGCCCCAGGTCATCTTCGCCACTTCTTCTTCAATGGACGAACCCAGGGCGCTGTTGCCGATGTTGCCGTTGATCTTCACCAGGAAGTTACGGCCGATAATCATCGGTTCCAGCTCAGTGTGGTTGATGTTGGCCGGGATGATTGCGCGGCCGCGGGCGATTTCTTCGCGCACGAACTCGGGGGTGATGATTTTCGGAATACTGGCGCCGAAGCTGTGCCCGGCATGTTGTTGCTTGAGCAGGCCGCTGGCGCGGGCCTCTTCAAGCTTCATGTTTTCGCGGATGGCCACGTATTCCATTTCTGGCGTGATGATGCCTTTGCGCGCGTAGTGCATCTGGCTGACGTTGGCGCCGGCCTTGGCCCGACGCGGGTTTTGCAGGTGGGCAAAGCGCAGGTAGGCCAGGTCGGGGTTATCCAGACGTTCCTGGCCGTAGCGTGAACTCAAGCAGGCCAGCCGCTCGGTGTCACCACGCTCTTCGATCCACGGCGAGCGCACATCGGCCAAGCCTTTGCGCACGTCGATGATGACATTGGGGTCGGTATAGGGGCCGGAGGTGTCATAGACCACTACAGGGGCGTTGATTTCGCCACCAAACTCCGTAGGGGTCACGTCCAGGCTGATTTCACGCATCGGCACGCGAATATCCGGGCGGGAGCCCTGCACGTAGATTTTTTGCGAGCGGGTAAACGGCTGCACGGAGCCGGAGTCGACCTTGGCCGATTCACTCAGGTGCACGGTATTTTTTAGTTTTGTACTTTTTATTTCAGTGCTCATCACGGGCTCTCCAACTTATCCAGGCGGTGGATTTTTGTCGGAGCGAACCTGTGACGGACGGACGCACTGGAATCAGTGCTGTGCTTGGCGCACGAGGGCTGTTCGATTGTCGAACAACATCCCGGACGAAGCACAAGAGGACTCGCCGGGTGACGAGAAATCTTGTTCCCTACGCAGGCGCTAACCTGATCAGGTTCAACGGGATCCGGTATTTACCGATCTCAGCCTTCCAACAAGGCACCCCGACAAGAACGCGGCCAGTCTAGACCATGGCGTGGGCAAATTGCCAATAGCGGTTTATTCAGCGTGATGAATGGCGTGATCGTGGGATTGTTGTGCGCAGGCCCCGCCACTACACTCGGGCACGGCTTCAAGGCTTGACGCCAGGCATGGCCAGCCTTAGCCTTGGGCGCTGAATTATCACCGTAATATTCATACTAGGGATCGCCTCATGCTGCGCAAACTCTCACTGGCTGTTGCCGTGTCTTGTGCGACCAACGGACTGGTCTGGGCAGCTGAAGCGCCCTTGTCCGCCAACACCGATTTGGTCAGCGTGTATCAGGAAGCGGCGAACAACAACGCCGACCTGGCCGCCGCCCGTGCCCAATACGGCGCGCAAAAAGAAGTGGTGCCCCAGGCCCGCGCAGGCTTGCTGCCGAACCTGTCAGCCGGCGCCGACAGCAACAACGTGCGCACCCAGATCGACCAGCCGGCCGCCACGGCCAACCGTGACGCCCACTCCTGGCGCGCCACCTTGAGCCAGCCACTGTTCCGCGCCGACCGCTGGTTCCAGCTGCAAGCTGCCCAAGCGGTCAACGAGCAAGCCTCGCTGCAACTGTCAGCCTCCGAGCAGAACCTGATTTTGCAAAGTGCAGAGAGCTACTTCGCCGTGCTGCGTGCCCAGGACAACCTGGCGTCGACCAAAGCCGAAGAAAACGCCTTCAAGCGCCAGCTCGACCAGTCCAACGAACGCTTCGATGTGGGCCTGTCAGACAAGACCGATGTGCTGCAATCCCAGGCCAGCTACGACACCGCCCGGGCCAATCGCATCCTGGCCCAGCGCCAGGTGGACGACGCGTTCGAAGCGCTGATCACCCTGACCAACCGCCAGTACAACTCGATCCAGGGCATCGTCCACACGCTGCCGGTGCTGCCGCCGGCGCCGAACGACGCCAAGGCCTGGGTCGAAACCGCCGGGCGCCAGAACCTCAACCTGCTCGCCAGCAATTACGCGGTCACCGCCGCCGAAGAAACCCTTCGGCAGCGCAAGGCCGGCCACTTGCCGACGCTCGACGCGGTTGCGCAATACGAAAAAGGCGACAACGACGCCCTGGGTTTCAGCAACCCGAATCAGTTGCCTATCCCGTACGGCGGCGATGTGTCGCAACGCACCGTGGGCCTGCGCTTGAACATCCCGATCTACAGCGGCGGCCTCACCAGCTCGCAAGTGCGCGAATCCTATTCACGCCTCGACCAGACCGAGCAGCAGCGCGAAGGCCTGCGCCGGCAGGTGGTGGAAAACACCCGCAACCTGCACCGTGCAGTCAACACCGATGTGGAGCAGGTGCAAGCACGCCGCCAGTCGATCATCTCCAACCAGAGCGCAGTGGAAGCCACGGAAATCGGCTATCAGGTGGGCACGCGCAACATCGTCGACGTGCTGGACTCACAGCGCCAGCTGTACGCGTCGGTGCGCAACTACAACAACAGCCGCTACGATTACATCCTCGACAACCTGCGTTTGAAGCAGGCGGCGGGCACCCTCAACCCAGGGGATTTGCAGGATCTGGCGCGCTATCTCAAGGCCGACTACAACCCGGACAAAGACTTCCTGCCGCCGGACCTGGCCAAAGCCGCTGCCGAACAGCTCAAGGCCCGCCCGAATAATTGACAACACCGAAGACCCCTTGTGGGAGCGGGCTTGCTCGCGAAAGCGGTGGATCAGTTAACACATGTATTGACTGACCCACCGCTTTCGCGAGCAAGCCCGCTCCCACAATTATTAACGGTGTCGAGTCAGGGAGTGATCAGTTTGTCCAAGCCATCCAGTAAACGCTTTAACGCACCCTGGTTGGCCTGCATCACCTTGAGCCCCGCCTGCGCCATCCTGCGTGCGTCCTGGGGCAACTCAAACAACTGTCGCACCGCCTCGGCCAGCCCATCGGCATCGTCCACCTCTCGCAACGCCCCGGCTTCACGCATCATCGCGGTGATGTCGAGGAAGTTGAAGACATGCGGGCCCATGATCACCGGCTTACCCAACGCCGCCGGTTCCAGCGGGTTGTGCCCGCCGGTCGGCACCAGGCTGCCGCCGACGAATGCGCTGTCGGCCAGGGCGTAGAGAAATAGCAACTCGCCCATGGTGTCGCCAAGCAACACCGAGGTTTGCTCGGTGACCGGCTCACCACTGGAGCGACGCACCGTGGCAAAGCCTTGCTGCACGCAGCGCTCAAACGTCGGGCTAAAGCGTTCCTGATGACGGGGCACCAGAATCAACAGGGCGTTGGGGTAGTTCGCCAGCAACTGGCGATGGGCTGCCAGCACCACCTCGTCTTCACCTTCGTGGGTACTCGCGGCGATCCAGACCGGACGCTCGCTGGCGCCCCATTGTTCACGCAGGGCGGCGGCGCGAGCCGTTAGCTGGGGGTCGATGCTCAGGTCGAACTTGATCGAGCCGGTCACTTCCACGGTTTCAGGGCGTGCGCCCAGGCTGCGGAAGCGTTCGGCCTCGGTCTCGGTCTGTACGGCGAACAAGCTCATGTCTGCCAGCATCGGCGCCGTCAGCTTGGCAAATCGCGCGTACCCTTTGGCCGAGCGCGCCGACAACCTTGCATTGGCCAGCGCCACCGGAATACCGCGCTGGGCGCAGGCATGGATATGGTTGGGCCACAGCTCGGTTTCCATGATCACCGCCAGCGTGGGCTGCACGCGGTCGAGAAAACGCTTGGCGGCGCAGGGCAAGTCGTACGGCAAGTAGCAGTGCTGGATGCGCGGTTCGTTGGCGAACAACGCCTGGATACGCTCGGAACCGGTGGGCGTCATGCAGGTGACGGTGATCGGCAACTGTGGATAACGCGCCATCAACCCGCGAATCATCGGGGCGGCGGCAATGCTTTCGCCCACCGACACCGCGTGCACCCAGATCCCGCCGGGCCGCATCACCGGCAAGCCATAGGAAAACCGCTCGCCCACCCGCTTGGCATAGGCCGGCGCTTTGCGCGCACGCAACCACAAGCGTAAAGCCACCAACGGCAGCGCCAGGTAAAACAGACAGCTGTAGAGAGTTCTATTCATGGCGGCGGAGTTTATCGGCTTTTTCAGTCGATCGCCTGCAAGCACTCGGCAAAACGTTTAGCCAAAAAGCGCGCGGCGGGCCCCAGGTGCTCGTCGCGGCGCCACACCAGTTCCACCACCAGGGCGGGCGGGGTCCATTCGCTGGCCAATTCGACCATCTGTTGCTGGTAGGTCGGATATTGCACGATGTGCCGCGGTAGCCAGGCCCAGCCCAGGCCACTCATCAGCCATTCGGCCAATACGTAGAAGCTGTCGGCGCGCCACACGAGAGGGCTGGCCGCCTCGCTGCCGGGGTAGACGCTGGTCTGGGTCGACATCAGCAACTGCCGAAACTGGGCCAGGTGCTGGCACGTCACGTACTGCTCCTTGGCCAACGGGTGATTCACTCCGCACACCGTGACCATTTCCACACTGCCCACCACTCGACGCTCCAGGGCTTCGGGAATCTGGTCGTGATAGAACAACAGCCCCAGGTCCGCCTTGCGCTCCACCAACTTGCGCGCCACATCGCCCTGGGCCGCGCTGGACAACTGCACCTCCAGCAACGGGTAGTGCACAGCCAGCGCCTCCAGGCTGTCGAGCACAGGCTGGAACAACATCGCCTCATCCTGAGCCAGGCGCAGGCAGGCTTCCTCGCCGCGGGTCAACGACAAGGCCCGCCCCGTCAGGCGCTCGCACTGGCGCAGTACCTCACGCGCTTCCTCCAGCAACACACTGCCGGCTTCGGTCAGGCGCGGTTGCCGGCCGCTGCTACGGTCGAACAGGACAACGCCCAAGTCAGCCTCCAACAGGGCAATGCCATTGCTGACCGCCGATTGCGCCTTGCGCTGCCCACGGGCCACGGCAGAAAACGAACGCTGCTCGGCGACGCTGACAAACAGGCGCATCTGCTCCAGATCCCATTGCACGCTCATGGCTCAACCTATCTCCGTTTAAGATAGGTAATGACTTTACCCCATCTGGCAGACGACTAGAATGCCGACCACTGTAGGAGCGAGCTTGCTCGCGAAAAACTCACAGGCGCCGCGTGTATTCAGAAAAGCGCGAGTTATCGTTGACGTTTTTCGCGAGCAAGCTCGCTCCTACAGTTCTTGAAACCACACCGAGGACTTGCCCATGAATGCCGCCTACTACTACTTGGCCATCGCCATCTGCTCGGAAGTGATCGCCACCGTTTCCATGAAAGCCATCAAAGGCTGGAGCACCCCTATTCCGTTGTTGCTGGTGATCGTCGGTTACGGCGTGGCGTTCTGGATGCTGACCCTGGTGGTGCGTACCGTGCCGGTCGGCGTGGCGTACGCGGTATGGGCCGGGATGGGTATCGTGATGGTCAGCATCGCGGCACTGTTCATCTATGGGCAGAAGCTGGATGTGCCGGCGATGCTGGGGATGGGCCTGATTGTGCTGGGCGTGGTGGTGATTCAGCTGTTCTCGAAAACCGCCGGGCACTGACCGCCACTCAACAGCCTGTATACTGCGCCTCTTGTCTTGAACACTGAGGTCGCCGATGCCATCCGTTATTTCCACCGACGTTCTGATTGTCGGCGCCGGGGTTGCCGGCCTCTGGCTCAATGCGCGCCTGCGCGGCCAGGGGTTTTCCACGGTACTGGTGGAAAACGCCACCCTGGGCGGCGGGCAAAGCCTGAAGTCCCAGGGGATCATTCACGGCGGTGCGAAATACGCCCTGCATGGCGCCCTCACCGGCGCCTCCGAAGCCATTGCCGATATGCCGCGCCGCTGGCGTGAAGCCCTGGCCGGCAACGGCGAGCTGGACCTGTCCGGCGTGCGCGTGCTGTCCCAGGCGCACTACTTGTGGTCGCCCGGCACGATTGCCGGCAACCTCACCAGCTTTTTCGCCAGCAAGGCCGTGCGTGGCCGCGTCGATCAGGTCAAGGGCGACGAACTGCCCCTGGCGCTGCAGAACCCTCGCTTCAAAGGCAAAGTCTATCGCCTGGCCGAGCTGGTGGTGGACGTGCCCAGCCTGATCAACCGCCTGGCGCAATTGGCTGGCGACGGTCTGCTCGCAGGTGTGCACATCGAACCGTTACTGGAGGGTGACACCCTGGTGGGCTTGAAAGTCGATGGCCGTGAGATCCGCGCCCAGCGCATCGTCTTGAGCGCTGGCGGCGGCACGGCGGACTTGCTCGCGGCCCTGGGCCTGAGCCAACCGGCCATGCAAAAACGCCCGCTGCACATGATCATCGCCAAAGGCCCTGGCCTCAAGCCGCTGTACGCCCATTGCCTGGGCGGCGGTACCAAGCCACGGATCACCGTCACCACCCACCCGGCCGCCGACGGCAACTGGGTGTGGTACATGGGCGGCGATATTGCCGAGGCTGACGGCGTGGCGCGTACGCCTGAACAACAGATCGCCACCGCGCAGAAAGAGCTGGCGCAACTGCTGCCCTGGATCGACATGAGCCAGACCCAGTGGGCCACCCTGCGCGTGGATCGCGCCGAGCCGCTGCAATCGGGGCTGAGCCGTCCCGACAACGCCTTCCTCGCCGAAGACGGCCGCCTACTGGTGGGCTGGCCAACCAAACTGGCCCTGGCGCCGGATTTCGCCGACCGCGTACTCCACGCCCTGAAGCGCGACGGCATCCGCCCAAGCGCCAGCGCCCCTCTGCCCGAGCTGCCAACTCCGGCAATCGGCCAACCCGCCTGGGAGCAACTGTTGCCATGAGCCTGCCAACCCTGCACGACCTGTATCGCCCGCTGGGCAGCACCGGCCTGCTGGTGTCGCCCCTGGGCCTGGGCACCGTCAAGTTGGGCCGCGACCAAGGGGTGAAATACCCCAACGGCTTTCAGATCCCTGGCGACGACGAGGCGCGCATGCTGTTGCGCCAGGCCCGCGAGCTGGGCATCAACCTGATCGACACCGCGCCGGCCTATGGCATGAGCGAAGAGCGCCTGGGGCCGCTGCTACGTGATCAGCGCAAGGACTGGGTGATCGTCAGCAAGGTGGGCGAAGAGTTTGCCAACGGCGTGTCCCATCACGATTTCAGCGCGGCCCACACGCGGATGTCGATTGAGCGCAGCCTGAAACGACTTGAAACGGATTTTATCGACCTGGTGCTGGTGCACTCCGACGGCAACGACTTGCATATCCTTAACGATTGCGCGGTTTACCAGACCCTGGCGCAGTTGAAGAAAGACGGCAAGATTCGCGGTTTCGGCTTCTCCGGCAAAACCGTCGAGGGCGGTATGAAAGCACTGGAACAGGGCGATTGCGCGATGGTCACCTACAACCTCAACGAACAGGCCGAGAAGGCCGTGATCGACTATGCCGCCGCCCACGGCAAGGGCATCCTGGTGAAAAAGGCCCTGGCCAGCGGCCACGTATGCCTGGAAGCGGGAATGGATCCAATTCAGGCCAGTTTCACCTTGTTGTTCGCGCAAACGGGCGTTGCCAGTGCTATTGTCGGGACCATTAATCCGCTGCACCTGGCCCATAACGTAGCAACTGCTGCCCGGGTCATTCGTCAACTCTGATGCCGCCCACGCGGCCGACCCCGTCGCAAGAAGGAGCCGACATGCCGCGAACGCTCATAAGAAAGAACCCCAGCAACTTCAAGACACTGCCGCTGCACGTCGAAGCCACCCCCGAGGGCCTGAGCTACCAGAGCGTCGGCATGCCGCTCAACTTCGCCCAGACCCTGCAGCGGCGCAAGCCGGTCGAGGTGCCAGACGCCGAACGCTTCGCCCTGGAACTGGCGAACCTCGGCGTCTCGGTACGCCTGACCCTGCACTGGCAAAACAAGGACTACTGGGTGCTAGTGCGCCAACGCCGCCAGGACCGTGGCGACGTGGTGCTCAAGCTGATCTCCGGCTACGTCCCGGCCCATGAACTGAACCTGCCGCTGCACACCGCCATCCAGGAAATCGCCGAGGAGTGCCTGCTCGAAACCCCCGAAGGCTGGCTGGGCGGGCGCTTCAACGACACCTGGCTGCCGGCGCCCTACTCCGCTGCCCTGCATTACCGCGAGGCCCTGCCGTTTCGCCTGAGCCCTTTGTCCGGTGCCGCGCGCCCGGTGCGCTGCGCCACCATGCAACTGATCGAGCGCCCACGGGCCTACGTGCACCTGCCGACCGCCTCGCTGCAATTGATTTATGACCTGCGCCTGGAAGTGCCGAAGGAAGCCAAGTCCCTCAGTTTGTTTCATGTGGATGAGCGTTTGGAGGGTGACCAGTTGGTGGCGCGCCTGGATCGCCAACGCCCGGACCTGTACTTGATGCCGCTCAAAGACGGCGAGCCATTGGCAGAGTTGTATACGGTCAAGAAGGATCAGTTGTACCCGGCCAGCACACGCGGCCTGTACCTGGCGGAAAGCTTTGCCCAGCAAGAGGGCTGGCTGGTGCGCGATGAGCGCATTCGTTGGAAGGATTGGCTTAGGCAGCAGGGCCTGGCAGAGCCGGAAAAGGACTCCAAGCTCAAGCGCTTGACCGGCAAGGCCCGGCAGATGCTGCGCAAGATCGTGCCGAAGAAGAGCTAGGGGCGAGCAGGCTCGCCCCACGGGGTATCACTCGTTGTTGCGGATCTTCTCGACAATCGCCGTGGTCGAGCTGTTTTCAACCAGCCCCAGCACTTTGACCGTGCCGCCGTAGGCGCTGACGATGTCCGCACCCACCACCTGGTCGACGCTGTAGTCACCGCCCTTGACCAGCACGTCGGGCTTGACCTGGGCCAGCAGGTTTTCCGGGGTGCCTTCAGAGAAGCTGATCACCCAGTCCACCGCGCCCAGACCCGCGAGTACCGCCATGCGCCGGTCAACACTGTTGATCGGGCGGCCCGGGCCTTTCAAGCGGCTGACCGAAGCGTCATCGTTGACCGCAACGATCAGGCGGTCACCTTGAGCGCTTGCCTGTTCCAGGTACGTCACGTGCCCGGCGTGCAGGATGTCAAAGCAGCCGTTGGTGAACACAATGCTTTCGTTGTGAGCGCGGGCATCGTCAATCGCCAGCAGCAATTGCTCCAGGCCCAGCACACCGCGCTCCGAGCCTTCGGAGCGCTGGATGGCGCGGCGCAACTCCGGTGCGCTGATGGCGGCAGTACCCAGCTTGCCCACCACAATGCCCGCCGCCAGGTTGGCCAGGGCCACGGCGTGGGGCAGTTCCTCACCGGCGGCAATGGAGGCTGCCAGGGTGGAAATCACCGTGTCACCGGCACCGGTGACGTCAAACACTTCACGGGCACGCGCCGGCAGGTGCATGGCCGGATGGCCCGGACGCAACAGGGTCATGCCGTGCTCGCCACGGGTCACCAGCAAGGCGCCCAAGTCGAGATCGGCCATCAGCGCCGCGCCCTTGCTCACCAACTCGTGCTCATCGGCACACCCGCCGACGATGGTCTCGAACTCACTGAGGTTGGGCGTGAGCAGGCTGGCGCCTCGGTAAACCGAGAAGTCCTTGCCCTTGGGATCGGCCAGCACCGGGATGTTGCGGGCCTTGGCGGCCTGGATCAACACTTGGTGATTCTGCAAGGCGCCCTTGCCGTAGTCGGACAACACCAGCACCTTGATACCGTCGAGCAGCGCGTCGACCTGGTCGCCAAGGGCCAGGGCGTCGGTGGCGAAGGGTTCTTCGAAATCGATACGCAGCAACTGCTGGTGACGGCTCATGACCCGCAGCTTGACGATCGTCGGCTGATGGGCGATGCGCTGGAACAGCGCACGCACGCCGGCGCCCTGCAGGCTGTTGGCCAGACTTTCGGCCGCTTCGTCGTCGCCGGTCACCCCCACCAGGGAAGCCGGGGCGCCGAGCGCGGCAATATTGAGCGCGACGTTAGCAGCGCCACCTGGGCGATCTTCGATTTGCTCGACCTTGACGACCGGCACCGGAGCCTCAGGGGAAATCCGTGAGGTACCACCATGCCAGTAACGGTCGAGCATGACATCGCCGACCACCAAGACAGCGGCTTGATTGAATCGCGGCATGGACAACTTCATGGAGCAACCCACATACAAAATGAACAGGGGCGCGATATTAGCACAGGGTTTGCGATGGCTTGCGACTGGCGCGACGCGGAATCCACCACCGGCCAAATATGAAAGGGGCTTGCGAAACTGACCCGTGGCGAGGGAGCTTGCTCCCGTGACGGCCTTCCAGCCAACACTTATCCACCTGACGCACCGAGCTCCCACAGTTGTCCGCGCCCGACCACACACTCCACGATGCGAAGCGAGCCGCTCTTGATCTTGATCTGCTTGTGATCTTGATCTCAGGCGCCCCGTTAAACCACGCTGGCCGGAATTCGACAGGGATTTGGGGGGTAAACCGGCAGGGATGCCGGTTTAGCCGCCCCGCGCCATGGATGGCGCGTGGCGGCGGCCCCCCAAATCACTGGCGGATTACGGGCACACCGAGCCTAGGCGAGGTGCCGAGTGGTGGGGCAAGAGCGTTTTGCTTACTTTTGCGCTTTTCAAAAGTGAGCCGCCGTCAGGGCGGAACCCTAAGCGGCCGTTACCGCAGGAATGGATATGTACACCATCCAACTGTGTTGCCTGCCAGGCCGCCTTCGCGAGCAAGCCCGCTTGTATGCTAGGACTTGAAGGGAGGAGAAGGGACAAAGCCCGATTCTGACTGTTGACGCAGTACAGACCGTGGGAGATTTCGCCCCTCCTCCTTTCACCCA
>NZ_MVOJ01000021.1:0-125695 GCF_002018845.1 Pseudomonas sp. MF6394
TTGTGGTTTCTCGAGTTGGTGTGGCTTGGTGCGTGTTTGTTTTTGTGATGGCTACGGCCGCCCCGGCAACTGACCACTTTCAATTCGTCGGCAGCGTCAAATGTGGATAAGAGACAGGTCTATGGTTTCAATGCAAATACCGGACGCCCCGGTACAACCCTCACCTCTGCCTGCGACAAACCTCAGTTCAACGTGTACGACCGAGAAGGCAACGATACCTTGGATTTCTCTGGCTTCTATCAAGACCAACGGATCGATTTAACACCCGGCACTCGCTCCAGCGTAGGTGGCCAGCACGATAATGTGTTTATTACCCCGGAAACCCTTATCGAAAACGCCATAGGTGGCAAGGGCAACGACCGTATCAGCGGAAATAGCGCCGATAACATCCTGATCGGTGGTGCAGGCGCGGATCATCTGACCGGTAATGGCGGTTTCAATACCTTCAGCTACCATTTTTCCTGCGATTCTCCACGCAATAACGCTGACCTCCTCACGGACTTCACCACAGGCAAAGACAAGATTGATTTGAGAACAATGAGCGAAAACGCTCACGTCAAACTCAACTATGTCAATCAGTACCGCAACCAGCCCGGCGACACGATCATCGTGCACAACCCGGCCACCGGCAGGTACTTCCTGGGCGTTGATTTGACAGGCGACGGGAAGACCGATTTTTTGATCAAAAGTACCCGGCCAATCAGCAGCGAAGACGTTATTGGGCTGAACATCCAGGATGACGGTTACCTCTGATCGTTCAGGGTGGACAGCATCAACGCAAGGCCCGGCGCAGCACCTTGCCCACCGTAGTCTTGGGCAATTCCGTAGTGCGAAACTCCACATACTTAGGCAGCTTGTACCCCGTGAGGTACTCTCGGCAGTGCGCAAGAATCTGCTCCTGTGTCAGGTTCGGGTCCTTGCGCACGACGATGATCTTGACCTTCTCCCCGCTCACCGCATCTTCCACACCAATGGCCGCCACTTCGGCAACTCCAGGGTGCATGGCCACCACGTCCTCGATTTCATTGGGGTACACGTTGAAACCCGAGACCAGGATCATGTCTTTCTTGCGGTCCACCAGGCGAATATACCCGCGTGCGTCCATCACGCCGATATCACCGGTGGACAGCCAGCCCTCGGCATCCAGCACCTCGGCGGTTTCCTTCGGCCGTTGCCAGTAGCCCTGCATCACTTGCGGGCCGCGTACTTGCAACTCGCCCTGCTCGCCGATGTCCGCCAGTTCGCCGTCTTCACGTATAAAACGCACCCAGGTAGAGGGCAACGGCACACCAATGCTGCCGGTGAATTCCATCTCGCGCATGCGCGAAATATCAATGGGGCTGATGCTCACCACGGGCGAGCACTCGGTCAGCCCGTAGCCTTCGATGATCGGCAGCCCGGTCACTTCCTTCCAGCGCTTGGCCACGGCGGTGTGGGTGGCCATGCCGCCAGCAATCACCAGGCGCAGGTCGGAAAAGTCCCGTGCACAGAACGCCTTGTTTTCCAGCAAGCCATTGAACAGCGTGTTCACCCCGGCGATGCCATTGAAGCGTTCCTTGCGCAGGATCATCTGCACGCGCTTCACGTCCCGAGGGTTGGCGATGAGGATATTACGCCCGCCCAGGCACATGAACATCAGGCAGTTCACCGTCAGGGAGAAGATGTGGTACAGCGGCAGCAAGGTCACGTTGGTTTCCTGCTTGTGCTGGTTTAACTGGTCACCGACCCAAGCCTTGGCTTGCAGCAGGTTGGCAATGATGTTGCGATGGCTGAGCATCACGCCCTTGGCATCGCCGGTGGTGCCGCCGGTGTATTGCAAAAAGGCCAGTTCTTCGCGGCCCAGGCTGACCGGCAAATGGTGCATGGCCCTGCCCTGTTTGAGCACCTGGTTGAAACGCAGCGAGCCGGGCAGCCTGAAGGCCGGCACCTGCTTCTGCACGCTGCGCAGAATGAAGTTCATCGCCGCGCCCTTGAAGGTACCCAGCAAGTCGCCAATGGCCGCGACCACCACACGCTTGACGCTGCTGCCCACCATGGCTTTTTCCAGGGTATGCGCGAAATTTTCGAAGATCACCACGGTTTCGGCGCCACTGTCCTTGAGCAGGTGCTTGAGTTCGTGGGCGGTGTACAACGGGTTGACGTTGACCACCACCGCCCCGGCCAGGATCGTGCCCAGCAGGCAGATCGGGTACTGCAAGCAGTTGGGCATCATCAGGGCCACGCGATCGCCCTTCTTCACGCCCTGGCCCTGCAACCAGGCGGCAAAGGCAATGCCTTGGGTGCGCCAATCGGCGTAGGTCATTTCGGTGCCGATGCTGACGTAGGCGACCCGCTCACGGAATTTTTCCAGGTGCTCCAGGAACACTTCGCGCAGCGAGGGGTAGTCCTCGATCCCGGCCTCAATGTCCGCCGGCACGCCGGGCAGGTAAGTGTTCAACCAGATGCGTTCGGTGTGTTCCAGGCTGATAGCGTTCATGGCAGTGTCCTTATTGTTGTTTTTGATAGCGCTACTTTTCGACGATGGCGGTGATGCCCAACCCACCCGCCGCACAGATCGAGATCAGGCCGCGACCGCCACCGCGTTCGTGGATGGCCTTGGCCAGCGCCGCCAGTTGCCGGCCACCTGTGGCCGCAAAGGGATGACCGCAGCCCAGTGAGCCGCCGTTGACGTTCATCTTGGCGCGGTCGATGGCGCCCAGGGGGGCGCTCAATCCGAGTCGCTCGCGGCAATACTGCGGGTCTTCCCAAGCCTTGAGCGTGCACAGTACCTGGGCGGCGAACGCTTCGTGGATCTCGAAGAAATCAAAGTCGGCAAAGCTCAAGCCTTCACGTGCAAGCATGCGTGGCACGGCGTAAGCCGGCGCCATCAGCAGGCCCTCGGTGCCGTCGACAAAATTCACCGCAGCCGTTTCGCCGGTGCGCAAGTAGGCCAACACCGGCCAGCCATTGGCGGCGGCCCATTCTTCACTGGCCAGCAGCACCACCGAGGCGCCATCGGTCAAGGGCGTGGAGTTGCCGGCGGTCAGCGTGCCGTTCTGGCGGTCGAAGGCCGGCGACAAGCCTGCGAGCTTTTCGAGGCTGATATCGGCACGCAGGTTGTTGTCACGGGCCAAGCCGCGATGGGGGCTGATCAGGTCGTCGAAGAAGCCGCGTTTATAAGCCGCATCCAGGCGCTGGTGGCTGGTGAGGGTCAGCTCGTCCTGGGCCAGGCGCTTGATCTGCCAACGCTTGGCCATTTCTTCGCAATGCTCGCCCATGGACAGCCCGGTGCGCGGTTCGCCATTACGCGGCAGCAACGGTTTGAACAGCATCGATGGGCGTACTTTCAACAAGGTTTTGAGCTTGTCGCCCAGGCGTTTGGCGCGATTAGCCGCAAGCAAGGTATGGCGCAAGGATTCGTTGATGCCAATGGGCGCGTCGGAAGTAGTGTCGGCACCACCGGCAACGCCCACGTCGATCTGGCCGAGGGCGATTTTATTCGCCACCAGCAGCGCGGCTTCAAGGCCAGTACCACAGGCTTGTTGTACATCATAGGCAGGGGTTTGCGGGGAAAGCGTGGTGGACAACAGCGCCTCGCGGGCCAGGTTGAAATCCCGCGAATGCTTGATCACCGCCCCAGCGGCAAACTCACCCAGGCGCTGGCCGTGCAGGTTGTAGCGCTCCACCAACCCTTGCAGGGCGGCGACCAGCAGGTCCTGGTTACTGTCGTGGGCATACACCGTGTTGGAGCGCGCAAAGGGAATACGGTTGCCGCCGATAATCGCCACGCGGCGGGTCGGGGCTGGGGTAAAACTGTGGTCGCTCATTGCTGGCTCTCTTTGCAAATGAATAGCCCGCGCATATGGGGCTTGTCCCCGGCGAGATTGCGCACTTCGAACTCGCGCCGTGGGCCGCTCACGGGGTGGCCCCACAGGGCAACCTGGCCGGGCAGGAAGATCGGCAATTTGAAGTCGCAATGGGCCTCGGCCTGGTCCATGCCGCCGGGTGGTTGTTGCGCTGCCAATGCGCGGCCCAGGGTCCACATGCCATGGGCGATGGCGCGACGAAAGCCGAACAGCCTGGCACCGATGACCGACGTGTGAATGGGATTGAAATCCCCCGAGACCTTGGCAAAGCGTCGCCCCAGGTCGGCGGGCAGTACCCAGCGCTGGGTGCGTAACAGGCCGTCTTCCTGCAGCGGCAGAGGGTCATTCCAGGGTTCACCCACCGGGTCACTGACATCACGGCGCAAGTACAGACTGTCGCTTTCCCACACCAGGGATTCCTGGCTGTAGGCACGGGTGGCGATGCTCAAGGCCTGCCCTTTCGGATGGGCCACCCAGCGCTCGCAATACACCTCCAGGCGCAGCGCCTGGCCCTCGTGCAGGCGCTGGTGCTGACGAATACGATTGGCCAGGTGCACCATGCCGCTGGCCGGGTACGGGAAGCTTGGCCGGGTCAGCAGCATCAGGTGCAGTGGGAACGCCAGCACATGGGGATAGGACAATGGCACGCCCTGCTCGCGACGAAAGCCACACGCCCGTGCGTAAGCGGCGATACCGGCCGGCGAAAGCTCCACCGCGCTGCGCACCAGGCGTGCGGTGGGCAATGGCGGCGCACCGTCGAACTTGGGTTTGCGCAAGGCGCGCAGGCCGTCGAGCAACAACTGCGTGCGCGACGGCGGTGGGTCGATAATCTGCGTCACGTAGTCCATCGGTCAGGCTCCCAACAGGCTTTGGCCGCACACCCGCACCACCTGGCCATTGACCCCACCCGACGCCGGATGGGCCAGCCAGGCGATGGTCTCGGCCACGTCGATGGGTTGGCCGCCCTGGGACAATGAATTCATGCGCCGCCCCGCTTCGCGGATCATCAGCGGGATCTTCGCGGTCATCTGCGTTTCGATAAAGCCAGGCGCCACCGCGTTGACCGTGACCTGCCGGGCGGCCGCACGCGGCGCCAGGCCCTGTACCAGGCCGATCACCCCGGCCTTGGACGTGGCGTAGTTGCTCTGCCCCAGGTTGCCGGCGATACCGGAAATCGACGACACGCACACAATGCGTCCACCAGGGTTCAAACCCTGACTGTCGAGCAAGGCCTCACTGAGCTGCCACGGCGCTTCGAGATTGACCGCCAGCACACTGCGCCAGGCGGCCTCGGTCATTTTGGCGATGGTCTTGTCGCGGGTGATCCCGGCGTTGTGCACCACCACATCAAAGGCGCCGTATTGGCTGACGTGGGTTTGCAACAGTGAGACGGTGTCGGCGGCGGTAATATCCAGGGGCAACGCCGAACCGCCCACGCTGGTCGCCGCCTGCTGCAAGGCTTGCTGGGCCTGGGGCACGTCCACACACACCACATGGGCACCGTCGCGCGCCAGCACCTGGGCAATTGCCAGGCCGATGCCACGGGAGGCGCCGGTGACCAGGGCGCGTTTGCCGGCAAAGGGTTTGTCCCAGTTGACGGCGGCGTGGCCATCGACCGGTTTTTCCAGGCGCACCACTTGCCCCGAGACATAGGCGGAGCGGCGCGACAGGAAAAACCCCAGGCTGCTGTCCAGCGCGTCTTCCGCGCCCGGCGCCACGTACAGCAATTGCACGGTGATCGCCCGGCGCAGCTCCTTGGCCAGCGACCGCACCAAGCCCTCAAGGGCACGTTGGGCGATGGCCTGGGGCAAGTTGTGGCAATGTTCGGGCGCGGTGCCCAGTACGACCACCCGGCCATGCTGGCCCAGGCGTTTGGCATTGCTGTGAAAGAACAGGTAGAGCTCATCCAGCTGTTGCAGGTCGGCCACCCCGCTGGCATCGAACACCGCGCCTTGCACCTTGACCGTGGACGGCGCCTTGAGCGTCGCCGGGGTCGCGGCGACGGTATCAGTGGCGCTGAAGAGGCGCTGCACCGAGGCCACCAGGCGCCCTGCCCCGGCGATGATCACCGGGTTAGCCAGGCCGGCCTGGCCGCTGCGATGCCGTTGCAGTGCCAAGGGTTGCGGCAAGCCAACGGCCTGGGCCAGGCGCCGGCCCCAGGGGGAATTGACGAACGAAAGGTAGCTGTCACTCATAGAGGGTTTCACTCACAACACAGTTCTTGGCTGGTAAACCCGATCAAATGTGGGGAACTGGATTACCCTCTGTAGGAGCGAGCTTGCTCGCGAAAAACGTCAACGATAACGCGGGCTGCCTGAATGAACGCGGCGCCTGTGAGTTTTTCGCGAGCAAGCTCGCTCCTACAGTTAGGGCAATCCAGTTCCCACGTGGGGGCCGGGTTTCTATTAATTGACCGGGACGCTGCGCCGTTTGGCCACCGGCTCGAGCGCCTGCTTACGCTGCTGCAGGGCCTCCAGCAAACCAAAGTCCTGGGGGAAGTCATCCACCTGGATACCGTGGTCGGCGTATTCCACATAGCGCGCCAGCAAGGCGTCTTCGTCGTCGCTGATCAAATCCAGCGCCCGCGCCTTGACGCGCCAATCGGTAAAGGCCGTGGCAGCAATCGGCAGCGGGCCGAGCAGACCTTGCTTGATGGCGGGTTTGAGCCGCGCCTCGATCAACTCCACTTGGGGCAACAAACGGAAACCCAATTCGCCGTAGGCCAGCTTGTCGACTTCCGGACGCGGGATGTAGGAATTGGCCAGCAAACGGTCGCGGGTCTCGCCAGGGGTCTGCACCACCTGCGCCACCTGTGCCAACAGCCGGTCCGATGGTTTGCGCAGCGGGATGCCAAACGGAAAACTCAACGTGCGCACCACCGCTGCAGCGGGTTTTGAGGGGTAGTTGTCGAGCACTTCGGCCAAGGCTTCATGGGCGCGCAGCAACGCGTCCTGGGCCGCCCAGTGCACCAGCGGCAAGTCCGCCTGGGGCCTGCCGTCATCCTCGAAGCGCTTGAGCACGCAAGACAGGATGTACAGCTGCGACAAAATATCCCCCAGGCGCCCGGTAATACTTTCCTTGCGCTTGAGGGCACCGCCCAGCACGCCCATGGAGATATCCGAGATCAGCGCCAGCACCACCGACAGCCGATTGGCCTGGCGATAGTAGGCAGCCAGCGCCGGGTCGGTCTTGGCCGGGGCCGCAATCAGGCGCCCGCCGGTCACGGCATGCACCGCTGCGCGTACGGTGTTGGCCACGACAAAACTCACATGGCCAAACATTGCGCTGTCGAAGTCTTCCAGGGCCTTGCGCCGGTCGGGGTTGTGCGCCGCCTCCATCTCGCGGAACACGTAGGGATGGCAACGAATCAAGCCCTGGCCAAAGATGATCAGGCATCGGGTCATGATGTTCGCGCCCTCCACCGTAATGGCGATGGGGCTTTGCTGGTAGGCACGGGCGAGGAAGTTATTGGGGCCCATGCAGATGCCTTTGCCGGCGACGATGTCCATGCCGTCGTTGACGATGATCCGCGCCCGCTCGGTGACGTGGTACTTGGCAATGGCCGAGATCACCGAGGGTTTCTCGCCAGCATCCAGGGACGCCACCGACACCTTGCGCACCGCATCACACGCATACAGATGCCCGGCCATACGCGCCAATGGCGCCTGCACACCTTCGAACTTGCCGATGGGCAGGCCGAATTGCTTGCGCATCGCCGCATAGGCGGTGGTACCGCGTACCGCCACTTTACCCAGGCCGACGTTGGCCGAAGGCAGGGAAATTGCCCTGCCTGCCGCCAGGCATTCCATCAACATGCGCCAGCCGTTGCCGATTTGTTCGCGACCACCGATCACCCACTCCAAGGGGATGAACACATCCTTGCCGGTGGTTGGGCCGTTCTGGAAGACCGCATTCAACGGCCAATGACGCCGGCCACTGTTTACGCCCGGGTGGGACGTGGGGATCAACGCACAGGTAATGCCCAGGGAACCTGGCGCGCCAAGCAGGCCCTGCGGGTCTTCGGCGCGGAACGCCAGGCCCAGCACCGTGGCAATCGGGCCGAGGGTGATGTAACGCTTGTCCCAGGTCACTTTGAAACCCAGTACTTCCTCGCCCTCATGCATACCTTTGCAGACGATGCCCAGGTCGGGGATCGCGCCGGCATCGGAGCCCGCATACGGGCTGGTCAAGGCGAAACAGGGGATGTCGTCACCGCGTGCCAGGCGCGGCAGGTAGTAGTTGCGCTGGGCGTCGGTGCCGTAATGCAGCAACAGCTCGGCCGGGCCCAGGGAGTTGGGAACCATCACCGAAATCGCTGCCGCCGAGCAGCGTGTCGACAGCTTCATCACCACTTGGGAATGGGCGTAGTGGGAGAAACCTTTGCCGCCGTACTGCTTGGGAATGATCATGCCGAGGAACCCGGCCTCCTTGGTGTACTGCCAGCCCTCGGGGGACATGTCCTGCCAGACTTGTGTGGTTTCCCAGTCGTTGGCGATGTCGCACAGGGTTTCGACTTCGTTGTCGAGGAAGGCTTGCTCCTCGGCGCTCAGGCTGGCCGGCGCGGCTTGCAGCAGGCGCTGCCAGTTGGGTTTGCCGCTGAACAGCTCGGCATCCCACCACACGGTGCCGGACTCGATGGCCGCACGCTCGGTGTCGGACATCGCCGGCATGATCGTACGAAACAGGCCCAGGGCCTTGGCGGTCAGCAGCTTGCGACGCAGCGGTTTGACCGCCATCACCAAGGCGGGCAGCACCACCAGCACTGCCGCCAGGGTCATGCCCGGCACGGCCACCACGTTGAACAGGTAACCCGCCGCCAACCAGACCAGGCCAGCGCCCAGCCACAAGGTGGCGGCGGCTTGTCGATACGCCAGGGCAATCGCGGCGGCGAGACCCACCAATAACCAGATAAGCATGGGGATACCTCTACTTGATTCGGGGCGTGGCAAACGCGTGGGCAGCTCGATATGAACTGCGGCTGAAAACCACACTACAAACTTCAAAGAGCAAATTCAAATTTTGTTTTGAAATTTTTATTTAATCGTTAAGCCAAAAAAAACACGGCTGAATGCCTCAACCTGTCCTCACCGACATAGATCACCGCCCTGTAGAAAGACGCAGCTCGGAGGAAGGCTGCAAGATGCGCTTGCCGCCCTCCGCCATCGTCCTCAGGCCCCGTCAGAACGCATAGGTCGCTGACAAACTGACCACATCACCGGAAGACTCGGCCTTGCCATCCAGGCTTGCGCCGCCCAGCCGGTCGATGTTCTTGGTCTTGAGATTGACCTTCTGCACGAACTGATGGGAATAGGCCACATCCAGGCTCAGGCCCTTGACCGCCTTCACATCGTAGCCAGCCCCCAGCGAAAGGAACGTACGATCACCATCGGGGATGCGTGGATCGCGGGTGGAGTTACGTGTAGGCGTCTGGTCGATAGCCACGCCGGCACGCAAGGTCAGTTCATCGGTCGCACGGTAGTCACCACCCAGGGAGTACATCCAGGTGTTTTTGTAGTTGTAGGGAATGGAGACAATGCGCATGTCGCCGGAGTCGAGGGTCAGGTCCTTGAACGACGACCATTCGGTCCAGGTGACGCTGGCACCCAGGGTCAGGCGATCGTTGAACTGATGCACCCAATCCAGGCCCGCCGTGGCAGGAATATCCAGTTGAACCTTTGCATGCGCACCGTTGGGCGCCAATTCCAGGCCAGGGTAGGCGGTGTTGACCAACGTACCGGTGCCCCCGAATGGGCTGGGCTGAGTCATGAGGTTGTAGGAAAACTGATCGGCGTACAGGTTGTACTTACCCGTCATCTTGTTTTTGATCTTGGCGTGGTAGTTCAGGCCCAAGGTGTCGCGCTCGGTGGGCTTCCACACCACGCCGGCAAACCAGCCAGTGGAAATATTGTCGACCTTGACCCGCATCAGCGCATGGCCCACGTCTGAGGGGAAGTTGATCCCGCCAAGCTCGGAGTCCGACACTGCCGCAGCGGACAACAGGTCGACGTTCTGGCTGACGAAGCCCTTGCTGTGCTGCACGATCATGCCGCCCCCCACGGAGAACTGGTCGTTGACTTTAAACGACAGCGAGCCCGTCAGCCCGACGGTTTCGATTTTGGTATCCACGGCAAAGTCGCGCAGTTTGGAGTCTTCATTCCAAGTGGAGCGCATGCCCTGTGGCACCACTTGGCTCAAGCCGAAGGCAAACCGGTCGCCCAAGGGCATTACCATGAAGCCGGTGGGCAGCCAGGCCGTGAAGCCGCCCTGGCCACCGTCGTTGTTATTGACAGCGGTTGCGGCGCCATCGGGAAAACCGTTCTCGTCCAACGGCGTACTGGAAATCGGGTTGCCGGCGTAATCCGAGGCACTGCCCTTGTACTTGATCTTGATGCGCGCATAGTCGACCGTGAATTGCGCAACATTGTGTTCGACAAACGCCATGGCGGCCGGGTTGTTGTAAGCCGAGCTCGGGTCGTTCTTGAACAACGAGCCGCCGGCAAACGCCCTGCCCCAACCAGGTGCGCCGTAGGTCGGGGTTGAAAAACCGCCAGCCTGTGCAGGCGCGATGAAGGCGGTTACCCCTCCCATTAACGCCAGCCCCAGCAAAACCTGCACGTGTTGTTTCTTATTATTCATGCGGCACTCCTTTTTGTTATCCCTGTGAACCGGCCTCGCCCGTTCGTCTTGCTGCCCGGCACTGCCTGAACTGGCGCCCGGTAAAGGCGCCAGTCTTTCAGCAGGTGATCAACCCAGTGTTCCGACCGGCCATCAAGGCACGATGGTGAAGGTTGGGCTTGGGGTCACGCTCAAGCTCACCACGGTGCAGCTGCCGCTGAGCCCTTGGTTGGCCGCCGTCAGCACCCCACCGCTGTAGCCCACGGTGATGGTCGATGGGCCACAGTTAGAGGCTGGGTACAGAACCGAAGAGGCGATGGTATAGCCGACATTGGCGACCGAACCTGCCGCTGGGCCGGTGGCGGTCAATGTCCATGGCAACCCAGTGATTTTTGGCAATGCGCAAAGGCCGCTACCGCTCACCGTCACCCCGGTGATCTTGGCCACCCCAGTGGCGTCGACGTTGCCGGTAAAGTTGGCGGTGCAGTTAACGGTGGCCTGATAGGACGACGGTGACTTCACCGAAATAGTGCCAGGCGCCGTAAAGTTCGAATTAACCGGCGTGATGCTGTAGGCATTGGCCATGGAAGCAGCACCCATGCAAACAGCCAAGGCAGAGAGCGACACGAGAGTTTTCAAGCTTTTCATTGTTTTTCCTCACATGTTATGGCGATTCATTTCGCCAGGGGTAATGGCCATGATCGAGAGGTCACGGTGAAACTGCAGAACTTCCCTTTCCAGCCAAATTTCAATGTATTTACCGCTGCAACAGTCGGAACGCGTTATTCGACAACTTTGAAGTTGGTTGGCATCTTGATCGACACCGTCTTGATCTTGCAGTCTTCGCCAATCGCCACATCGCTGGCTTCCAACTTGCCAGTGGCGTTATCCCAAGTACCGTCGGCCGTCGAAGGCCCGCACTTGCCGCCGAGGCCGAAGGCATGCACATCCACGCTGATCTTCGACATGGAGCCACTTTTTGTGTCTTTGGCGATTAACACCCAAGGCAAGTTGATAGCTTCGACGCGACTGCACTTGAGGCCACCGTCGAACTCGACCTTGTCCACATTCACCGACGAACCATCGGCTGCAACCTTGCCGGCCACCTTGATGGTGCAATCGGCACTGATGAGCTTGCCTTTGGAAAAACTGATAGGCCCCTGGGCAGTGAAGGCACTGCCCGCGGGTTCGATACGCGCAGCCTGGGCCTGGTGATACACAATCAGGCCCATGGCCGCCAAGAAGATGTGGGCGGTGAACTTGGCAGAACTTTGCATGGTGTACGTCCTTCCCTTGAAATTATTGTTGTAGGGTCAAACCAGGTGCTTGCACTCAATACTCCGGGCGATCAGAACCTGCGCGATACACAGATCCCGAGTACACCCTGAAGGCTTACTTCATCTCAAAACGGCTTGGCACTACCGCTGTACTTTTCCAGGTACTTCAAGCGTTTTGACGGTTGAAGATTGGTCAGGTTGATATCGCCGGCATAGTGATTCAGTACGCGATGGTCCATTCGACGCCGCCACAAATACGGCACATAAGCCCAGACAATCATGCTGGCGTAGCCATACGGAAGTTGCGGTGACTCATCAAAATGACGCAGCGACTGATAACTGCGCGTGGGGTTGGCATGGTGATCGGAGTGCCGTTGCAACTGGAACAGAAAGATATTGGTGACAATGCGATTACTGTTCCACGAGTGACGCGGCGAGCAGCGTTCATAACGGCCATTGGGCAACTTCTGGCGCTTGAGACCGTAATGTTCGACGTAGTTCACCACTTCCAACAACGAGAACCCGTAGATGCCCTGGATAATCAAGAACGGAATTACCGCCGCCCCCAGCCAGGCAATCATCGCGCCCCACAACACCACGCTGTACATCCAGGCGCTGAGCACGGCGTTCTTCCAGTGCAGCGCCGGCAGGCCGAGTTTGCGCAGGCGTTCGCGCTCCAGGTTCCAGGCAGACACGGCGCTGAACCACACCGAACGCGGCAGGAATGCCCAGAAACTTTCACCGAGGCGCGAGCTGGCAGGATCTTCCGGGGTGGCGACCCGTACATGATGGCCACGGTTATGTTCGGTGTAGAAGTGCCCGTAGAAGGTCGGCGCCAGAGTAACCTTGGCCAGGAACACTTCCAGGGGCTTGGGTTTGTGCCCCAGCTCATGGGCGGTGTTGATGGCAATGCCGGTGGCGGCACCGGTGGACATGGCCATGCCCACATAGGTCAACCAGCTGATTTCACCGTGAAGTTCAGTGCGTGCGGTGATGAACGCGGCGGTCTTGGCCAGCCAGCTTGAGGGTTCCAGGGTGGCCGTGGCGTGCAACAGGCCGCCGTTGATGATCCAGTCGATGCCGCCTGCGGCGAGCCAACCGGTGATGATCACCGAGGCAATCACAAACAGCACGCCGGTGTAGACGATCCAGCGGTAGTAGCGTTGGGATTCAAGGTGGCTGACCGCAGATTCAGGCGGGTTGCTGACGTCTTCGCCGAGCAGGCCGTCAATCAGCGGGATCAAGCCGAAGATCACCAGCACGCCCACCCACCACAGTTGTTGCACGCCTGTGGTGATGGCAAGGGCGCCAGAGAGTAAGGGAGTGGCCAGCGGCATGATGCCGAGCCACCACAGGTGGCGTTTGCCGTCGGCCCAGACATGCGGAGCTGCCAGCGTCTGGTTCATGGCAGCCTCCGAACACATTCGGTAGGCAATGCGACAGCGATGCGCTGACTGCTGCGAAAAATCATGCATGCGATAAAAGGCGTTTTTTTCATTATTTTATTCGCTCTTAGGCATTTCAAAAATAATTTCAAATTACACATTGAAATATTTTTTTAAATAAATAGCGCGGAATCGTTAGGTCGTCAACTAGTTTCTCCAGCCCTTTTTTCCGTGACCGAGCAGTCTCTTTTCAGCCATTGGGTCAGGTATTCAGGGCAGGCGTCAACGCTAATGAACCGCAGTCGAGTAGCACCGTTATTTGCTCGCCAAGGCTACAGATGGCTGTAACGGTCTGACGTTTTCACTGGGTCGAACCCGCTTGGCCACCTGCTCCACCAGCGCCGCCACGCGCTCGGAGGCGGTGATCGGCAACATATGCCCGCGGCCTTCGATCACCTGCATTTTCAGCCCTGGCACCTTGCTGGCCAGGGCTTGGCCGTGTTTCTGGAAGTCGAGCACCTTGTCTTGCCCACCGTAGATCAGGCCGATGGGCAGGGTCAGTTGGGGGTAGCGCTTGACCATGTCCGGCAGGTGATCATTGACCCGGTTGATCTCGGTGGACGCGGCGTAGAAGTTGTCGGGGCGCATGCCCAACAAGCCGCCGCCACGGCTGGCGAAGTCTGGCGGCGCAGGGTCCGGGGCGAACACGCCCTTCACCACTGAGTCTTTGGTCAGCAGGCCGATGGGCAGGGTCAAGGTGTGGGCCACCCAGCGCCGCAGCCAGGCCGGGCGCACGGCCAGAGACAGGAACACCAGCGGCAGCATGCGCTGGGGGTGAGTCAAGGGCGCAACCAGCACCAACCCAGACACCGCATGGGGATGGTCGAGGGCCAGCGCCAGGGCAATCGCGCCGCCCAGGGAGTGCCCCAGCACCAGCGGCTTGTCCAGGTCCAGCGTCTTGATAAAGGCCGCGATTTGTCGCGCCTGGGCCGGCAAGTCTGCTGGCGTGCCGCTGCGCCGGGTGGAATAGCCTGAGCCCGGCCGGTCGAGGCTGATGACGCGAAAATGCTCACGCAACTGGCCGGACAAGGCATAGGTCAGGTTGCGACTACTGCCCATCAGCCCGTGAATCATCACCAGCGGCGGGCCCTTGCCCTCTTCGACATAATGAAAGCGCTCGCCATCCACCTCGACGAAGCGCCCGTTGATCGGCACGGTCGCTTCAATGCGCCGCGTCATCCAGGCACTCAAGCCCCATAACACCGCGCTGGCGCCCACCAGCACACCCGCAGCGACAACCCACTCCACAGCCATAGCTCGGTCCTCTGCTTCCCTGCTGCTGGCGACCCGACCGGAATTAGCCTGGCCTCAGCCATCGTCCACACCCTGGACCTAGACTTCATGCATACCACGTTCGTCCGTCGGACAAATCGCTCATGCGCAACAAGGCCCTAGCGTAGGCGAATTTTTCAGGTAGATTATTTAAAATCTTTTTTAAAATAAATAATTCAATTTTCCTTTGCAATGGTGTTCTATCTAAAAGACAAAACAAGAACAGGAGCACATCCGATGCCCAAGCGCTTTATTGACGAGGCAGCCCTATGAATGCCCCCAGTGACTCAATCGACATCGCCATCATTGGCTCCGGGTTCGCGGGCCTGTGCATGGCGATCAAACTCAAGGAGGCCGGGCTCACCGACTTCTTTATCGCCGAACAGGCCGAGACACTCGGCGGTACGTGGCGCGACAACCACTACCCAGGGTGCGCCTGCGACGTGCAGTCCCATGTGTACTCGTTTTCCTTTGCGCCCAACCCGAACTGGACGCGACAGTTCGCGGCCCAACCCGAGATTCGTGCCTATCTGGAAGACTGCGCCAAGCGCTTCGAGCTAGCGCCTTACCTGCGCTTTGGCATGGGCTTGCAACGTGCGCTGTTTGATGAACAACAACAGCGCTGGCAACTGACCTTCACTAACGGCCGCCACGTCAGCGCACGGGTACTGGTGTCGGGCATGGGGGGCTTGTCACGCCCGGCAATGCCAGATATCCCAGGGCTGGACAGTTTCAAGGGCAAGCGCTTCCACTCCCAGCAGTGGGATCACGAGTACGCCTTGAAGGGCAAGCGCGTGGCGGTGATCGGCACCGGTGCCAGCGCCATCCAGTTCGTGCCGCAGATCGCCCCGCAGGTAGCGCACCTGGACCTGTTCCAGCGCACGCCGCCGTGGATCATGCCCAAACCCGATCGGCCGATTTCAACGGTCGAACGGTGGCTGTTCAAGCACCTGCCGTTCACCCAGAAGCTGGCACGCGCTGCACTTTACTGGGCACTGGAAGGCCGCGTGGTGGGCTTTGCCCTGCATCCACGCCTGATGAAAATGGTGCAGAAAATCGCCCTGCGTCACCTGCGCAAACAGGTGGCCCGCCCTTCCCTGCGCAAAACCCTGACGCCGGACTACACCATCGGCTGCAAGCGCGTGCTGATCTCCAACGATTACTACCCGGCACTCTCGCGCAGCAATGTCGAAGTCGTCACCGACAGCGTGCTGCGCATCGAAGCCGACGGCGTGATCACTGCCGACGGTATCAAGCACCCCGCCGATTGCCTGATCTTCGGCACAGGTTTCCAGGCCAGCGACCCGTTGCCCCGTGGCTGCATCATCGGCCGTGACGGCATCGACCTGATGGACGCCTGGCGCGATGGCGCCCATGCCTATAAAGGCACCACCGTGCCGGGCTACCCGAACCTGTTTCTGATCGTCGGCCCCAACACTGGCCTGGGGCATAACTCGATGATCCTGATGATTGAGGCCCAGGTCGCGTACATCCTTGATGCCCTGAAACACATGCAGCGCCAGCGCATCACCACGGTGGAGGTCAAACCTGCCGTGGAGCACGCCTACAACCAGCAGTTGCAGGACAAACTCAAGCGCACCATCTGGAACACCGGCGGCTGCCAGAGCTGGTACCTCGACCCGCGTACCGGCAAGAACACCACGCTGTGGCCCGGCTCGACCTGGCGCTTCAAGCAGGTCACCCGGCATTTTGCCCTCAAGGACTACAGCGTCAGCCAGGTGCCGGCGCCCGTCCTCCCGCGTGCGGTTGCAACGCCCCACTCCACCACAGAAGGCAGCCTGTCATGAAGTCATTCAACGGCCGCGTCGCGGCGATCACGGGCGCGGCTTCCGGCATGGGCCGCGCACTGGCCCTGGCCCTGGCGCGGGAAGGGTGTCACCTGGCGCTGGCAGACAAAAACAGCCAGGGCCTGGAACACACCCAGGAGCTGATCCGCGCCTCGACCTTGGCGCCCGTCACCGTCACCATCCAAGTGCTGGACGTCTCCGACCGCCAGGCCATGCAGGCGTGGGCAGCGCGTTGTGCGGCTGAGCACGGCCAGGTCAACCTGGTGTTCAACAATGCCGGGGTGGCGCTGTCGAGCACCGTCGAAGGGGTGGATTACGCCGACCTGGAATGGATCGTCGGCATCAACTTCTGGGGAGTGGTGCATGGCACCAAGGCGTTCCTGCCGTACCTCAAGGCCAGCGGCGACGGGCATATCATCAATACGTCCAGCGTGTTCGGCCTGTTCGCCCAGCCGGGCATGAGCGGCTACAACGCCACCAAGTTCGCCGTGCGCGGCTTCACCGAAGCCTTGCGCCAGGAACTCGACCTGCAACGCTGCGGCGTGTCGGCCACCTGTGTACACCCCGGTGGCATTCGTACCGACATCTGCCGCAGCAGCCGCATCGACGCGAACATGACCGGTTTTCTCATCCACAGCGAGCAACAAGCCCGCGCCGATTTCGAAAAGCTCTTCATCACTGACGCCGACCAGGCCGCCAACGTGATCCTGCAAGGCGTACGCAAAAACAAGCGCCGCGTGCTGATTGGCCGCGATGCCTATTTCCTCGACCTGCTCGCCCGTTGCCTGCCGGCGGCCTATCAGGCGCTGGTGGTGTTTGCCAGCAAACGCATGGCGCCCAAGCCGCGTACGCCAGTGTTTGAAACCAACGACGAGCCTCGACTCTGAACAGGAGCACGCAGCATGTTGCCGATCCGTCGCGATATCCGTTTTGCCTTGCCTGCCGAGCGCATCAAGAACTGGCACGAACAAGGGCCTGTGGTCAGCCATTTCTTCAATGCCCTGTCGTTGCTGTTTCCCCAGGGCGAGCTGTTCTTCATGGACAGCGTGCGCCACTACCGTGGGCAGATCGACGATGCCGAACTGAAAAAAGAGATCCAGGGGTTTATCGGCCAGGAGGCCATGCACAGCCGCGAGCACGTGGCCTATAACGACTTGCTGCAAGCCGCCGGCCTGCCGGCGCACACCCTCGACCGACGCCTGAAGTTCTTCCTCGACCTGCAGAAAAAACACCTGCCACCGTCGTTCAACCTGGCGGTGACCATCGCCCTGGAACACTACACCGCCATGCTCGCGGAAATCCTGCTGAGCGACCCGTCGCGCTTTGGCGACTCACTCAAGGGTTACCAGCAGATGTGGTACTGGCACGCCTTGGAAGAAACCGAACATAAAGCCGTGGCGTTCGATGTGTGGAACACAGTGATCAAGCCAGGGCCTGCGCGTTACCTGCTGCGCACTGGGACCATGCTGACCACCAGCGTGCTGTTCTGGGTGGTGGTGCTGGATTTTCACGTGCGCCTGTTGATTGCCGACCGCACTTCGGGTGGCACGCTGAAGGGGCTGTGGCGCATGGTTAAATTCTTGTATGGGCCCAAAGGCGTGTTTCCACGGATGTTCCGGCCGTGGCTGCATTACTTCAAGCCGGGGTTTCATCCCTGGGATCATGACAACCGGGCGCGGTTGGCGGGCATTGACCGGTTGGTCGAAGAGATAGAGCGTACGCGCCGCGGCTACGACGCTTATCAAACTGACGCACCCTGACCTAACTGTGGGAGCGGGCTTGCTCGCGAAGACGGTGGGTCAGTCACTGAATCTTTAACTGAACCACCGCTTTCGCAGGCAAGCCAGCTCCCACATTGGTCATGTACTACCCACAAAATCTGCGCCTGGCACAGATCCCCCTGTGGGAGCGGGCTTGCTCGCGAAAGCGGTGGGTCAGCCACTGAAGCTTTAACTGAACCACCGCTTTCGCAGGCAAGCCAGCTCCCACATTGGTCATGTACTACCCACAAAATCTGCGCCTGGCACAGATCCCCCTGTGGGAGCGGGCTTGCTCGCGAAAGCGGTGGGTCAGTCACTGAATCTTTAACTGAACCACCGCTTTCGCAGGCAAGCCAGCTCCCACATTAATCATGTATTGCCCACAGAATCAGCGCCTGGCACAGATCCCCTGTGGGAGCGGGCTTGCTCGCGAAAGCGGTGGGTCAGTCACTGAATCTTTAACTGAACCACCGCTTTCGCAGGCAAGCCAGCTCCCACATTAATCATGTATTGCCCACAGAATCAGCGCCTGGCACAGATCCCCTGTGGGAGCGGGCTTGCCCGCGAAAGCGGTGTGTCAGCCACTGAAGCTTTAGCTGAACCACCGCTTTCGCAGGCAGGCCAGCTCCCACATTAATCATGTACTACCCACAAAATCTGCGCCTAGCACAGATCCCCTGTGGGAGCGGGCTTGCCCGCGAAAGCGGTGTGTCAGTCACTGAATCTTTAACTGAACCACCGCTTTCGCAGGCAAGCCAGCTCCCACATTGGTCATGTACTACCCACAAAATCTGCGCCTGGCACAGATCCCCTGTGGGAGCAGGCTTGCTCGCGAAGGCGGTGGGTCAGTCGACATCAATATTGACTGACACACCGCTTTCGCGAGCAAGCCCGCTCCCACAGGGGGATCGCGTTAGGGCTGTGAGGGTTACGCCAGGCTCTTGCTGACCACCTCAAACACATCGCTGGACAGCTCACCCGCGCCCAGGATGCGTTCCAGCTCCGCTTTCATCAGCGCCTGCCGGGCGCTGTCGTATTTACGCCAGCGGGTCAACGGCGCCAGTTGGCGCGAGGCGATCTGTGGGTTCAAGGTATTGAGTTGGATCACCAGGTCCGCCAGGAAGCGGTAACCCGAGCCATCCGCCGCATGGAAGTTGATCAGGTTCTGCCCGGCAAAGGCGCCCACCAGCGCGCGCACCTTGTTGGGGTTCTTGATGGTGAACGCCGGGTGCTCCATCAACGCCTTGACCCGCGCCAGCCCGCCCGGCAAGGTGCTGCCGGCCTGGACGCTGAACCATTGGTCCATGACCAGCGGGTTGTCCTTGAAGTTCTCGGCAAACACGGCCAAGGCCTGGGCTTTCTCTGCTTCAAACGGCGAGTTCACCAGCACCGCCAACGCCGTCAGGCGTTCGGTCATGTTATCGCTGGTGTCGAACTGATCCAGGGTGGCCGCCAACACTTCTGGCTTGCCACTGAGCATCAAGTACGACAGCGCGATATTCTGCAGGGCACGCCGGGCGAAGTGCTCGGCCTCTGCCACATATGGCGTTTGCTTAGACAGCTCACGGTTGGCCTGATAGCGCAGCCACAACCCTTCGAACAGGTTGTCGGCCAGTTGCTTGCGGGCAAACTCGCGGGCAGCGTGGATGGCGTCCACATCCGCCACTTCGCTGATTTCCGTGAGGTAGGCTTCACTCGGCAGCGAGAGCATTTCGGCGACCATGGCCTGGTCCAGGCTTTCATCGCTCAACACCGTGCGCAGCGCGTCGATCAGGCGTTGGTCGAGCTTGAGCGGCTGGCCGGCCTGGTGCTGGCCGATCAGTTCTTGCAATACCTGCACGGCCAACTGCTGGCCAGCATCCCAGCGGTTGAAACCGTCGCTGTCGTGCTGCATCAGGAACATCAGTTGATCGCGGCTGTAGGGGAAGCTGAGCTTCACCGGCGCCGAGAAACCCCGCAGCAACGAAGGCAAGGGTTTTTCAGCAATGTCGACAAAAGTAAACGTCTGCTCCGCTTCGGTTACCGAGATCACCCTTGAGGTGCCTCCTGCCGTCGCTTCACCGGCCAGGCGCAAAGCGATACCGGCGCCCTGCCCGTCCAGCAAGCCCAGCTCCACCGGGATCACGAAGGGCAGTTTCTCGACCTTGTCCGGGGTCGGCGGGCAGCTCTGGCGGAAGGTCAGGCTGTAGGTCTTGGCCGCCGCATCGTAGGCTTCGCTCACCGCCAGACGTGGGGTGCCGGCCTGGCTGTACCAGCGCTTGAACTGGCTGAGGTCGGCACCATTGGCGTCTTCCATGGCCTTGATGAAATCGTCGCAGGTCACGGCCTGGCCGTCATGGCGTTCGAAATACAGGTCGCTGCCTTTGCGAAAGCCCTCGGCGCCGAGCAAGGTGTGGATCATGCCGACCACTTCCGAGCCCTTTTCATACACGGTCAGGGTGTAGAAGTTGGAGATCTCGATAAAGCTGTCCGGGCGCACGGCGTGGGCCATGGGGCCGGCATCTTCAGCGAACTGATGGGTACGCAGGTACGCCACGTCCTGGATGCGCTTGACCGTGGCCGAGTTCATGTCGGCCGAGAAGCCCGAGTCACGGAACACGGTGAAGCCTTCCTTGAGCGACAGCTGGAACCAGTCGCGGCAGGTCACGCGGTTGCCCGACCAGTTGTGGAAGTATTCGTGGGCAACGATGGCCTCGACGCGCTGGTGAGCGGCATCGGTGGCGGTTTCGGCGCGGGCCAGCACGGCGCTGGAGTTGAAGATGTTGAGGCCCTTGTTTTCCATGGCGCCCATGTTGAAGTCGTTGACCGCGACGATCATGAAGATGTCCAGGTCGTACTCGCGGCCGTAGGTCTCTTCGTCCCAGCGCATGGATTTTTTCAGGCTGGTCATGGCGTGCTGGCACTTGTCGATATTTTCCGGCTCGACGTAGATGCGCAGCGCGACTTCGCGGTTGGTCATGGTGGTGAAGCTGTCTTCGACGCACCACAGGTCACCGGCCACCAACGCAAACAGGTACGCCGGCTTCTTGAACGGATCTTCCCAGGTCGCCCAGTGCCGGCCGTCTTCACCAGGGCCGCTGGCGATCGGGTTGCCGTTGGACAACAGCACCGGGTAGCTGTGCTGCTCGGCGATCACCGTGGTGGTGAACACGCTCATCACATCCGGGCGGTCGAGGTAATAGGTGATCTTGCGGAAACCTTCGGCCTCGCACTGGGTGCAGAACATACCGCTGGATTTGTACAAGCCTTCCAGGGCGGTGTTGGTTTCCGGGTGGATCTTGACCGTGGTGTCCAGGGTGAAGGTTTCACGCTGGGGCTGCAGGGTCAGGTGGCTGTCGGTCAGCTGGTAATCGGCGGCGGTCAGTTCCTGATCCGCGAGGGTGACGCTCAGCAACTCAAGCTGCTGGCCATCGAGCACCAGCGGTGGCAGGCCGGTACCACGCTCGGGGTTGCGGCGCATCACCAGCTGCGCGTGGACCAGGCTGTGGTCCTCGAACAACTCGAAGGTCAGGTGCGTCTCGTCGATCAGGTAGTCCGGCGCCTGATAGTCCTTCAGGTAAATCATCTTCGGTTGTTCGGTGCGCATGCTGGGGATCCTTCTACTGATGCACGGCGAGCTGGTAGGCCGTGTATTTACGAATGTTGATGACGCCGGTGTCGAAGATCAGGTATTGGCCCTTGATCCCCAGCAGCGTGCCTTCGGCAATCGGGTTCTTGTCCAGGTTGAAGCTGACGATCTTGGTCGGATACTGCTCGACCGGGTAGCGGATTTCAATCGGCTCGATGTCGGCAATGGTTTGGATGGCTTGCAGGCCAAAGCGTTCCTGCAAACCCAGCAAGCCCTCGGCGCAAGAGGCGAACAGCTCGTCACGCACCTGCTTGAGGTCCACCGATTGCGCATCGCCCTTGAGCAAAGCGCGCCAGTTGGTCTTGTCGGCCACCTGGCTGCGAAACAGGTCTTCGACGAAGCCCGATTGCTGGCGCGTCGCCACGCGCATGATCGGCAGCGCCTGGCTGGCGCCCTGGTCCAGCCAACGGGTGGGCAACTGCGTAGCCCGCGTAATGCCGACCTTGATCCCCGACGAGTTGGCCAGGTACACCACGTGGTCGGTCATACAGAATGTCTCGCCCCAGCCCGGATCGCGGCAGGTGCCGGCGTCGTAATGGCAACGCTCGGGGCTCATGATGCACAGGTCACACTGGGCCAGCTTGGTCATGCACGGGTAGCAATAGCCCTGGCTGAAGCTGGTCTTGGTCTTGCGCCCGCAATGGCTGCAATGAATCGCGCCCAGGTATTCCAGGCGTACATGGGTGCCGATCAGCGGATTGACCGGCACCTCGGTGTTTCCTAAGCGAAAGGCGTATTGAACGGTCGGCTCACCGAGTTGCGCCGACATTTTGCTGACTGCACCGCGACCAATTTCAATCAATGGATCGCATCCGACTTGAACAGGATGTTGGGTACCGGTGCCGATTTCGACGCGCATTCCTGCGGGCCCATATAGCCGGTGCGCTGGTCTTCGGGCAGGTTCTGGATTTCCCAGGCGATCACCGCTTGCAACGACAGCTCGCGCTGCTCGGCGGTGAGCTTGCGGCCATCGGACCATTTGCCGATCTCTACCGCGAGCTTGAGGCTCTCGTAGATGTCCGGGGTGATGTTTTCGATCATTTCAGCAAAAGAGGACATAAGGCTCTTCCTTATCAAAGAGACGCTTTGCGACGGTTGTACAAACCGCCGAGCAAACCCGTCAAGCAACCGATGACCAAGCCGCCCACATGGGCCGCGTTGGCGATTTCGCCGAAACCGATCATCGAGACCAGCCCCGACAGGCAGAGCAGCAACCACACCAGCATCATCACCAGCACCCCACGGGGCAGGCGATAGGCCGGGTTGGGCGACAATAATTGAAAGATCCAGCAATGCCCGAGCAGGCCATACAACACGCCGGACAAGCCGCCAAACAAGCCGGGGCCGCCGTAGGCGTATTGCGCGTAGTTGGAGACCAGGCTGAACAACAGGGTCAGGCCCAGCAGGTTGATGCTGCCCTGGCGCGCTTCAATGCGCCGACCCAGCTCCCAGTACCACATGCCGTTCATCGCCAGATGCAGGATGCCGAAGTGGATCAGCATCGGCGTCACCAGGCGCCACCACTGCCCCGAGGCCAGGGTGTAGGCCAGCGGCGTGAACTGGATGTACTCGCCCAGCACCCGGAACGGCAGGAAGGTCAACCAGGCCATGGCTTGCAGGTTTTCACCCAGCAGAGTTACGGCAGCGACGATGAGACTGGCCAACAACACCAGAGCGGTGACCGGGCTGTGGCGCACCTGCTGAACAAAACCTGGCCGCGCAACGGGCGCCTGCTCGGGAATGTCCAGTTGCTGGTCCGGGTCGCCTGCTGGGAAGCGCTGATACAACACGCGCACATCGTCACTGATGGCCTCGGGCACCCACAGCACCTGTTCACCCGCCTCTTCGCTGACGCGGTGCGGCACCTGCATGCGGTGCAGCAACTTGACGAAGCCACCCAGGTCGACGCTCAGGGGCAAGCGCAATACAGCTACGGTACTCATGGAATGGCCTCTGGTCGCTCAACGTCGACCCATACGAATTTACGCGGATCCAGTTGGGTTTCCTGGTCCAGTCGATACGCCACCAGCTTGCCGTAGAGCACGGCACTGTAGTCCAGGCAGGCCAGGTTTGGGCGGATCGGCGCGGGTTTGCCGCTGCGCCAGTAGTGGCCGACGAACAACAGCGGTTCATCGACGCCATAGCGCAGCAGGGAATTCTTTTCAGTGGACGATAGCGGCGTGCGTGCCACCGGCTCCGGCAAAGCATCGGGCTGGAACACGATGTCGCCGTAGGTCTTGGGGTCGTCTTCCCAGAACTTGGTGCGAAAGAACGAACGTGTCAGGCCATCGCCACCGGTCAACGTCAGGCCGTCGGGCAGGCGCATATCGGTACCGCGCAACAAGCGATCGAACGCGTTGCAGGCGAAACTGCCCGGTACGGCAGCGGCTTGCAGGAAGTGCGGGTCGATGCAGCCATCCGGGAACGTCGCGCGCAGCGGCTGAATAAAACTGTCGTCCCAGCACGCGTGCACCACGCGAAAGCGCCCGGCGTCGACAAACAGCGGCATGTCGTAGAACCAGCCGAGGAAGTCGTGCCAATCGGCCGGGTGGTGTTCGAACTGGGTCAGGGTCTCGTGGATCAAGCGGGCGTGGCGCGGGTTGTGCTCACGCACAAACTGCTTGCCGCTGCCCGGAGGGGCCGGCGTGGTCCAGCCCAGCGCATTGAACTCGTGGTTGCCCATGATGCACAGCGCCTGGCCGGCCTCGGTCATGTCATGGACGATATGCAGCGCCTCGCGGATGCGTGGGCCACGGTCGATGATATCGCCCAGGAACACGGCCATGCGTGACGGATGGCGCCAGGTGCCGCCCTGCTTGTGGTAACCCAATTGGTCGAGCAAGTGCTCAAGGGTATGAGCGCAACCGTGCACGTCACCAATCAGGTCGTAGCTACGCGCGGGATCGAGCATCAGTCGCCTCCACCTCCCAAGCGGCTGCCCCAGCCCAACTTGGTGCGGCACACTTCGTAGTAGTTGTGATCCAGCGGGTGGATCAAGCGCAACTTCTGTGCCTTCTTGCTCACGGTGATGGTGTCACCGGGGGCGCAGGTGAAATGGTTCTGCCCGTCGCAGGAGACTTGCGGGTAGATTTGCATGTCTTTGGACACCACGATTTTCAGCTCACTGTTGCCATCGACCACAATTGGCCGACTGGACAACATATGGGGGTACATCGGCACGATCACAATGGCATCGAGCTTGGGGTGCATGATCGGGCCGCCCGCCGACAGCGCGTAGGCGGTGGAACCTGTGGGCGTGGCGACGATCAGGCCGTCGGCCTTCTGGCTGCACACGAACTGGCCGTCGATGTACAGCTCGAACTCGATCATGCGCGTGGACTTACCGGGGTGCAGCACCACATCGTTGAGGGCATCGCCCTGGCCGATCGCCTCGCCGTGGCGGCGCACTTCGGCTTGCAACAGGAAGCGGTTCTCCACCAGGTAATGGCCGTCGAGCACCTTCGCCACTTCGACTTCCAGCTCATCGGGGCGGATGTCAGTGAGGAACCCCAGGCTGCCGCGGTTGATCCCCAGCACTGGCACGTTATGCCGCGCCAGCGCTCGGGCGGCGCCGAGCAGGCTGCCATCGCCACCGACCACGATGACCATGTCGCACACCTCGCCGAGCATCTTGCGCGACGAAGTTTGCAGGCCGTGGCCGGGGAGGATTTCAGCGATGGTGTCTTCGAGGATCACATGCAGGTGGCGCTCGAGCAGAAACTTCTTCAGCCGGCGGACGGTGTCCAACACCTGGGTACTGCCCAGGCGACCGATAATGCCGATATTGCGAAAGTGCTCCATGGGGCTCCTGCGGGATCTGGGGTGAGGCAAAAAGAGCGATTATGGGCGAAAGGCCGCCTCAGGCAAAATCCTTTGTCGCCGCCAGGCCTTGATGACAATGGTTCTCAGGCACCTTGCGCGCGCTGAAAAGGCTATGCTCGGAGCATGACGCCATTCCCCGACTTGCACACCCTGCCCCGCCAATTGCGCCACCCCGAGGTGCGCGACCTGGCGTGGGTGATGCTCGCGCCACCGATGCTGGCGCAGACGCCTTGGCCCCAGCGCCACCCGCTGGCCGGCAGTGACTGGGTGCAGGCCCCTCATCAGCTCGAAGCCTGGCTGCGCCAGTTGGACCAGGACAGCAGCGCGTTGCAGCAGTGGCTGAGCCTGTCACGCACCCGGCGCCTGGGCCTGTATTACGAACGCTTATGGCAATTCGCGGTGCAGCATGCGCCGGGCGTGGAGTTGCTGGCCGCCAACCTGCCGATCCGCCGTGCCGGGCATACCCTGGGCGAGCTGGACATGCTGCTGCGCGACCGCGATGGCGTGCATCACCTGGAGCTGGCGATCAAACTCTACCTGGGCCCGCAGGACGGCAATGGCCAGGACACTGCGCAATGGCTGGGGCCTGGCTGTCATGACCGGCTGGACCGCAAACTGGCGCACCTGGCCCAGCATCAATTGCCGATCTCCGCGCGGGCAGAAAGCCGCGAGGCCTTGGCGGCGTTGGATATCCAACAGTTCGATGCGCATTTGTGGCTCGGCGGCTACCTGCTCTACCCCTGGCCTGGCGCGGCGCAATCCCCGCTCGGCGCTCACCCGCAGCACCTGCGTGGGCGCTGGTTGCATCAGCGCGATTGGGCGGACTTTGTCAGCACTCGCCCAGCGGGCCGCTGGCAACCCCTGCCCCGGCATGCCTGGCTGGCGCCGGCGCATTACCCGGCGGATGAAGTGTGGAGTGAGGTGCAGATGCAAGGTTGGCTGGCAGACCTGGACCCAATGGCCCCGGCGCAGTTGCTGGTGCGCATGGTGCCCAACGGTGAGGAGTGGGAAGAAGCCGAGCGGTTGTTTCTGGTGGCCGATCTTTGGCCGAATGTGCCGGGGACAGGCTGATACTGGTGTGGTGTGTTTGAGGGCCTCTTCGCGAGCAAGCCCGCTCCCACATTCGACCCAGTACATCCGTTGGAATGCGGACAAATGTGGGAGCGGGCTTGCTCGCGAATGCGCCCTCCCTGGCACTACACATCATCGATATGCTGATACTCCAACTGCAACCCCACCGCCAATCCCTCAGCCCGCCCCAACCTGATCGGCCCACGCTCGATATCAATCAACATACCTGGGCACTCCAACCGCGGCAGCGCGCCCATCGCCTTCAGTCGCCCATCGGTCACCACCAGCAACTTCTGCTGCTCGGCGGGATAACGCTTACGCCGTGCCGCCAACCAATGCCCCGCCTCGGTCAGCGCAGCCAGCAACGGCGTCCCGCCGCCCGCCCCCAACTGCTCCAACCAATCGGCCAAGCCTTTGGCCGCCTTCAAGCCTTGCACTTGCCACTTCGGTGACTGCCCGCTAGCCGTGAGCAACGCCATGCGCGCCCGTTGCTGATAAGCATCGTCAAACAACTGAGCCAACAACCCCTTGGCGTCGGTCAACGCCCGATGGCGCCGCGTGGACGCCGAGGCATCGACAATCACCAGCCACAGCTCAGGGGCTGACCGGCTACGCAGATGAAACAGCAGGTCAGCACGGCATTGCGGTCGCCCACCGAGCAACGTGCCCGGCCAATTGATCGCCCCGCGCTGTGCGCTGCGGGCCTTGCCCTGCCGGCCGGTGTTCAATCGCCCCGCCTGGGGCCGGGCATCCGCCCCCGCGTCAGATCGGGGGCGGATGCCTAGGGCTTTTTTGGCCAGGTGGGTACATCGCGGCGGGCGCCCGTAGGCAGGGCGGGTGCAGACATATCGCCCCACTGGCCTTGGCCGGGCGAGGTGTCAGAGGGTTGCGATGACGGCCCGTCATTCGGCTGGGGCGGCGCGCCTGGCGGAGTCTGTTGCTGACGACGATGGCGCAAGGCAAACTCTGCCACCGCATCGATATCTTCCTGCTCGATAGCGGCCGCACCACGCCACGCCGCGTGGGCACGGGCGCCACGCAACCAGACCAAATCGGCGCGCAAGCCGTCGACCCCTGCGGCAAAGCAGCGCTCGGTGATGCGGGCCAGCGCCTGGTCATCCAGGGCGATGCTGTCGAGCCGTGCCCGCGCGTGGGTGCAACGTTCGCGCAAGGCGGCTTGGGCTGGCGCCCACTGCGCGCAGAACGCAGCTGGGTCGGTGTCGAAATCCAGGCGACGCCGGATGATTTGCCCACGCTCGGCGGGCAAGGTCTGCCCGCTCAAGGCCACGTTGAAGCCGAAGCGGTCGAGCAACTGCGGGCGCAGCTCGCCCTCCTCCGGGTTCATGGTGCCGATCAATACAAAGCGCGCCGCATGGCGATGGGAAATCCCGTCGCGTTCGATCAGGTTGGTGCCGCTGGCCGCCACGTCCAACAGCAGATCCACCAAGTGGTCCGCCAGCAGGTTGACTTCATCCACGTACAACACGCCGCCGTCGGCCTTGGCCAACACGCCAGGGGAAAATTGCGCGCGGCCCTCGCCCAGTGCGGCGTCCAGGTCCAAGGTGCCGACCAGGCGCTCTTCGGTCGCGCCCAGGGGCAAGGTGACAAATTGCCCGCTGGCCAGCAGGTCCGCCAGCCCACGGGCCAGAGTGGACTTGGCCATGCCCCGTGGCCCTTCGATCAGCACGCCGCCGATCTTCGGGTCGATGGCGGCCAGGCACAGCGCCAGCTTCAAGTCATCGGCGCCGACCACGGCGGACAGCGGGAAATGGGGAGTATCAGTCATCAGCTGTCTTCTTCTATGTCCAGCAACAGGTTTTCCAAGGCTTCGCGGTACGCCCCCGGTGCCTGCCACAAGCCACGTTGTTGAGCTTCGAGCATGCGCTCGGTCATGTCGCGCAGGGCATCGGGGTTGTGCTGTTGCACAAAGGCACGGGTGTCGGGGTCCAGCAGGTAGGCATCGGCGAGCAAGGCATATTGGTGATCGTCAATCAGCGCGGTGGTGGCGTCGAAGGCGAACAGGTTGTCCACGGTCGCGGCCATTTCAAACGCGCCTTTATAGCCATGGCGCTTCACGCCTTCGATCCACTTGGGGTTGGCCGCGCGGGAACGGATCACCCGGTTGAGCTCTTCCTTCAAGGTGCGGATTTTCGGCAAGTCCGGCTGGCTGTGGTCGCCATGGTAGCTGGCGGCCTTGTCACCGCTCAGGGTTTCCACGGCGGCCAGCATGCCGCCCTGGAACTGGTAGTAGTCGTTGGAGTCGAGCAAATCGTGCTCGCGATTGTCCTGGTTCTGCAACACCGCCTGCACCTGGCTCAAACGCTGGGCAAATTGCTCGCGGGCTGCGGTGCCTTCATCGGAGCCACCGTAGGCGTAGCCACCCCAGTTCAGGTAGACCTCGGCCAAGTCCTCGCGGCTCTGCCACAGGCGCCCGTCAATCGCGCCCTGCACGCCTGCGCCATAGGCGCCCGGCTTGGCGCCAAAGATGCGCCAGCCGGCCTGCTTGGCCGCTGCTGCTTCATCCAGGCCCGACTCAAGCAGCGCTTGGTGTTCGCTGCGCACCTTGGCGGCCAGCGGGTTCATGTCGTCGGGTTCATCCAGGGCCGCTACCGCCTGCACCGCCGCATCGAACAGGCGGATCAGGTTGGCAAACGCATCGCGAAAGAACCCGGACACGCGCAGGGTCACATCCACACGCGGGCGGTCCAATAAGCTGATTGGCAGGATCTCGAAATCGTCCACCCGCTGGCTGCCGGTGGCCCATACCGGGCGCACGCCCATCAGCGCCATGGCCTGGGCAATATCGTCACCGCCAGTGCGCATCGTGGCAGTGCCCCACACCGACAGGCCGAGCTGACGCAGGTGGTCGCCATGGTCTTGCAGGTGCCGCTCAAGAATCAGGTTGGCCGACTGGAACCCGATGCGCCAGGCCGTGGTGGTTGGCAGGTTGCGCACGTCCACGGTAAAGAAGTTACGCCCCGTCGGCAGCACATCGAGCCGCCCGCGACTCGGCGCGCCACTGGGCCCCGCCGGGACAAAGCGCCCACTCAAGGCATCGAGCAAACCACGCATCTCTGCGGGGCCGCAGGCATCCAGGCGTGGCGCGACGACAATGCGCAGGCTTTCGATCACCGACTTCACCTCGTGCCAGCCGGGCTCTTCCAACTGCTCGATGGGCCCTTCCAATGCCTGCTCGATCAAGCGCGCTGCGTACAACTCCAGACGTTCACGGGTATCCCCGGCGGTGCGCCACAGCTGATCGTCAATCTTCTGCAACACCAACGGGCGCCGCCCCGTCCAGGGCTCGGCCAATGCGCAATCGAGCGGATCAAACCCCAGCTCGAATGCCTTGGCCAACACCCGCAACAGGCTCGACTGCGGGCCCCGGCCATCGCCCCGGGGAATGCGCAGCAGCGCCAGCAAGGTGTCGATACGCAAGCGGCCCTCGGGCGACTCGCCAAAGATATGCAGGCCGTCGCGGATCTGCGATTCCTTCAAGTCGCACAGGTAGGTATCCAGGCGCGGCAGCCACACCGCCGCGTCCGCCTCACTGCCCAATTCCAACTCCTGGTCGATACGGGTTTCGCGCACCAGCTTGAGGATGTCTTTTTGCAGCTCCTGGGCACGGCGCGGGTCGAGCAATTGCGCTTCGTAATACTCATCGGCCAGCAACTCAAGGTCACGCAGCGGGCCGTAGGTTTCGGCGCGGGTCAGCGGTGGCATCAGGTGGTCGATGATCACCGCCTGGGTGCGCCGCTTGGCCTGAGCGCCCTCACCCGGGTCGTTGACGATAAACGGGTAGATATTCGGCAGCGGCCCCAGCAGTGCATCCGGCCAGCAGTGCTCCGACAGGCCCACGCCTTTACCAGGCAGCCATTCCAGGTTGCCGTGCTTGCCCACATGGATCACGCCGTGGGCGCCGTAGGTATCGCGTAGCCAGAAATAGAACGCCAGGTAGCCATGGGGCGGTACCAGGTCCGGGTCGTGGTACACGGCGCTGGCATCTACCTGGTAACCCCGGGCCGGCTGGATGCCGACGAAGGTCAGGCCCAGGCGCAGGCCGGCGATCATCATGCGGCCATCGCGGCACATCGGATCGTTTTGCGGGGCGCCCCAACGCTCCAGCACAGCCTGGCGATTGGACGCCGGCAAGCGATCGAACATCGCCTGGTATTCCACAAGGCCCAGGCTTTGATGGCAGGGGCGCAGGTCGAGGCTGTCGAGGTCGTTGGTGACGCCGCCGAGCAGTTCATGGATCAGCGCAGTGCCGCTGTCGGGCAGCACATCCGCCACCGGATAGCCTTCGGCTTGCAAGGCGCGCAGGATATTCAGCGCCGCCGCCGGGGTGTCCAGGCCCACGCCGTTGCCGATGCGACCGTCGCGGGTCGGGTAGTTGGCCAGGATCAACGCAATCCGTTTCTGGGCATTGGGCACCCGCGCCAACTCGACCCAGCGGCGTGCCAGCTCAGCGACAAAATCCATGCGCTCGGGCGCTGCGCGATAGCACACCACGTCCGACTGGCTGCGCTCGCTGCGCCACGCCAGGTCCTTGAAACTGATCGGCCGGCTGATGATGCGCCCGTCCAGCTCCGGCAAGGCTATATGCATCGCCAGGTCGCGGGGCCCCAGGCCTTGTTCGCTGGCCTGCCAGCCGGGTTGGTTGTCCTGGGCGCAGATCGCCTGGATCACCGGAATATTGCGGCGAAACGGGCGCAAATGTGGCGCTTCCGGGCTCGATTGGGCAAAGCCGGTGGTGTTCAGAATTACCGCGGCTTGCACATCATCCAGCAGGTCCTCGACCACCGTGAGGCAGCCGGGCTCTTTCAAACTGGCCACCGCAATCGGCAATGGGTTGAAGCCCGCCGCTTGTAAGCGCTGGCAGAACACATCGATAAAACCGGTATTGGCCGCCTGCAAATGGGAGCGGTAGAACAGCACCGCAGCCACGGGCCAATCGGCGTGCCAATCGGCCTGCCAGTCATTGAGACGGGCATTGGCGGTGTGCGGGTGATAGATCGCCGTGCGCGGCAGCGCTTGCGGCTCGGCCCAGGCATAGTCGCGACCCAGGTGAGCACTGGCCAGGCAGTGATAAAAATCCAGGGCATTGCCCAGGCCCCCTTGGCGCAGGAAGTGCCACAGGCGCTCGCGGTGTTCGGCCGCAACGGTGCTCAGGCCGCTGAGTTCCGGGTCTGGGCGGTCGTCACCCGGCACCAGGATCAGGGTGACGCCGCGTTCGGCCAACTCCACCAGGCGCTCGATACCGTAGCGCCAATAGCCGATGCCGCCGTGCAATGACAGCAGGATGACCTTGGCGTGGCGCAATACCTCGTCGACGTACAGGTCGACCGAGGCATGGTTCTGCACCTGCATCGGGTTGGCCAGGCGCAGGCTGGGGTAATCCTCGGGCAATTGCTGGGCGGCTTCGGCGAGCAGCGCCAGGCTGGAATCGCCGCTGCACAGGATCACCAGTTCAGCGGGGGTCTGGCCAAGGTCGGCAATATTGTCGTCCGCGACGAAACCACCGGGTTGGGTCCTGAGCAGGTGCATGGTTAAACGCTGAGGGCAGCGCGCAATTGCGCTTCAAGGCCGGCGGCGTCCAGTTCCTGGCCGATCAGTACCAGGCGCGTGGTGCGTGCTTCGTCAGCGCCCCAGGCACGGTCGAAGTGCTTGTCAAAGCGCGTGCCCACGCCCTGGATCAGCAGGCGCATCGGTTTGTTGGGGATCGCGGCGAACCCTTTCACACGCAGGATGCCATGCTGCACCACCAATTGGGTCAGGGCGTCGAGCAGCAGCGCCTCATCAGCTTGGGGCAAGTCGATGGAGATGGAGTCGAAGGCATCGTGATCGTGGTCGTCTTCACCTTCGTGGTGATGGTCGTGATGGCTGTGACGCCCGTCGATATGCTCCTCGGAACCGGCGCCCAGGCCGATCAGCACGTCCAGGGGCAGGCGACCGCTGCTGGCTTCGATGATCTTCACCGCGGGCGGCAGTTCTTCGGCGACTTCCAGGCGCACACGGGCCAGGTCTTCGGCGCTGATCAGGTCGGTTTTGTTGAGAATCACCAGGTCGGCGCTGGCCAACTGATCGGCGAACAGCTCGTGCAACGGCGATTCGTGGTCCAGGTTGGGGTCAAGTTTGCGCTGGGCGTCGACCTGGTCCGGGAAGGCGGCAAAGGTGCCGGCGGCCACGGCTGGGCTGTCGACCACGGTGATCACCGCGTCAACGGTGCAGGCGCTGCGGATTTCCGGCCACTGGAAGGCTTGCACCAACGGCTTGGGCAGCGCCAGGCCCGAGGTTTCGATGAGGATATGGTCCAAGTCACCGCGACGGGCGACCAGTTCACGCATCACCGGGAAGAACTCTTCCTGCACGGTGCAGCACAGGCAACCGTTGGCCAGCTCGTAGACGCGGCCATTGGCCTCTTCTTCGGTGCAACCGATAGAACACTGCTTGAGGATTTCACCGTCAATGCCCAGCTCGCCGAACTCGTTGACGATCACCGCAATGCGACGGCCCTGGGCGTTGTCGAGCATATGGCGCAACAGCGTGGTTTTGCCCGAGCCAAGGAAGCCGGTAACGATGGTGACGGGAAGTTTGGCCAGTGTTTTCATCGGATGCCCTTTGGGGCGGGCATACGGGACGACAGGCCCTGCGGCGGCGCGCAGCAGCGGATTTCGTCACCGGATCACCCCGCCCGGTTGAAGTGGAAAATCAGTCGCGAGGCAGGTCTCCTGGCTTGGGGTGTGCAGGTCTTGCGACCAACGCTGACTGCGCCTTCCCGCCCTATCGGCAGTGGCGTGGCAGTCAACTGAACCCTTCACAGTTGCGGGGGCAGCCGCGGCTTGAACCGCGTTCCCTTCTTAGCTTCGGCCTGGGCCGAAGAACCTCGAGGGTGCAAGGCTACAGGGGCTTGCAGCATTTGACTACCGTCCCCGGCCCATGCTCTCCTACACCTCTTGTTTCGGGTGCCCTTCACAGGGTGAAACGGGAAACCGGTGCGTCATAGTCCTATGACCAGTCCGGTGCTGCCCCCGCAACGGTAAGCGAGCGAAGCGTCATGGCCACTGTGCGTTTGCATGGGAAGGCGACGCTTTCAGGAGGACTCTTTGATGAGCCGCCCCTCGCAAGCCCGGAGACCGGCCCGAAAAAATCAGATAACAAACCCGCGGTGGGCGGGCGCTGTTCGAACCCTGCGTGCCTGGCGCGTGGGGTTTTCATGCGCTCGTTTCACCCTGACACTTCAAAGGGACGCGCCATGTCGATCATCAGCAGCACTTCGCACTCCGCCAGCAGCACCGCCACCCTCAGCCAACGCCTGACCGCCGCCATCGGTGCGTCGATACTCGGCGCGTGTTTGGTGTATTTCGCCGGGTTCTCGCATATCGAGGCGGTGCACAACGCCGCCCACGATACCCGCCACAGCGCCGCGTTCCCGTGCCATTGAGAGCTGCCGACATGATCAAGCGTATTGCGCAAACCGCAGGGTTCACTGGGCTGTTGGCGGCCTTGCTGCTGACTCTGTTGCAAAGCTTCTGGGTCGCCCCGCTGATTCTGCAGGCAGAAAGCTTCGAAAAAGCCCCACCAGCCACCGAAGTGGTGCATGAGCACTCCGCTGGCGCCGCAGCCCACAGCCACGATGCCCAAGCCTGGGAGCCCGAAGATGGCTGGCAGCGCGTGCTGTCCACCACCGGCGGCAACCTGGTAGTGGCGGTGGGATTTGCACTGATGCTCGCCGGCCTCTACACGCTGCGCGCGCCGACCCGCACCGCCCAAGGACTGCTCTGGGGCCTGGCCGGCTACGCGACCTTTGTACTGGCGCCCACCCTGGGCCTGCCCCCGGAACTGCCCGGCACTGCCGCCGCTGACCTGACGCTGCGCCAGACCTGGTGGATCGGCACCGCCGCCTCCACCGCCGCCGGCCTGGCGCTGATCGTATTCGGCCGCAATTGGCTGTTGAAAGGCCTTGGGCTGGCGATCCTTGCCGTACCCCACTTTATCGGCGCGCCGCAACCGCAAGTGCATTCGATGCTGGCCCCGGAGGCGCTCGAAGCGCAGTTCAAGATCGCCTCGCAATTGACCAACGTGGCCTTCTGGCTGGCCCTGGGCCTGATCAGCGCCTGGTTGTTTCGCCGCAATCGCGACGACCAATACTCGGCATGATTCTGGTTGTCGGGCTTGGCTGCCAGCGCGGCTGTGAGGTTCACAGCCTGCTGGCACTGCTGGACAGCGCTCTGGCCGAGGCCGGCATTGAGCGCTCACGCGTGACCGCGTTGGCAAGCATTGACCGCAAACGCGATGAGCCTGGGCTGCTGGCGCTGGCCCAGCGGTTGAACCTGCCCTTGCAGTGCTTGAGTGCCGAACAACTGGTGGACTATGAGCATCGGCTGAGCCATCGCTCAGCGCTGGCCTTTGCCCATACCGGCTGTTACGGGGTGGCCGAAAGCGCCGCCCTGGCCCTGGCCGAGCACCTGTCCAATGGCCCCGCGCGCCTGCTGATCACCCGCCAGAAAAGCGCACAGGCCACCCTTGCATTGGCCTGCGCAGGTTAAAACCCCGATAATTGCCGTTCTCGATCATGAGCAATCTTCATGCTCGCCCGTTTTTCAACAGGACTTCTCCATGACCGTCTACTTTATCGGCGCCGGCCCCGGCGACCCGGAATTGATCACCGTCAAGGGCCAGCGGCTGATCCGCAGTTGCCCGGTGATCATCTACGCCGGCTCGCTGGTGCCCGCCGCCGTACTGGAAGGTCACCAGGCGCTCCAGGTGGTCAACAGCGCCGAACTGCACCTGGAACAGATCATCGAGCTGATCAAGACGGCCGATGCCCAAGGCCAGGATGTGGCGCGGGTGCACTCCGGCGACCCCAGCTTGTATGGGGCGATTGGCGAACAAATCCGCCATTTGCGTGAGCTGGGCATCCCGTTCCAGATCATTCCAGGAGTGACGGCTGTCGCGGCGTGCGCGGCCTTGCTGGAGACCGAACTGACCCTGCCGGACATCGCCCAAAGCGTGATCCTGACCCGTTACGCCGATAAAACCAGCATGCCCCCCGGTGAAGACTTCGACAGCCTGGCGCGGCATGGCACCACCATGGCAATTCATCTGGGGGTCAATCACCTGGAAAAGATCGTCGCCGAACTGCTGCCGCACTATGGCGCGGACTGCCCGATTGCCGTGGTGCACAGGGCGACCTGGCCGGATCAGGAGTGGGTGGTCGGTACGCTGAGTGACATTGCCCAGAAAGTTGCGGCCAAGGGGTTTCGGCGTACGGCATTGATCGTGGTGGGCCGGGTGTTGGCCAGTGACAGTTTCAGTGAGTCGTCGCTGTACCGCGCAGGGCATGCGCACCTCTATCGGCCCTGAAGAAACACATTTTGGCTAGAGAGCTTGCTGCCGTGACGATCCGACAGTCAGTGCATAACTCTGTAACGATCAACGGTAACCACGATGCGAAGCGAGCCGCTCTTGATCTGCTTTTGATCTTAGGCGCCCCGTTAAACCACGCTGGCCGAACGCAGGCTTGAATTCGTGGGTAACCCGGCAGGACGCCGGGTTAGCCGCCCCGCGCCATGGATGGCGCGTGGCGGCGGCCCACGGATTCAAGCCTGCGTTCGGGCACACCGAGCCTAAGCGAGGTGCCGAGTGGTGGGGCAAGAGCGTTTTGCTTACTTTTGCGCTGTTCAAAAGTGAGCCGCCGTCAGGGCGGAACCCCAGGTGGCCGTTACCGCAGCAATGGATATGTACACAATACAACTGGGTCGCCTGCCAGGCCGCCTTCGCGAGCAAGCCCGCTCCCACAGTTTGGATCGTGGGCTTCAGGTGGATAGGCGTCGGCCGTGAGGCCGACATCGCAGGCAAGCCAGCACACACTTGATATATTTGTTAGATACATCTTATAACTAACTGAATTTCAAGCATAAAAAACGGCGCTCACGGGGCGCCGTTTCTTATGTTCGCAGTGAACACCTTACTCAGTAGTAGGCGTTTTCTTTCTGCGTGTGGTCAGTCACGTCACGTACGCCCTTGAGCTCAGGAATACGTTCCAGCAGCGTGCGCTCGATGCCCTCACGCAAGGTCACGTCCGCCTGGCCACAGCCCTGGCAACCGCCGCCGAACTTCAGTACGGCGATACCGTCCTCCACCACGTCGATCAGGCTCACCTGGCCGCCGTGGCTGGCCAGCCCAGGGTTGATCTCGGTTTGCAGGTAGTAGTTGATGCGCTCATTGACCGGGCTGTCGGCATTGACGTTCGGCACCTTGGCGTTGGGCGCCTTGATGGTCAACTGGCCGCCCATACGGTCGGTGGCGTAGTCGACCACGGCGTCGTCAAGGAAGGCTTCGCTGAACGCGTCAATGTAGGCGGTGAAGCTCTTGAGCCCCAGGGCGGTGTCTTCAGGCTTCTCTTCGCCGGGCTTGCAGTAGGCAATGCAAGTCTCGGCGTACTGGGTGCCAGGCTGGGTGATAAAGACGCGGATGCCGATACCCGGGGTGTTCTGCTTGGACAGCAGGTCAGCCAGGTAATCGTGGGCGGCGTCGGTAATGGTTATGGCAGTCATGGAAACTCCTCACAGGCTTGCCCGCAGTTTACGCCAAATTATTACCCAGGTACAAAGTCCGAGTGTTTTTGTCAGGAAAGACCTGATCCTGCTGACCGAACCCGCTGGCGCTCCTACCGGTTTCTGCGAAAACCTATGCCTACCTATGTAGGCCACCTGCAAAACCGCGCTGAATATAGTGAATCCTCTTCGACCAAGGATTGTGAGGATTGCATGAACAACGCGTTGCAGAGTTTCTATTTCAACGGCTTGCCTGAACAGCAAGCGCACCTGGACCATCTGATTGAGTTCGTGACGGCGCACATTTCACGTCCAGTAACCGCCGCCGAGGTGTACTACTACCCTCCCCCGCATTCCGAGCTGAATCGCGAGTGCAAGGAAGCGTTTCGGGTCCTGGCAAAACTGGAAGCCGATGACGACTTTCAGCAGTTCCTGCGGGACAAGCCTGAACCGGATAATTCTCTGCTAGGCCGGGACTTTCTTTACGATCTGCTCTCCACCCTACTCAGCAGCGCCCGCTCGCCGGTACCCGACCCTCCCGAAACGTTCAGCATCGCCGACCGTTCGGTGATTCTGCGCCATGTGCCCACCTATTGGTACATCGACGTCGATGTGTTGCTGGATATCAACCGGCGCGTGGGTAATGGCCTTAAAAGTGACGGTTCGGTACGGTTCGACCTGGTGCTCAAGTATTACGCCATCCTCCCGTCCCATCCAAAAACCGGCGAACAGTGGAAATCGGTTCTTTATGGCTTGCAGGAACACTGCGCCCTGAAAAAACTCGGCCACGAAGGCAACATCAGCGATCTGCAGCATTTACTGGATGCGCCTGCTGACAAAAAGATCAAGTCTGTTATCCAAGAGATCCAGACACACACCCGTAAATCACTGTTCCAATGCGTGCTGCCGCTTACCTTTTCCTCATCACAGCAGGCCATGCTCAGCACCACGCCGACAGTCTTGCTCGAGCAGATTCTCAACAGTCCGAGCAACCTGGCGCTGGCCGAGCGTATCGCCAAGGCGCTGGACTGGTACGGCAGCCAAAAGGCGCAAACCTGCCCACAACCGGTGCTGGTGAAGTTGCTGTGGCGCGCACTGTGGCTGACGATCATCCCCAACCCACGCTCGACGTTGGATAACGAATTGAAGTTATTCATCACGATGGGGGCGTCTTACAAGTCGATCCGCCAAGACCTGATCAGCCAGTATCACCACACCTTGTCGATCAGCACTGACACGGCGCAACTGGCCATGTGCGTGGTCAAGGCCAATGTCGCCAGCGAAGTATGGGTGGCCGATATTCCCGATGACCTGCCCTACGCCGCCACCAGTACCTGGGTCAACTTCAGAAGCGGTTTTCTGCTGGCCGAAACACTTGCGCCCGGCTCATCGCGCCACATGAGCTTCGAGCAACTGCTCAACCTGACGGCGGAGCATTTTCGTGCCAGTGGCGATGACGTCAAGCAACAGGCTCTCGTCGCGGCGGCCAAGCTGGGCCCTACCGTGCAATGGGCGCAGGCCAACGGCCTGATTGCCAGCCGAAAGTCGGGCCACTCCCGCGAGGAGCTCGCTCAGGCCGTCACCGCGCTGGAACAGCATGAGTATGAGGTGTTCAACGCGGTCCAGAACCTTGCGCTCCATCTGCCCAGCCGTTGGCGCTCGGCGTCGGACGCGGAGTACGACAAAGCCTTCCGTGAAGCCCTTGAGCGCCCGAGAAACGCCTACAAGGTACTGATCCAGTCCCTGCTTGCCCATCTGGGCAGTTGGACCCTGGATGTGGACCGGGACGAAATCACGGTGTACTCATTGAGAGAGGCCCTGAACAAGGTGCCCATCGAATATGAAACCAAACGCAAGGCCGATGCCGTTCGCTACCGCACGGGTTTTATTCTGCGCATCGTCAAGGCTCGCGATCCTTTCAGCGCCCTCTACGTCGAGGTGTTCCCCCTCGCCGGCGTGATTCGTCGACGTGGCGATATCGATACCTTGCCGCTCAATGGCAAAGTGGTCGAACTGCGTGACGCCATGAGTTGGTGCAAATACAGATTGGCCACCGAAGTGCCCTTTGATCGCGAGGCCTACCGCGAGAACAAAGCGCCCAGGCGCGGCAAAAAAGCCGAGATGATCGTTGAACAAGTCGGCGAAACATTGCCTGGCATCGATTCGCACATATCGCGCCCCTCATCGTTCGCGCCCAACACGCTGTATGCGCCACGCAGTGAAGCGCTGGCGAGCATGATCGCCCGCGAGCTATTTTTTTGCGACGAAGAAGCCCTGCTGGAAAAAACCCGCAAAGACACACGCGAAGTGGACATCGGCGCAGAGGTACTCGAAGATTTGGCGTTCTGGGGCAAGATATTTGTCCCGTTCTGGGCCGGTATCGAAGACATCGCCTCCGGCGATCCCCAGCGTATCAAATCCGGCGTCGCCAGCTTGTTCATCGACATCGTGGCTTTCGCATTGCCGGTGGGTCGGTATGTGGCCGGCTCTACCCGCCTGCTCATCCAGGCGGGCAAAACCGGGCTGCGCCTGGCGATGCCGAAACTGGCGAAACTGACGGGAAAACTGGTGATTGCCACCCTGCAGGAATTCAACCCCCTGGCCGCCCTGCCCAGCCTGCTCAGGCTGGCGCGCATGGGCATGCTCAAGTTGGGTCACAAACTGATGCGCCAGACGAAACGGGGCATCGCCCAACTGCGCGATGGGACAATCGCCGCCAGGCACATGCGTTCGGTCGATCCTGACAGTTGGAAGCCGCTGCTGGCTGGCGATCGACTGTTTACTGTCGACGGTTTTGCCAATATCCCGATGCGTAACGTCGGCAGCCTCGACGCCCCCGATTATCGCCTGATCGACGCCGCCTCAAATACCGCCTTCGGGCCGCGTTATCGAGAGCCGATCACAGTCATCAGCAACAGCAGCCCATTGATCCGTCGATACGCGGTCGACCCCGAGTTGATCAGGGGCCTGACGCCCGACGCTCGCGGCCTCTTCTCCCGAGCGGACTACAATCAAAAGTTCATCTGCAATATCGATGATAAGGGCAAGATCGCGGTGTACCAGGTACGCGACAATTCCTACGGGTTTATTCAGGAGACCGCCGCAGGCGCCGACAACAGCTTTTCGATCGTTCTGGTCAATCCAAAGACCAACCGCGACTTATCGATCACGCTGTCCTCGGTCGAGCCCGGTCACTGGTACTCAAGCCAGATCAAATTGGCAGGCGGCGCGCCGGATGCACCCAACGTGGTAACGCCATCGATACTGCTGAAATGGACCGAGGCCAGCGAAGAGGCCCTGAAAAAAACCATGGACACCTTCGTCAGCACTTACAACCTGAACCTCACTGCATTTCGCCAGTTCGTCAACAGCCGCAACACCCTGACGCGCAGAGGCCAACAGATGCTGGACCGTGTGGGAACCGCCCGTTCCAGCGTGACCTACGACCACCTGGAGCGCTGGAGCAAGGTATCCCAACGTGAGCGCAACAGCCTCACCCTTGAAGGCTTCGCCGCCGACCACAACCTTGACCCGGTGGACTTTGCCGAGCATGTAAACCTGGACGGCAGCTACCGGGCGGCAGGCAAGGTGCTGGCCAAGTATGCCAGCGGCGGCGACTTCGATGTGCTGACGCCCGAGCACTTGAAAGCCTGGAACACACACTACAACGCCGCCAATTCACGGGTCTCGATGCTCTCGTTTGTCGAAGCCAAAAACCTCAACCCGGTGATATGGCGCAGTTACGTCAATGACAATGGCAGCATGACCCGCGCCGGTCGGGAGATGTGGCTGTTCGGACAAAGAAGCCCGCTGGACCAGCCGGTCGCCAGGAAACGGCCTGCACCGCCCCCTACCGCAGGCAGTTCAAAACGCCCGCGCCTGGAAGACAACACCCCACCCACGCGGCGCCGATCAACCTCGATCACAGGCTCTTTTGATCATAAAATCAACAACAACGCGGCAATTTTGCAAGATCCGACCGACATCAGGCGCAGCTTGACCCTCGAGCTTGAAGGCCCGCTGCACACCATCGAGATTACCGACGCCAACCGTTTTTTTGACGAGTTCACTGGCCTGCAACACGTCGAAGTCAAAGAAGCTGCGACCAAAAGTATCCGAGAATGGATCTCCAAAGAGGGCAGCCATCATCGCCGCCTTGATCGGCTGTTGGAGGTCAAGAAACTGGCAAATGGCCCGGAGCGCGGCCTGTCGGTGGTGGCCAAGACCGATATAAAGCGCTTCGATGTCCTTGGGCCGTACACCGGCAAGCTGCATCGGGATCAAGCCTCGATCAATGCCGAGATTCTCGAAAAAGGCGAGGCGGCCGTCGGTACGTATTTATTCCAGACCAACACCCAAGGCGCGACCATCAGCGGCCACGGCAACAGCAGTACGCTGAGCCTGATCAATGCGGTCAAGGTGCCGAACCTGCCCGATGTTGGCATTGAAAATGTCGGCGCCCTGTATGTAGGCAAGTACATGGTGTTTTTAATCGCCTGGCGAGATATCCCTGCCGGGACCGAGTTGCTGATGGATTACGGGAAAGCCTACTGGAAATACATGCGGCCCTGAGGCCCCAGCCCTAATGAGCTTGCCGAGAGGGTATCGCGTCATCAATGCCAAACCAGCGTTTGAGCCTGCGGTGCGTGCCCCTCTCCAACACGTGGTAGCTGGCGAATGCGCCCAGCGCAATGATGACGATACACACAGGCACCATGGTGTAGGGGTCTACCCCACGGTGCTCGATGGCCCAGCGTCCAGCGCATAGAACCAGGACATGAAGCAGGTACACCGAGTAGGAACAATCCCCCAGCATTTTTATACAGCGCGAGCCGCGCAAATACGGCTCCAGCGCCACACAACTGATCACCAGCACAGCGCTGGGCAGGCCCCATTCCAATGCACGGGGGACATCCGCGCCGTGATAGATCGCCGCCAGTGCCGCCATGATCCCCAGCAACGCCAACCACGGCCTGGCCCGGCACAGGCCGCGGCGATACAGCATGCCGATCGCCACGCCCATGAGAAACTCTAGGACAATGTCATTACGGTAAAACCCATCGGCCAAATCGAAGACGGGGCCAATCACGTAACACAGCAGATACAGCAACACCGCCACCACCCATAGCCGATAGGCTTCAGGCACTAGCAAGGCAACCGCAAACAGACAGTAGAACAGCATCTCGAAATTCAGCGTCCAGCCCACGTCCAGCAAGGGATAGACGCCATAGCCCGCGGGGTTTTGCGCCGGGATAAAGAACATTGAAAGGAGTATATGGCCGAGTTCGAGCTCAACGTCTGCAAACATCGAAGGCATGGCCGCCGCCAGCCCGGCCAACAGCACGGTATAGAACCAATAGGCCGGCGCAATCCTGGCTACGCGCATCAGCATGAAACGCCAAGGTGTCAGCGCTTTATCGGCAGTTGCGAGGAAAATCACCAAGCCGCTGATGACGAAGAACACATCCACGCCAGCGCCGCCCTTTTCGACTAACAGGTCCTCCAGCGCGTTGTGGGCCTCGAAGTTGAAAAACAGCTGCATGACGTGGTGCCCCACCACCAGCCATGCCGCCAACGCGCGTAGCAACTGCACTGAAATCAACATCGGCATCCCCTTTCCAGTCCGTAGGTAGATATCCGACTGCTTCAGCCCCCGCATGGAGAAATGACCGGATCAATAGCGGTAGTTATAGGTTCTCGTAGCGGTTCATGTCCAATACGCCCTCTTCCACCGGCGTGGTTTCGTGGATGTACCGCGACAAGTCATGGAAGTACTGCCAGAACAGCGGGTGACTGCGACGTACACCCCAGCGATCGACGATTTTCTCGAAGCTCTTGGCGTCCTTGGCTTGCTCCATTTGCGCGACAAACTCAGGCACTTGCCGGGCCGGGATATTGAACATGAAGTTCGGGTAGCTGCTGAGCACGCCTGGGTAGATCGTCACTGTGTCCAGGCCCGGCTGATAGCGATACGCCTCTCCCAGCAGGAACGCCACGTTACTGTGGGCACGGTTGCGCAGCAGGCTGTAGACCTCGCGCTTGCCGCTGGCGGTTTCGATGCGCAGCATGGTGGCTTCGGGCAATTGCTCGATCACTTTGAGCCCTGCCGCCGGCCGTGAGGTCAGGCGGCTCAGCGCTTGTTCGGCATCCTGCAAGGCCGGGTCGATGCCGTCGCGGGAGCAGAACGCGCCGCTGCAGCGGTTGATCGGGTCGGGGCTGGCGTTCAAATGGCCGTAGCGGGTCAGCAACTGGTTGGCGAAGTCACGCTTGGGGTCTTTCTCGCTCAGGTGCAAACCACTGGCCTTGTCATCGTCAATCGCTTCGTAGTCCAGCCACAGCTTGAGCTTGCCGCTGTTCTGGTACCAGTCGTCCATGAAGTCTTCGCGGGTATCCGCCGGCATCAAGCGCAGGAAGTTCTGCTCGGCGCCGTTGCGGATCAGGTCGAAATACAGGCGGGTCTGGGCCTGGTGCGAGACGTTGCCGAACACATCGAAATTCACCGCCAACTGGTAATAGGTGCGCTCCAGCAGTGGGTAGTCGAACAACCACATCGTCTGCGGGACCTCGCCAATCAGGCCCTTGGTCACCGAGGCGCTGTCAAAATGGCGGAAAATGCTCAACAAGGCATTGTCATTGCCCGCCCACAATGTCGACCAGCTCGGCGCCGGCAGGTCTGCATAGTTGTCACGGCGCAGGGCTTCGTACTGGTTGCGCTTGTCGCGATAGGCCAGCCACAGGCTCAGCACACTGCCCACGTCGTCATTCTGCCCAGGCATGGCCAGCAACGGCGTGGCCTGGCCGCGATAACGCGCATCGGTGATGTACAAGTCGTGGTCGGGGTCCTGGAACAGCGTCCAGAAGTTATCGCGGATCACGTCCGTGGCGATCTGCCCACGGCACACCGGCCCGCGAATGAAGGTACGCACGAAGTACTCGGCGTTATCGAGCATGAATTGGTAACGCGCTTTGGCCGGGATCGCTTCGAATGTCGCGAACGGGTTGGCGCGGCTGCCAGGGCCGTAGCCTGGCAAGGCAGTGACCTGCCAGTCGCCACCGTAGAACAGCGCCTTGATCCGCGCCATCTTCGCCGCGCTGAAGGGGTAAGTGATGTGGGTTTTATGCACGATCACACCCTGCACCGGCCACAGGCGGTAATACACCTGGGTGCCTGGGTCGTCGTTGGGGCGACGGGTGGCGATCAGGTCAATCGGCTGGCCACTGGGCGTGCGCGAACGCACCCACTGGAAGTAATGCCCCGGCTCGCCGTTCTCGAAATAGATATGCGCCAGGAACAAATGCTCGAACAGCCAGCGCGCCACCAGGCTTTCCCGGGCGCCCGGCTGGTTGAACAGGTTTTCCCACTGTTGCACTTGCAACGCTTCCCTGGCGCTCGGCGCCAGGCCCTGCTCGTCAATCGGCGCGCCGGAGGCCAGCCAGCGTTGCAGGGTCTGGTATTGCTGGTCGGTCAGGCCGGTGACGGCCAGCGGCATGCCTTCCTTGGGATGAGCACCGGCATAGGCAGTGAACTCGCCGGGCGTTGCGCACATATTGTCGCGGTTGAGCCCCAGCACAATGTTCTCGGGCAGCTTGGCATTGGGCGCCAGCGGCGCGTTATGCCCCAGCTCCAGCATGCGCGCCATCAGCGCAGCCTGGCTGCCCTGGGCGTCCAGCACCGAATAGAAGCCCTTCTGCTGCCACGCCTGTTTGCCGAAGGCGTCATAAAACAAACGGGTTGTGGGCGTGGCCTGGCTGCGCTCACCGTCATACACCGGCATCTTGCTTGCGCCCCGCGCTGCGCCCTCGGCACTGCCCAGGTTGAGCTGGCAGGCGGAGTCATAGCAGGCATGGCAGGCCACGCATTTTTCAGTAAAGATCGGTTGGATGTCGCGGGTGTAGGAAATCGCCGAAGCGGGACCTGCCGCCTGAGCGCTGCTGGCTATCAAGGCCAGGACGGCGCTGACGATTAAACGAAGTGACATGTATCCGGTCCCGATTCAAGGCGTGCGGTGTTTGAAGTGGCGTGATTCTACCGGGCCATGCACCCCAGCAACATGAGCGATATTCATGCAAAAGCTCTACATGCTCCAAAAGCCCGCAGGTTTGTTATGATTCACGCCCTCCGAAATGCCTGACCAGAGTAGTCCCATGTCCGACCGAAGCGTTCGTCTGCAAGCCCTTCACCACGCCCTCAAGGAACGTATCCTGATCCTGGACGGTGGCATGGGCACGATGATCCAGAGCTATAAGCTCGAGGAGCAGGACTACCGTGGCAAACGCTTCGCCGATTGGCCAAGCGACGTCAAGGGCAACAACGACCTGCTGGTGCTGACCCGTCCCGACGTGATTGGCGGGATCGAGAAGGCGTACCTGGACGCTGGCGCCGACATTCTGGAAACCAACACCTTCAACGCCACGCGCATCTCCATGGCCGACTACGGCATGGAAGAACTGGCCTATGAACTGAACGTGGAAGGCGCACGCCTGGCGCGCAAAGTCGCCGACGCCAAGACCCACGAAAACCCGGCCAAGCCGCGCTTCGTGGCCGGCGTACTGGGCCCGACCAGCCGCACCTGCTCGCTGTCGCCCGACGTGAACAACCCCGGCTACCGCAACGTGACCTTCGATGAACTGGTCGAAAACTACACCGAGGCCACCCAGGGCCTGATCGAAGGCGGCGCCGACCTGATCCTGATCGAAACCATCTTCGACACCCTCAACGCCAAGGCCGCGATCTTCGCCGTGCAGGGCGTGTTCGAAGCCCTGGGTATCGAACTGCCGATCATGATTTCCGGCACCATCACCGACGCCTCCGGCCGCACCCTGTCGGGCCAGACCACCGAAGCATTCTGGAACTCCGTGGCCCACGCCAAGCCGATCTCGGTGGGCTTGAACTGCGCCCTGGGCGCCAGCGAATTGCGCCCCTACCTGGAAGAGTTGTCGAACAAGGCCAACACCCATGTGTCGGCGCACCCCAACGCCGGCCTGCCCAACGAATTCGGCGAGTACGATGAACTGCCGTCAGAAACCGCCAAGGTCATCGAAGAATTCGCCCAGAGCGGCTTCCTGAACATCGTCGGCGGTTGCTGCGGCACCACGCCAGGGCATATCGAAGCCATCGCCAAGGCCGTGGCCGGTTATGCACCGCGCCCGATCCCGGAGATTCCCAAAGCCTGCCGCCTGTCGGGCCTGGAGCCGTTCACCATCGACCGCAGTTCGTTGTTCGTCAACGTCGGCGAACGTACCAACATCACAGGCTCGGCCAAGTTCGCCCGCCTGATCCGTGAAGACAATTACACCGAAGCCCTCGAAGTCGCCCTGCAGCAGGTAGAAGCCGGCGCCCAGGTGATCGACATCAACATGGACGAAGGCATGTTGGATTCGAAGAAGGCCATGGTGACCTTCCTCAATCTGATCGCTGGTGAGCCGGACATCTCCCGCGTACCGATCATGATCGACTCCTCCAAGTGGGAAGTGATCGAAGCCGGCCTCAAGTGCATCCAGGGCAAGGGCATCGTCAACTCCATCAGCATGAAGGAAGGCGTGGAGCAGTTCATTCACCACGCCAAGCTGTGCAAGCGCTATGGCGCGGCGGTGGTGGTGATGGCCTTCGACGAAGCCGGCCAGGCCGACACCGAAGCGCGCAAGAAAGAAATCTGCAAACGCTCCTACGACATCCTGGTCAACGAAGTCGGCTTCCCACCGGAAGACATCATCTTCGACCCGAACATCTTCGCGGTCGCCACCGGTATCGAAGAGCACAACAACTACGCCGTCGACTTCATCAACGCCTGTGCCTATATCCGTGACGAACTGCCCTACGCGCTGACCTCCGGTGGCGTGTCCAACGTGTCGTTCTCGTTCCGTGGCAACAACCCGGTGCGCGAAGCGATCCACTCGGTGTTCCTGCTGCATGCGATCCGCGCGGGCCTGACCATGGGCATCGTCAACGCCGGCCAACTGGAGATCTACGACCAGATCCCGGCCGAGCTGCGTGACGCCGTGGAAGACGTGGTGCTCAACCGCACGCCGGACGGCACCGACGCCCTGCTGGCGATTGCCGACAAATACAAGGGCGACGGCAGCGTCAAGGAAGCCGAAACCGAGGAATGGCGTGGCTGGGAGGTCAACAAGCGCCTGGAACATGCGCTGGTCAAGGGCATCACCACGCACATTGTCGAAGACACCGAGGAATCGCGCCTGTCGTTTGCGCGCCCGATCGAAGTGATCGAAGGCCCGCTGATGTCGGGCATGAACATCGTCGGCGACCTGTTTGGCGCCGGTAAGATGTTCCTGCCCCAGGTGGTGAAATCCGCCCGCGTGATGAAGCAGGCGGTGGCGCACTTGATCCCATTCATCGAGCTGGAAAAAGGCGACAAACCCGAAGCCAAGGGCAAGATCCTGATGGCCACGGTCAAGGGCGACGTGCATGACATCGGCAAGAACATTGTCGGCGTGGTGCTGGGTTGCAACGGCTATGACATCGTCGACCTGGGCGTGATGGTGCCGGCGGAGAAGATCCTGCAGGTGGCCAAGGAACAGAAATGCGACATCATTGGCCTGTCCGGCCTGATCACGCCGTCCCTGGACGAAATGGTGCACGTGGCCCGCGAGATGCAGCGCCAGGATTTCCACCTGCCGCTGATGATCGGTGGCGCCACCACGTCCAAGGCGCACACGGCGGTGAAGATCGAGCCCAAATACAGCAATGACGCGGTGATCTACGTCACCGACGCCTCCCGCGCCGTGGGCGTGGCCACGCAGTTGCTGTCCAAGGAGCTGAAGGCCGGTTTCGTCGAGAAAACCCGCCTGGAATACATCGACGTGCGTGAGCGCACCTCCAACCGCAGCGCACGTACCGAGCGCTTGAGCTACGCCGCCGCCATCGCCAAGAAGCCGCAGTTTGACTGGAGCGACTACACGCCAGTGGTGCCGACCTTCACCGGCGCCAAGGTGCTGGATAATATCGACCTCAACGTGTTGGCCGAGTACATCGACTGGACACCGTTCTTTATCTCCTGGGACCTGGCCGGCAAATTCCCGCGCATCCTCACCGATGAAGTGGTGGGTGAAGCCGCCACCGCGCTGTACGAAGACGCCCGGGCCATGCTCAAGAAGCTGATCGACGAAAAACTCATCAGCGCCCGCGCCGTGTTTGGTTTCTGGCCGACCAACCAGGTGCAGGACGATGACCTGGAAGTCTACGGCGACGATGGCCAGCCGATTGCCCGGTTGCATCACCTGCGCCAGCAGATCATCAAGACCGACGGCAAGCCGAACTTCTCCCTGGCTGACTTCGTCGCGCCTAAAGACAGCGGCGTGACCGACTACATCGGTGGTTTTATCACCACCGCCGGCATCGGCGCCGAAGAAGTCGCCAAGGCCTACCAGGACGCGGGCGACGACTACAACTCGATCATGGTCAAGGCCCTCGCTGACCGCCTGGCCGAAGCCTGCGCCGAATGGCTGCACCAGCAGGTGCGTAAAGAGCATTGGGGTTACGCCAAAGATGAGCAACTGGACAACGAGGCGCTGATCAAAGAGCAATACAGCGGCATCCGCCCTGCCCCCGGCTACCCGGCGTGCCCGGACCACACCGAGAAGGCCCAGTTGTTCCAACTGCTCGACCCCGAGGCCCGCGAAATGCAGGCCGGGCGCAGCGGAGTGTTCCTTACCGAGCACTACGCGATGTTCCCGGCGGCGGCGGTCAGTGGCTGGTACTTCGCCCACCCGCAGGCGCAATACTTCGCCGTGGGCAAGGTCGACAAGGACCAGGTCACCAGCTACACCGCACGCAAAGGCCAGGACCTGGCCGTGACCGAGCGCTGGCTGGCGCCGAACCTGGGTTACGACAACTGACAGAGCGAGGCCGAACTCGGTCAAAATGTGGGAGCGGGCTTGCTCGCGAAAGCAGAGTGTCAGTCACTGATAAGTTGACTGAAGCACCGCATTCGCGAGCAAGCCCGCTCCCACATTAGTTCTCAGCGGATGCTGGCCAGGCGTTGTATCTCCATGCGCGACAACTGCATCAATTTCAGGTTACGCGCGGTCGCCCGCTCCACCTCGAGCCGATTCAGCGCTTCTTCGTAGCGGCGCAGGCTCTGGGCATCGGCGCGCTCGGCGTGCTCGTCCTCCAACGCTTCGTACTTCTGCGCAAGCTCCTTGTTTAGCGCATCGAACTGTTCGGGGTAGCGCTCTTGCAGGTACCGAGCCCAATGATCCTGAGCGACCAGGTACTCGATGAACTCATCGGAGCCTTCCTGGGCGAGGATGCTGGCCTGGATCTGCGCGCGCCGTGTGCCTTCGATCGGGCGACCATAGGCCATGTACTCCGGTTGCCCCGGCAGTTCCAAACCGTCGGGCCAGCCACGAGTCAAGCCGATGCGATACCTCAAGCGCTCTTCGGCCCGGTCCAGGCCTGTGGCCGACGCTTCGGCCAGTTGATCGACCCGGTCGAGCCGGAACAACTGCCGCGACAAATCCAGCAGCGCTCGCCCTCGAAGATCAGGCCTTTGCAGCGGGATGCCGTGCAGGGCTCGGTACTCGAAGACCCGCACCTCCATCTGACTGAAGGTGAGGATACGCCCGTCAATACAGGTGCCATGGGTTTCAGCCTCGACGAACAACAGGCTGCGCAACTCGGCATTTGTGGTGGCGGCCTCGATCACATCCCACACGCGCTGCGTCAGGCTGGCGCGGTTGAAGTTGAACTCCGAAGTCAGGCGCAGGCTCGATATCAACCAGAAAAACCGGTCATGGTCAGGGGCTTGCGCCAGCAGCACCCACAGCGCCGTGCGCTGCGTTATCTGCCCAGGGTTGGAACCTTCCAGCCAGGGCTCCAGCGACGCGTTGGCCACCGTGCGCTGCAGCTCGGGCACCGCCTCCACGGGCTCGACGGCAGCGCCCGGATCGCCACCGGAATCGCCGTCCGAGTCATCGGAATCGGGGTCGGAACCGGAGTCCGAATCGCTGTCGGAACCGGCGTCGAAGCGTTGGTGCCAGGCATCAAGCTCTACGCGGTGAAACCCCATCAAATTGGTCAGTTGGTGCATTTTGGCGTACTGGTACAGTTCCTCCCGGGTAGCAAGCGTCAAGGTGTGGTTGCCCGACAAGTCGGTACCAGCCACCAACGCATCATGGGCGCCACTGAGCAGGCCGGGCGGCAAGCTGGTTAGCACATTGCCGCTCAGGTCCAAGCGGGTCAGGTGCGGGGCGGCCAACACCCCATCAGGCCATGTCGACAGGCTGTTGTAGCTCAGGTCCAGCGTCTCAAGGCGACTGAACGCGCTGGCATCGAACGCCTCCAGGTCGTTGTGGCTCATGTCCAGCCAGCGCAAGCGCTCGGCGCCCGCCTGGGTGGGCAGAGCGGGTGCCTCTGTGAACAGGTTGGTGGCCAGTTCCAGCCGTTCAAGTTGCGTCATGCCTGCAACCGCATCAGGCAGTGCTGACAGTTGGTTACCGCTGAGTATCAGGCGGTTTGCCCGCGTGAAGGCGCCCAGAAATTCGTTACTGCCTTGGGCCGTCAGCCTGACGCCGGTTAAATCGAGCGTGCGGATATGGTCAAAGGCCAGGTTCAGCGCGGGCAGATCGCCGGTCCTCAGCGCCCTCAGGCTCAATGTGTCCCCCACCTCCCCGGTGCGTCCCGCCGTCACGCCTTGCTGCCAGGAAAAGCGGATAGACTCTGCCGCTCGCGTACGGGTGAACGCGACAGTGTCGCCATCGGCAATCCGTATTTCTCGACTGAATACCCAGCCATTCAAGGTTCGCGTGAGTGCCTCAAAGGTCCGCTGCCATTGACTGAGCAGCGTATCGAGTTGCGCGTCACTCATGCCGGCTTGGCGCAACTGCTCGATCCTTGCCGCTCCTTGCTCATCGTTCAACATGGCATTCACACGGCGCAAGCGCACGACGAAGCTGAGGGGGTACCCAGGGTCTTCAGGTAGCTCCCGCCAAGGCAATAAATACCGGGACAACGACGCAGCCGTCTCCGGGGGCGGAAATGGCCAGGGCTCTTGAGCCAGGGCAAAACGGCTCAATGCGCCTTCTGGCAGCCCCCTCTGCCGCTCGATGCGATTACGCGCCGCCGTCAATGCTGCCTCACCTTGCGTGCTCAGCGGGTTACCCGCCAGTTCAGTACGCAACAGCATATCCGCGTGGCTCAGGGCGCCTGGGGCCACACTCGTCAACGCGTTGTCACGTATGTCCAGGCAGGCTAACTGCGCAAGGTTTTCGGCACCGGTCGGCCATGCCTGCAACAACGTTTCGCGCAGATTCAAGGCGGTCAGTTTCGTCATCGCGCTGACATTCAAACGCCCCAGCCGGTTGTACTGCAGGTTCAACACCTGCAGGTTCTTCATCCCATCAAATTGAGCCTGCACCGCTGGGGTCACCACGATATGGTTATCGGACAGGTTCAGGTGGGTCAGGGAAGGCAGCACGTCGGTGGCGACAGGTACGTCGCTGAGGTGGCTGTAGCGCACTTCCAGACGCTCTACCCCGCCAAACGCGTGGACAAAGCCTTTGAGCTGGTCGGCGGGCACATCCTCGAGCCAGCTCAGCTTGAGCGTTTTCACATGGGAAAACGTACCGGCTGGCAACACCGGCAACTCGTCAATTTTATCGCTGCTCAACTCGGCAGCGGTAGGCAGGTCAAAGGCTGGCAGTTCGAACACCGAACCGTCAAACGTATCGACCTGCCCGCTGAGCTCATCGTCGAGCTTGACCCCGTAGCGCTTACGCACGGCCCAGCTCCAGCTTTTCTCAAGCGCCGTCAGGATGCGCGCGTTATACCCCGCCTCCCAGTGCGCTACGCGAAACTTGTGCCTGATGCCCAGCAGCGTGGACGGCTGATAAAACTGTTTGAAGATACCCAGGTGTTCTTCGCGCAGCGCCTGGAGCGCATTCATGCGTGTTTGCGGGGTCTTCCAGGTGCTCATGAGCGCGTTGGCCACTCGCTCGGCAACCGTCTTTTCGCCCATCAGCAACGTCAGTTCTCCCTGGGCGAAACCTCTGACCATTTCATCCAGATTCACCAGGTGCGGACCCGCGGTGCCGGCGTAATTCTTGACGTGTTCGTAGGCCGGCTTGAATGCTTCATAGCTCAATTGCGACCAGTCCAGCGACAGCCCGCGCCACAGCCGCTCATACCCGGTGTAAAGGCTGTCCGGGAGTTTGAGGACTTTGGTTTGCGCCAGGTCCAGGCGCTCCAGCAGCGCCAGTTGCTGGACATAAGCCGGCCATTGCAACGTCACATTAGGCGCAACGACTTTCAACGTTTTGAGCTGGTTCAGCGGTGTTAGGTCCAGGCTGTCGAGGCGTGCGCTCTGATAGCCAAAGTAGCCGATCTCCAAGCGCTCAAGGCCGGTCAATGTTGCCAGCCTGGCGGGAAACTGCTCCGCCAGCTCCGACGCCCTGAAGGTCAGCTTCAAGTGCTTGAGGCCTTCCAGGCGCGCCAGCGAGAACGGCACGTTGGTCAACAACGGACGTGGCACGCGCTCAGCGCGCAAGCCTTGGGTGGCTTCGATGGACAGGCTTTCAAGCTTGGGAAAATAGCGCAGAAACTCGTCGATATTACCGTCATGCAAGGCGGCACCACTGACGTTCAACTCGCGCACATGGGAAAAATTCGCGGTCAGGGGCGGCAGCGGCGTATCCAGGTTCAGCGACAAGACCTCGGCACCGGTCACCTTGCCGGCCAGCACGGCCTGGCGCCAACTGCGCTTGAGGGCCTGGGCGGCCAACAGGTGGTAATGGCGCTCGGCGGGCGCTGCGCGACTGATCCAGTCATCCAGTGTTGCCTGCATCTGGCGGTTTTCTTCAAACAACGCCCTGAGTCGCTCCGCAATCGCCCGGACGTCGTTGCCCGCCTGCCGCAGCTCAAGGATAAAGTCATCGACTTGGGCGTCGGTCAAATCCGGGTAGATCTTGCGGACTTCGCGGATAACCGCTTGACGATGGTCCGGCACGCGCCCACTGGCGTAATAGCCCTTGAGCACGCCGTTGACGCGCACAGGGGGTTTGAACCAGCGGGTCTTGGGTTCCAGCCACTCTACGGCTTGCATGCGATAGGCATCGGCCTGTTCGATGATTTTTGCCTGCAGCGCAGCGTGCTGGCTCACCTGCGGCACGCCCAGACGCTGGCGTGCATCATCAGGCAAGGCATGCATCAGCGAGGCGAAAAAATTATCGCCATGGCTGGGCAGGCTATTGAGGGCTTCACCGCGCTCATCGAAGGCTTGGTAGGCTGGCCCCTGTTTGACCAGGTACTTTTTCTCACTCGCAGCCTCAGGCCCGATGCTGTCTAGCAACGCACCGTCGACACGGCCATCACGCACTTGCAGGCGTAGCGTCGACGGCCAGCCCGGCAAGGTCTGCAGGGTATGCAGCGCCAGCCGGCGCGTGTCCGCCGTGGCAATGGCTTCGCGGCGCAAGCCGGCATAGGCGCGCACCAGGCGCCCTTGGCGGGCATACCAGCGTGCTTCCTCCAGCATGTTCAAGGGCACGCGCGTTGCGCTGTCGAACGCTGCCAGCTCGTCCGCCTGGGCGTGTTCGAGCACGGCGTGCGCCGCCGATTCACTGAGCCCGGGGCAATTACGCTGCAGCCGGCGCACACGCGGGTCCACCGCTTCGGTGCCGGTATAGATACTGTCAAAAATCGCCGGTTTGCGCTGGCGAGCATAGTCGGCCAGCTGCTTGCTGAATTCCAGCGTGCGCGCCTCGCTCACCCGCGCCGCCTCGGCGCCGAGCAGCTTCACGCGCTCGGACTCATCCAGGGCCTGCAGAATACGCTCGGGCAGTTCGCCGCCCAGGATATGCTCACGGCTGACCTTGATGGTCGCGCCAATGCGCGAACGCCCGGCGCCATATTTGACCGGTTTGGCCGTCAACGCCGGGCCGTCGATAACTTCCAGCGCCCGCCCCTGGGGCCACCTGGGCATTTCCACAATCAAGGGCAGTGCATACAGGTACAGCTCATCAATGGGTTTGCTGCCCTCCAGTTGCTCGATCACGTCAGCGGCGGCGGTGTCCGCCTTGAACAAGCGCATCGCTTCCAACAGCTCGGGCGGCGCGACCGTGCGCTCAACGTGCACCTTGCGCAGGGTGTTGTCGCTGACACCGCTGATATCCGCCAGCTTGAGCAATGCCTCGTCAGTGAAGCCTTCGGTGGCATGCCCGATACGCCGTAACAGCGTGAGGCGGTCCCATTCCAGCGGGCGCTCCAACGTGTGTTGCCAGGCCCCGTGGCCGTTATGTTCAAGGATTGGCTGGTAAGCCTGGGGATCGCTGGGGTGCTTGATCCGCCATTTGCGCAGCGACGTGTCGTACGTCTGCTCGTAAGCCTGGGCGCCGAGGCGGACATAGGTCTTGCCGTCTTTCACATATTGGCCCAGGGCATTGGGACTCAGCGTGTTCTCCAGCACCACCGGGCTGGCATAACGGTCCAGGCTGGCTCGCCACAGCCGGGTTCGACCATCGGGCAGCGTCACCTCGTTCAGCGTTTCGATCACAGGCTCCGCCTTGGCTGCCCGCCAACTGACCGCAGCGCCCACGCCGGCCATAATCGCGATCTGCGCGAGGTTTTCGGCGACGTCCACCAAGTGCGCCTTGGCCGCTTGCAAATCCCCTTCGCCCCACTCTACCGCGCCTTCCAGCGTCTCATAGAGCAACTGCCCGGCCATCACTCCCATCATCACCTCGCCGAGTACCGGCACGAACATCGAGGCGATGTTCAGCCCAAGCATGCCGATCTCCAGCAGGTGTGCGAGCTTGGCGTCACGCGCCTTGGCATCCACCTCAGCGGTGGGTACCGCGTGGGCGCGGGCGTCGGCGATCAACTGTTCGCGATGTTGCTCATAGAAATACTTCCAGGGGTCGATGTTCGCCGCCCAAATGCCCTTGCCGGCTCGGGTGCGTGTAGACGGCGCAAGATAGGGGGCGTTGTTGGGTTCCAGTTTGGCAGGCGCTTGGGGTGGCAACTCCTTGATGCCCGTGATGAACTGCGGCGTGGTGAAGTCCAGGAGTTTCTTCCATGGCGAGCGCCAGATGTCCGTCGGGGAGTCGGCGGCCTTCTGGGTGAACTGGCTGAAGTAGTAAGCCCGCTTTGCATAGGGCACGAACCGGCTGAAGAATGCCTGGTACGGCGTCGGCGCAGGGTCGGCGCGCTTGTCGGCATCGCGCTCGGTAAACAGGCGCTTGAACTCTTTTTCCATTTGCGCCCAGGTATAGCGCTTGAGCGGATGCACCGGATCCTGGGGGATGTAAATGATCAGCTCATCGGGGTAGGTGTATTTCTTGCAGATCAAGAACACCATGCAGCCGGTCATCCTGAGCTTCATCAGGCCCAGGGTCCTGAACCACACTTGCTTGTCGCCCATCCACGGGTGAATTTCACCCTCGATCACCGACAGAATCATGCGCTGGTCGGCGGGCTGGATGTCTCCAGTCAACACGGCCTGCTCGGCGGCGGCCTTCAATGCAGCCTTCTGGCTGGCAATGAAGTGCTCGCGCAGGGTGACGTGTGCAGCGCCCTCCTCAGGGTAAAAAAACGACTGCAGATACGCTTGGTATTTGGCGCCGATGTCCAGGCTGCGGCACAGGCTGAGGAACTGGCTGACCTTGAGGTTGAGCGTCACCGAATGGTAGGTACCGGGTGTGCTGGTCGCCTCCATGAACCCCGAGGTCTTGTGGTACGCCCCTTCCTTGCACTCATAAGCTTCGAAGTTGTGCAGGGCCGCCTCCAGCATCGACAGCTTCAGGAACTGGAAGTCCGACACCTCGACTTCGATAATCCCCACCGCCAGGGGCCGGCGCAGGCACAGCAAGGTTTTATCGACGTCCACCTCCACCTGGTATTGATCCTTCAACGCCTTGAGCAGCAAGGGCCTGGCGAAGGCGTCGATGTCCTGGAAGCTGGCCATGGTTTTGTCCAGCTGGGTCTGTGCGGTAAAGCTCGCCAGGAAGCTGGCCGCCAATGCCTTGCGTTGCTCGGGCGAGGCTTTTTCGAGCCAGGCAGGCTGCGGCGTGGCGGCGTCCTTGAGCGCTTGCTTGCGCGCAGGTATGGCCTCGATCAGCCAGGAGGGGCTGGCGCGTTCGAGGAAGTCGCCGTGCAAGCTCTGCGTCGCGGCAGGCGAGGAAGGTTGGGTTACATCAGCCATCGGGTCACTCCTTTGATATGGAGTGCCAGAACACCATGCTGGGTGCCGCGCCAAGCGGTGCATATATGGCGCCCGGCGGCTCAAGCGCCGTCGGCGGTATCCCTATACCGTCGGTGCGGTGACGAAATTCGATTTGCTATGGCTGGCCCGCAGAACGGTGCCAACCACCCTCGAATTCAAACAGACAATGGATTTCGTCATGCCCAACCCCGCTCCGCCCCCTCCAATTGTTTTTGAGCAACTGCCTGCCCAGGCGGTCCACACCCGTTTCGCATCGCGTCCAGCCTTGTACTCGGTGGTATTCAACGCCCTGCGCAGGGGGATTCTGGAGCACTATCCAACGCTGCAACTGGACCTGCGCTCGGTCAAGCTCGCCCCCCCCCATGCCGAGGGGCACTACACCTACCCCTCGTTGATGGAGTTTGCGATCGCGCATGTGCTGAAACCACAGTTGATGGACCTGCACCCGCAGCGCGAGCTGCCGTACTACCTGACCCAGCAGCCCCCCAGGATACTCAAGCCACAGGCGCCGGCCCTCATCGACATGCAGGTCATCGCGCGTCTCCTCGATGAGCTGCCCGAGTCGCTGTACCTGCACTGGCAGCACGACCTGGCGGGCTACTGGAGCAGCGTCGACAACCATGGCCGCAGTCGCTGGCAATGGCTGAGCGACTTTCTCCACGGTCAGATGACCGCCACCGCCGCACGCTCATCACATCTGGACGAAACCCAGCGCGACATGCTGGCGGTCGTCGCTGCCTGGCCGGTGTTGGCAGAGCGCCTGCCGCGCTCCACGCCCGCCACCTATGTGTACTTCATCGAAAACACCTTCAACCGCGCCGGCCAGGAAGCACTTCTGCTGACACCCGACCTGCTGTTGGTGCGCGATAAGCAGGTGCTGCTGTACAGCCTGGCCGGGCACATCGAGACCTTCGATTGCATCGATGCTTTCGGCCAATCCTGGGCGGCGCGGATGCAAGCGCGCTTTACGTTCGACAGCATGACCTGGCGACGCAACGAACCGAACGGCAATGTATTCGACCAACAAGCGGGCCTGATCCTCAACCAGCAGCTGCAAGACCTCGCAACGCTGACGTTCCAGGGGCAAGACGAAATAACCCTGGGCCGGCGCCTGGAAACCCTCACCGACCCGGCGATTTTCTTTACCCCCGTGCCCGTCCCCCCCGCTCCATTTCTTCTCCAGCTGAGCGGCCAATTGCCGGGTTGGCTCAGCCAGGCCGACAACGCTGACCGTTTTGCCTACCATCGCCACCTGCAGGACATGGCACTGGTGCTGCAACAGAGCGAGGGGCAATCCTTCAACCAGGGCATCGAAGACTTGCACAGCTTCAGCCGCGCCGCCTTGCGCAAACAGATGCAAGCTGATCATGGCGACTACGACCCCGACGACGTGGTGCTGGACTTCACGATCGGTGCCGGCTACCCAGGCGGCGCCGGTATTGTCGAGCATGTGCGCCTGTCACTGACCGAGCTGGCGGTAAAGAACCTGGCCGGCAAGCCCAGCGGCACGCTGGAAATACTGGCCAAGGGCGCCCAGGCCTTGCCGTCCTGGCTGACAGAGGACTATGTGCTGGGGGCCTCGGGATTGATCCAGCGCGTGGATATCGGCACGGCCTATCCGCAGAACATCAAGGACACGCTGTTGTCCGACACCGCCGATGCGCGCCGGCGAGAAGCGCTGTTTACCCGCGCGCTGAAGGTCAGGTTGCCGATGCAGGCGCTCGAACTCAAGATCCGTCGACAGCATGGCGTCAGCATCGCGGGTTATCGCTACGTAAAGGCGTTGATGGGTGAAAGCCCGTTGGAGCGTTTCGTTGACGGCCAGGAGATCGTCCTGCGCCCTCTGGCTCTGTGCCGCAAGCCCGGGGCCTCACCCGATGAAGTCAGCAATGCGTTTATCATCGAACCGCGCGATGCCAACATTGGCCCGCACCTGCTGTACCAACCGCTGTACGCCGATGCGCTGCATGAGTACCCGACCCGCCAGGCGCTGCTGGATGCCCTCGCCAGCCCCGGCGCCTTGCAAGACAGCGTATTGACCTGGCTGAGCGACAAGGCGCGTCCGATCTACGATCACGGCGGTATCCGCGAACCCCACCTGATTCGCTTCCTGCCTGGCGACGAGCTCAGCGTGCTTGAAAAACCCGAGCCCGCTACCCTGGCGGTCGATGAGGGCGCGGGTGAATGGCTGCAATCGCAGGTCAACGGGCAACTGCTCAACCACCTGTTCGGCAGCACGGCGCGAGCGCTGGTGGACTTGGCGGACCGCGAGTCAGTGTCCAACAGTGAAAGCCGCTGGGCCCTTGTGATGGAAGGCGCCTGGTTGCTGTTCAATAGCCTGCTACTGCCGCTGGTGCGAGGGCCGGCGATGCTGGCGGGTTGGTTGATGGTACTGGTCGGTAGCCTGGCGCAGGACCTGGCGGGCCTGGACAGCGATGACCCAACCACCCGTGAGGTGGCACTGATCGATCTACTGCTCAACACCGCGATGGTGCTGTTGCACGCTGCCTCGCCCTCGGCGCGGCCGTTGGCAGAACCTGGCGCGCAAGACCACGCCCTGCATCTGCAAACCTGGCGCCGCCCGGTCGGCCTGCCACGCGTTCAGAGCACCGCGGTGGTGCGTCATGGCCCGGTCGCACTCCCCGGCGAGCCACCGGCCAGCGGCCATACCGCCCTGGACTTCAGCCGTTCGCTCGCCAGCCCCATGGCCAGTGCAACGTTACTCAAGGCGCTGGTCGAGGTGCATGTGCCCTGGCCCGCCATCTTACCCGCTGCGCAGCCAAGCGGTGCGTTGAAAGGGCTTTACCGCATCGACGGAGCCTGGCACGCCAGCGTCGGCGGGATGTTGTTTCAGGTGAGTGTGGTGCCGGGGTTTGGCGAGGTTTACCTGGTCCATCCGCAGCACCCACAGCGTCCGGGCTTCAGGTTGACCAGCGATGGCCAGGGGCATTGGCGTCTGGACCGACGAGCCAGGTTGAAGGGAGGGATGCCCAGAGAGAGTCTCAATAAGTGGCTGTCTGCACGTGAGCAACGAATACAGTCGTTAACGCAAGAATTCGCCGCGCTCCTCGTGGAAATGAACGCCTCAGTGACCGTTACCACCGGGTTTGAATCCGCCTTGAATACCGCCCGCGCCAATCTGGTCGACCAGGCAAAGCGCCTGAGGGATGACTGGCTACTGCTCGGCACCTCAACCGGCATCCCGCAACTGCACCTCAGGGTGACCCAACGGCATGCGGCCAGGCGCGTCAGTACGGCGCACGCCAGGGCCCAGTGGGAAACGGCACTCGATAACTACCAGCAAAACGGCCGGGCATTGATCCCCTTGATGCAGCGAATCGAAGCCAAGGCCGATGAACTGATGCAAACCGATCGCACCAACCCCGCACACAAACCCGCACGAGATAAAGCCACAAGAATCATCTATAGCTACTGGAGTTCGGTCTTTGAATGCCTGGCGCAAAAAATGGCCGACACCCTGGCAAGCGACACCGGCGAAAACGCCAGCGAACTCGGTGAGCGCGCCAATCGTGAACTTGCTGAAAACATCACCCATGCCTACGACGAATACATTGACACTAAAAAGCAGCAAGTAGCGGCGCTCAATCAAATGATTGAACCGGCTGAACACATCGAAACCCTTCTCAAGCAGGCTGATCCTGGGCAGCGCCGGCTGTTCCTGGAGCATAATCCTTCCGATCAACACATCTCTTCAGTGGCCATCAAGCAACATGTCATGCTGGTGTTCACCGATCTGGTGTTCAATCGCACCCATCGCCCTGTGAGGGTGATGGAGTTTCCTTTCATTCGTGTACTCACTGACGCCCAAATCGCCAGCCTCGTGCTTGCACATACCGAGATGCGCACTACCGCAGGCTATTCGACGGCGGAACAAATCGCTGTGCTCAAAGGCGTCCTAGAGCGCTATGAGCAGCTAGAGAACGCGGTCACCTCGTTGCACGACATGCGCTCCGGCTTTGTAAGGGAGGGTTACCGTGTTTCGTACCTGGCACATCTGAACGAGGCACGTTCGAGCCTGGAGGCGCAACTGGCCAACTTGATCCTCGCGCAAGAAAAGATTGCCCCGCAACCTGCGCTCGACAAAGCCAAACGCCAAAAAGCCGCAACCCGACGGGTTATCAAAACCGCAGACAAGAAAAGCCTGGTGGGTGACGTGCGTGCGCAACAGCCCGATGAACCGGGCAATTATGTCGATATCACGGACCCGCTCACCAACACAATCATTGCCTCTTACCACGAACATGCCAGCGAAGGCGTGTGGAAAATCGTCGAGCCCGCCAGCGTGCCGACTAAAACGCCCGCGCCTGTGGTTCGATCCTTGAAAAGAATTAGGGCGCACGCACAAGCCATCAAAGACGAGCGGCAAGGTATTGATGAACGTATTCGCTACCAGCAACGAAAACTGCGCGACCTTGAGCAGCGGGAGGTCGTGAACCCCTATGATTGGGACGTGATGCTGAGTCAGCATGCGGCAAAATTCAAAGCGCTTGCCGAGGAGCTCAAAAACGCGACTGACGAAAGCGCCATTGCCCTGCGTAAAAGTTACGATGACGAGGCAATAGCGGCCACTGAACAGGCTCGTCAACGCTGCGCAGAAGGCTACCTGTTACAGCGCCCCAAAGCCGCCAAAATCGACTATCTGTGGACCCACGGTTTTGTCGACATCAACCTGGTCAAAAAACGTGTGCCATTGAAGGCCGGTGACTACCTGACCGAATATGCCATACGTGACAAACGTAAAATCAAGGCCGGAATGAGGCAGGAAGACGCGGACCTGTGGTACGCGCATTTTCACTACTCCTCCGTCGAACAGCCCGTTTCAAAGCCTGATTTCGGGCACTTGAAGACCCCAGCGGAACGTCTATTCACGCGCAAGGAACTGATGGAGCAAGCCAGAGCCAATAACCGCTCTGTGATCAATCTGGAGAAAGCGTTGGTAGAGGCGCCGCTGGATCAGAAACTGTTCCTTGGCCTGGAAGTGTGAACGGTGCGAGGCACGTTCCGATAGGGTTGAACTATTCTCTGTAGGATGACCCGGCTCGCGAGGCAAGCATGGACGACCCAATCGACAATAAACCGCCGACCTTCTGGCAAATGCTGCACAGCGTCATGGCCGCAGCCTTTGGCGTGCAGAGCGGCAAGAACCGTGCGCGTGACTTCACCCACGGCAAGCCCAGCCACTTTGTGCTGCTGGGCATCCTGTTCACGGCGGTGTTTGCCTTGACCCTGTTTGGCATCGTCAAGCTGGTGCTGCACCTGGCCGGGGTTTAACGCAGCAACAGTTGCAGGCTGAACGGGTAACGGTAGGACGCAGGCTTGCCCACCGCTGATAATGCGCGGAAATTCACTGATGGCAGGGGGCCCGATAGCCGGCGTGCCTGGGCGGCGTCGATTAACTGAAACAACGCTTGCTGGCGGTTGCGACCGCCACGCGCGCCAATATCGACCCCCTTGGCCTCATCATGAATCAACACCATCGCCCAACCGCCCAGGGTGAAATGCCCCGCCACCAGGGTACTCAGGCGCCCATCAAGGCGTGCCGCGAGGATCTGCGGTGAGCTGTTGGCCGCACTGAACAACACGTCTTTGCCCGGTACGCGACCACTGTCTTGCAGGGCCTGCATGGCACCCAGCGCCATTTCATCATTGGCCGACCACACCAGTGCGGTTTGCGGGTAGCGCTTGAACAGCTGGCTGGCCTGCTCGAATGCGCGCTGGCGGCTCCACTCACCGTAGACCAACTGTCGCAGGCGCACTTCGGGGTGCTCGGCCAGGGCACGCTGCATGCCCTGCACGCGCAACTGTGCGACCGGCGTGGTCTTGGCGCCGGAAAACGCCAGCAGGTCAAGTGTGGTGCCCGCAGCGACCGGGCCGTGTTGGCGCAACAAGTCGGTGAGCATCAGGTAGCCCGCCTGCTCGTCGTCGGCAACCATCGTGCCGATCAAGCCGGTGTCGTTGTAGGCGTCCAATAGCTGCACCTGGTCGGGCGTCAGCGCGTTGCTGACGATCAGTAACTTCACCCCGCTGCCCTGGGCCATGCGCATGATCTGCGGGGCGACGTACTGTTCATTGACCAGCACCAGGTAATCGGGCCGTTCAGTGCCCAGCAGTGCCTCCCGCGCATGGGCCAGGGTGACCTGGTTGTCACGCTCGGAATAGCGCACACGCAAATCCAGGCCGAGGTCCTTGGCGCCGGCCTGCATGAATTGCGCATAACTGACCCAGAAGGTTTCCGAAGACAAGCCAGGGTTGAGAAACACCACCGACGCAGCCTGGGCGATTGCCCCGTACGCCGACCCCAGCAACCACACACACGCCATCAGAACCTTCAACATGGTTGCCTGAACCTTGAACATAGATCGCCATGATAGTGGCAATTAGATATTCAATCGAGGCTCAATCCACGTGCTGCTTTTACTGGTGGCTGACCCAGAACACCGCGGTTCCAACCACCAGGATAATCAGGAACAAGATTGCCCAGGCGTCCACGGTACTGTCGGGTTTGCGGGCTTTGGTGGAATTACTCATCGCATCGCCTCTTGTCGGTTTTATAGGTGACTGCACTCAGACTCGATCACAGTAAAGACCACACTTGTCCCTATGACAAATGTGGGTATGACGATAACGGTTCTCATTAGTCAGTTTGGTTATTTACATATACCCAAACATCACTTTTGCGCATATACGCAAACTGTTATCGTGCGCCGGCTCCGTTGGGAGTGCGCGGCCGTGCGCGCAGATTTGCCGAGAACAGGACCTATATGTACGTATACGACGAATACGATCAGCGCATCATCGAGGACCGCGTCAAGCAGTTCCGTGATCAGACCCGACGCTACTTAGCAGGTGAACTGAGCGAAGAAGAGTTCCGCCCTCTGCGCCTGCAAAATGGCCTTTATGTGCAGCGCTTTGCGCCGATGCTGCGGGTGGCCGTGCCCTATGGCCAACTGACGTCGCGCCAGACGCGCATGATGGCCAAGATTGCCCGCGACTTCGACAAAGGCTATGCCCACATCAGCACCCGGCAGAACGTGCAGTTCAACTGGCCGGCCCTTGAAGATGTGCCGGATATCCTGGCTGAACTGGCCACTGTGCAGATGCACGCCATTCAGACCAGCGGTAACTGCCTGCGCAACGTGACCACCGACCAATTTGCCGGCGTCGCCGCCGATGAGCTGATCGACCCACGGCCATGGTGCGAGATCGTGCGCCAGTGGACCACCTTCCACCCCGAATTCGCCTACCTGCCGCGCAAGTTCAAGATCGCCATCAATGGCTCGACCTCGGACCGTGCGGCCATCGAAGTGCACGACATCGGCCTGGAGCCGGTGTACAACGCCGCCGGTGAGCTGGGCTTTCGTGTATTGGTCGGCGGTGGCCTGGGCCGTACCCCGGTGGTCGGCGCGTTCATCAACGAGTTCCTGCCGTGGCAGGACCTGTTGAGCTACCTCGACGCCATCCTGCGGGTCTACAACCGTTACGGCCGTCGCGACAACAAGTACAAGGCCCGGATCAAGATCCTGGTCAAGGCGCTGACCCCTGAGGTGTTTGCCCAGAAGGTCGATGCCGAAATGGAACACCTGCGCGGCGGCCAGACCACCCTGACCGAAGCCGAAGTACACCGCGTCGCCAAGCATTTCGTCGACCCTGAGTACAAGGCCCTGAGCAATCAGGACGCCGAGCTGGCCGCACTCGACCAGCAACACCCAGGCTTCGCCCGCTGGCGCACCCGCAACACCCTGGCGCACAAGAAGCCCGGCTACGTGGCAGTGACCCTGTCGCTCAAGCCCACCGGCGTAGCGCCAGGCGACATCACCGACAAGCAACTGGACGCGGTCGCCGACCTGGCCGAGCGCTACAGCTTCGGCCAACTGCGCACCTCCCACGAGCAGAACATCATCCTCGCGGACGTTGAGCAGAGCCAACTGTTCACCCTGTGGGGCGAGCTGCGCGAAGGCGGGTTTGCCACGCCGAACATCGGCCTTTTGACCGACATCATCTGCTGCCCGGGCGGCGATTTCTGCTCCCTGGCCAACGCCAAGTCAATCCCGATTGCCGAGTCGATCCAGCGCCGTTTCGACGACCTGGACTACCTGTTCGACATCGGCGAGCTGGACCTGAACATCTCCGGTTGCATGAACGCCTGTGGTCACCACCACGTCGGCCACATCGGCATCCTGGGCGTGGACAAAAAAGGCGAAGAATTCTACCAAGTGTCCCTGGGTGGCAGCGCCAGCCGCGATGCGAGCCTGGGCAAGATCCTGGGCCCATCCTTCGCCCAGGAAGCCATGCCGGAGGTGATCGGCAAGCTGATCGACGTGTATATCGAACAGCGCACCGAAGATGAGCGTTTCATCGACACCTACCAGCGCATCGGCATCGACCTGTTCAAGGAGCGCGTCTATGCAGCGAATCATTAAGAACAACGCAGTCGTCGATGAAACCTGGCACTTGCTGCCCAAGGACGCGAGCTTCGACGGCATTTCCAACTGCGACGACCTGATCGTGCCGCTGGCCCTGTGGCGCGAGCACGGCCACGCCCTCAAGGCCCGCGACGGCGGTTTGGGTGTGTGGCTGGACGCCGATGAAGAAGCCGAAGAAATCGGCGATGACGTGCAGCACTTCCAAGTCATCGCCCTGAACTTTCCGGCCTTCACCGACGGGCGCAACTACTCCAACGCCCGCCTGCTGCGTGACCGTTATGGTTACAAGGGTGAGCTGCGTGCCATTGGCGATGTGCTGCGTGACCAACTGTTCTACCTGCGCCGTTGCGGGTTCGATGCCTTCGCCTTGCGCGCCGACAAAGACCCGTACGAAGCGCTGGAAAGTCTCAAGGATTTCTCGGTGACCTATCAAGCGGCCACCGATGAACCCCTGCCACTGTTCCGCCGCCGCTGACACCCTGTCCCTGTAGGAGCGAGCTTGCTCGCGAAAAACCTGAACGATAACGCAGGTCGCCTGGCTGTAGTGGCGCCCTCGCGGTCTTCGCGAGCAAGCTCGCTCCTACAGGTTTGTCGCCCGTCAATTCTGTATGTCGACTTCCGCTTGACATTAAAGTTAACTTTAAGCTTAGCCTGAGGCCTCCCCTGCTCAGGAGTTAACCCATGTCACCGTTCGAACCGCTGCAACTGCCTAACGGCCAAGTCATCGCCAACCGCATCGCCAAGGCCGCGATGGAAGAGAACATGGCGGACTTGCACCAGGCACCGTCCCAAGCATTGAAGCAGCTGTACAAGACCTGGGCCGACGGCGAGCCCGGCCTGCTGCTCACCGGTAACGTGATGATCGACCGCCGCGCCATGACCGGCCCTGGTGGTGTCGCGCTGGAAAACGAGCAACACCTGGCCAGTTTTCGTGAATGGGCCGACGTAGCCCGCGCCAAGGGTGTGCACTTCTGGGTACAGCTCAGCCATCCGGGCCGCCAGACCATGGCCAACCTAGGTCAACAAGCGTTGGCACCCTCGGCTATCGCGCTGGATGTGGGCAGTTTTTCCAAGATGTTCGCCACACCCAAGGCCATGACCGAAGACGACATCCAGGACGTCATCAAGCGCTTCGCCACCAGCGCCCGCCTGGCCGAGCAAGCCGGGTTCACCGGGGTGCAGATCCACGGCGCCCATGGCTATTTGTTGAGCCAGTTCCTCTCACCCTTGAGCAACCATCGCACCGACCGTTGGGGCGGCTCCTTGGAAAACCGTGCCCGCCTGCTGCTGGAGGTCATCCGTGCCGTACGGGCCAGCGTCAGCCCTTCATTTTGTGTGTCGGTAAAGCTCAACTCGGCAGACTTCCAGCGTGGCGGCTTCGATGAGACCGATGCGCGCGCTGTGGTGGAGATGCTCAATGCACTGCCGATTGATTTGCTTGAATTGTCCGGCGGCAGCTATGAAGCGCCGGCCATGCAAGGCGAAGCCCGGGACGGGCGCACCCTGTCCCGTGAAGCGTACTTTCTGGATTTCGCCAGGGAAATGGCAACTGTCGCCAACATGCCGCTGATGGTGACCGGGGGTATTCGCCGTTTACCGGTGGTCCAGCAGGTACTGGACAGCGGCATCGCCATGGCCGGCATCGCCACCGCCCTGACCCTGGAGCCGCAGTTGCTCAAGCAGTGGCGTGAAGGTCGCGACCTCAACCCACAACTGCGGCCCATGGAATGGAAGCGCAAACCCCTGGCCGCCCTCGCCACCCTCGCCGTGGTACGCGACCAGATGCGCCGCCTGAGCCGCGGCCGCCTGCCCAACCCCAACGTGGCGCCCTGGCTGGCACTGGTGTGTGACCAGTGGTTTATTGCGCGGCGTACGCGGCAGTATCGCGCAAGCATGACGCAATCTTCACATTAAAGGCGGAGCATTCGCCGTGATTGAACTGTCCCCTACTGATCAGCAGTTTTTCAACCTCACTGACGATTGGAGTTCCTCATGGCGAAAATCAACTTGGCGCAGCAGTTGGCGACCACCCTGGAACAGGCAGGCATCAAGCGTATCTGGGGGCTGACCGGCGACAGCCTCAATGGCCTGACCGACGCCTTGCGCAGCATGGACAGCATCGAGTGGATGCATGTGCGCCACGAAGAGGTTGCCGCCTTCGCTGCCGGTGCCGAAGCGGCGGCCACTGGCGAGTTGACGGTGTGCGCTGGCAGTTGCGGGCCGGGTAACCTGCATTTGATCAATGGGTTGTTCGACTGCCATCGCAACCATGTGCCGGTGCTGGCGATTGCCGCGCAAATTCCGTCCTCGGAGGTTGGCCTGAATTACTTTCAGGAAACCCATCCCCAGGAACTATTCAAGGAGTGCAGCCACTTTATCGAACTGGTGAGCAACCCCGAGCAGATGCCTCAGGTGCTGCACCGTGCCATGCGTTCGGCGATCCTCAACCGAGGCGTGGCGGTGGTGGTGATACCAGGGGATGTGTCGCTGTTGGAAGTGGAAGATAAGCTCAAACCGTGGCCAGCCTTGCACGCACCGCGCACCGTGCCGGTTGAGCAGGACTTGCAGCGCCTCACCGACATGCTCCAAAACAGCGAGAAAGTTACCCTGCTGTGTGGCAGCGGCTGTGCCGGTGCCCACGATCAGGTAGTGGCGCTGGCCGACGCCCTCGGCGCGCCGGTGGTGCATGCACTGCGGGGCAAGGAGCATGTGGAGTGGGATAACCCGTTCGACGTCGGCATGACCGGCCTGATCGGTTTCAGCTCCGGTTACCACGCCATGCTCGATTGCGACACCTTGATCATGCTCGGCACCGACTTCCCCTATCGCCAGTTCTACCCCACCGACGCCAAGATCATCCAGGTGGACCGCAACCCACAAGCCCTGGGGCGCCGTGCGACCTTGGACCTGGGCATCGCCGCCGACGTCAGTGAAACCATCGCCGCGCTGCTGCCACGCTTGACCCGCAAGACCGATCGCAGCTTCCTCGAAACCTCCCTGAAGCACTACGAAAAAGCCCGCCAAGGCCTGGATGACCTGGCGCAACCGTCCAAGGCTGGTAGGCCGATCCATCCCCAGTATGTGGCGCGCTTGCTCAGCGAGCTGGCCGATGATGATGCGATCTTCACCGCCGATGTCGGTTCACCCACCGTGTGGGCGGCGCGTTATCTGAAGATGAACGGCAAGCGCCGGCTGATCGGCTCGTTCAACCATGGCTCGATGGCCAACGCCATGCCTCAGGCTATCGGTGCGCAGGCGGCATTCCCTGGGCGGCAGGTGATCTCTATGTCTGGGGACGGTGGTTTCACTATGTTGATGGGGGATTTCATTTCCCTGGCGCAGCTGCAATTGCCGGTCAAACTGGTGGTGTTCAACAATTCGTCCCTGGGCTTTGTTGCCATGGAGATGAAGGCGGCGGGTTACCTGGACACTGGCACCGAGCTGAAAAACCCGGACTTCGCGGCCATGTCCAATGCCATGGGGATCTTGGGCATTCGGGTGGAGCAATCCGAAGACCTGGAGCCGGCCCTGCGCCGTGCGCTGGCCCATGATGGACCGGTGTTGGTGGATGTGGTGACCGCCACTCAGGAACTGGTGATGCCGCCGAGCATCAAGCTGGAACAGGCCAAGGGGTTCAGCCTGTATATGCTCAAGGCGGTGATGAGCGGGCGCGGCGATGAGGTCATAGAGCTGGCGCGCACCAACTGGCTTCGATAAATCCATTGTGGGAGCGGGCTTGGCCGCGAAAGCGGTGTATCAGTCGATCATGTCTCTGCTGAACCGACGCCTTCGCGAGCAAGCCCGCTCCCACATTTAAGCGCATTGCCAAATCAAGCCTTCTGTTTTTCTACCCACTTGCCGTAGGCATCGATGAATGCCTGCAGGAACGGCTTGGTCTTGTCCGACACCTTCCCCGCCTCATCGAACACATTGCCCGCCCCGCCCAGGTAGGCTTCCGGCTGCTGCATGCACCACACATCCAGGAACACCAGGGACTGGCGCAGGTGGTGGTTGGCGCCAAAGCCGCCGATGGCACCCGGCGAGACGCTGATGATGGCCCCGGGCTTGCCGCTCCAGGCGCTTTGCCCGTATGGGCGCGAGCCCACGTCGATGGCGTTTTTCAAGGCAGCTGGCACAGAGCGGTTGTATTCGGGGGTGACGAACAGCACCGCGTCGGATGAACTCACTTGTTTGCGGAAAGTGCTGTAGGCTGCTGGCGGTGTTGCACCGTCGATGTCCTCGTTGTAGAGCGGCAAGTCGCCGATTTCAACAATGTTCAACTTGAGATTGGCAGGGGCCAGTTCGGCCAGGGCCAGCGCGACCTTGCGGTTGATCGACTCTTTTCTCAAGCTGCCCACCAGGACGGCAATCGTGTAGACCTTGCTCATTGAGGTTTCCCGACTTCTGAATAAAGGAGCTTGTAGTTATAGAGGCTTCGCGGCGCGTTCACCAGAGGGTTATGCGGATTCCCTCGACGTTTTCCTTGCAAGCGCTTGCGTAGGAAGCGTCTGAAAATATCAGCGAATAGTATTTTTTCTTATAGGTAAACTACCCCGCTCCCTGACGGTCTACAGAACCGCAAATCGAGTGTTTATCTCCAGAGGTTCTAAACAGATGGCTGCAGTACTTGTTGGACAGTTTCATGCCAGAGACGCGGAAGGCCGCGTGTATTCGGTGCATGAGTTCCAGGAATCCAACCCGGCGCAAGGCGACCTGGCGGGATCGACGCCCACCGTGACCTACAAGCTGGCCATTGGCGACCGTGTAGAAAAGCTGGAAGGTGACGAATTCAAACTGATCCAGTCGGGCACCATTCTCGTGCGCGAGTCCGAAACCACGCTGGCATCGTAAGCGCTTGCCTTGTTCACCTGCTCAGTCCTGGCGACTGGGCTGGGAACGCTCATGGGCGGCGGATCTGCGTTACCTCTATGCCCTGCTCGTCTTGCTTGAGCGTCACCAGCAACTGGCCGCGCTCCCCTTGCACCGTATACATCGAGCGCTTGTAACCCGGCGCGTTGTACGCGGGGTAAGCCTCGACCTCCCTGACCAGGGTAATCCCCACTACTGCGCCCACCTGCTCGTCCACCTGTTGCTGGGTGCGGATAAAGGCTTGCAGTGCGAGATCGTCCGGCGTCGGTTCATCCAGATGATTGAAGAAGTAAGCCGCCAGGCCTCCCACGGTCACCAGGACCAGGAGTTGCTTGGCCGTTACCCCGAAGAACGTCGAGGGCAGAGGCATATGAGACCAGACCTGTTTTTTATTTTAAGTACCGGCAAACCGGCAGGGGTCGTTGCTGATCAGACTCGTCATTCTAGTGGGGTCGTGGCTGAACGCCATAGCCTGGGACGACCCCGGCAGTCTTTTTTACGCACGAAGGCCTGCGCCATTGAATCCCCTGCGCACTGCACATAGACTCCGGCCATGCGTTTACGTCATATCGAAGTGATTCAGGCCATCTTGCAAACCGGCCACCTCGGCACCGCCGCCGAGTGGTTGCAACTCTCCGTGGGCGAAGTAGACGCCACCCTCAAGGACGCTGAGCAGCAACTGGGCTTCATGCTGTTCGCCAGCGTGCGCGGGCGCTTGCAAGCCACCCGGGAAACCTTGGAGTTGCAGGCGCAAATTACTGCTCTGTACGAAGCCCTGGAGCCGCTGCAACGCCTTGCCAGCCGTTTGAAACACCACCACGCGCCGCCCTTGCGCGCCCTCTGCACGCCGCCGCTGGCCAACCAACTGTTGCCCCAGAGCATTGCCGCGCTGCGTCGACGCTTCCAGGACATGCCGTGCAACCTGTCGAGCCAAACCACTGGCGAGATCATCAACAGCCTGCTGTTGCATGAAGCCGATGTGGGCCTGAGCCTGCATGACCCTGAGCATCCACAGATCCAAAGCACGGTGCTGGCCCAAGGCAAATTACAGTTGCTGGCCCCCCATGGCTGGCTCAAGCCCAAGCAAAAATACATTGCGCTGCAGGACCTAGCCGGCCAGTCGCTGATCGGCCTGGAAGGCCATGACCCGCTCAGCCGCTTGCTGGATGCCAAGCTGCAAGCCCTGCGACCACTGCCCGTGGTGCAGACGCGGGTGCAAACCTACCCGATGATGCGCGGCCTGGTGGAAGCCGGAGAAGGCTTGGCGATTGTCGACCCGTTCACCGCCTTCGGTGCGCAGGAGTCCGGGCTGGATACCTGCCCGTTATCACCGCCCATTCCGGTCAGCCTATACGCACTGACGTTGAAGAATGCCGCGTCCACACCCGCGCTGAATGCGCTGCTGGAAATCGTCGCGCAAAAAGCCCAGCCCCTGCTCGCGGGCTCGCCGGCACTGTAACGGGCTCCGCGCCCTTCCCTTCCTGGTACCGACACACGGCCTTAAAGAAACGACAGGAACCCCATCCTGTGCGCAAGGCACTCATCCAGCGCAAAGCTCACGCTTTTTACCGGATGAACAGCGCAACCAAGGATTGATACCCATGCTCCCACTACCCAATGCACTGGCGCACTTGCCGCTGCTGCACCCTGCTGCCCTGACTCAAGCACCGCCCCTGCAGCCTGCGCCCCCAACGCAGTCCTTGCCGGTGGAGGGCTCCACCAACGATGTGGCCCCTGACGAGCTCGACAACCCGGCAGCCCTTAAACAAGCCTTCAGTGAGCGCTGTAACTGGCAGCTACTGGCAGACAACCTGGGTGAACTCCTCAAGGAACTCAACGACGCCTTCCCCGGCGAGGTGTCGGACCGCCAACGAGGCGCGCTCGAAGCCCGGCTCGCCACGCATCTGGCAACCTCCACGCTACCGGTGTGCGAGGGCTCACGGTACTCGCGGCAACACAACCTGGCGCCCAACAGCCGGGTCAAGCTAGGTACATTCCTCAGCGGCAGCGGCGTGCCCGCACCCAAGACCCTTGAGGCGTTGCTGGCGCTTTATCAAGTGGCGACCAAGCAGGTGCAGACGTTTCCCCTGGGCAATTACGGTGGCGCCTTGTCGTGGCCGATCCCGCTGTCGGCGCAGGACCGACAAGCCCTCATTGACCTGTTGAACACACCAGACCCCGCGTTGCCAGAACTGCCATTGACCGACAAAGAGGGGGTACTGGGCTACCTGTGCTCTGTCACTCACCTGTCGAGCAACGATTTCAAATTCCCGGCCAGCGCCATGGAAATGCTGCTGGGATCGACCAAGGCGCAAGCACTGGGCCAGTTCCTTCAAGCGCGACTGGGCGGCATCGCAACCAACACCAGCGTCAATGACTACTTGCTGGCAGCCATTGCACTGGGGCTGGACCCACAAGCCCTGGGAACACCGGCCCGCAACAGCGTGAGTGGCTTTGATCTCGGCCAACGGGCGCTATGGAACCAGCCGCCCAGCGTGGCGATCGACGGCTTGAGCCGCCATCTGGTCAAGGAAGGTCGAGCGTCCAAGGCATCGGCCGACCTGGCAGCGCGCCTGTTGCTGGCACGTAGCGCACCGCAGTATCTGGTCAAGGACATACCGCCCAACGTGACCTACGCCAGCGTGGCCTGGACTCAATTGGAGATCGCCGTGGCCAAGCTGGAGGTCGAATCGCCGGGACGTGCGTTCACCATGACCTACAGCGAGGTACTGGCAGCCGCCGAGACCGCCGATGTCGGCGCAGCGCTGACGCAGACGATCCATCGCGAAGCCTTGCACAACTGGGGAATCGTCAACGGTTACTTGAAAGCGGACACCTCCCCCAGCGATACGCAGATGCGCGCCACGCAAACCGCCTTCAGCAATCAGCAACAATCGTTGCAGGCCACCGCCCAGGCACTGGCAACCCCCATTCCGATGCGTGAGGAGATGGGCATGCAATTGCTGCGGGAAAAATTTCCCGATGTGCCGGACGACGTCTTCAGGGCAAAGCACCTGACCAAGGCCCGACTGGTTCCAGGACGGCCAGGACGCTTCCCCGGTACCCACTCGATGCTGGATGTGGTCATGCAGGGGGCCAAGGTCGACAACAGTGACAGCGAGCATTGGGTCACCCAGGACAAGCGCATCCCCATCATGGCGTTCTGCGCGCTTTCCGATAGCGGCGTACTGTCGGTCGCAGACGCCTTTGACCAGCGCTACAAACCTGCAATGGAGGCACTGGAAAAAGGTCATGCGGGAATGACTCAGCACCTGATATCGACGTTACCACCGCAAGATCGGGAAAATTTCGAATATGGCCAGCTCGAATTTTTTCATACCAACGACTACTTCATAGAAGCCGATTTTTCGAGCAAAACCCTGATCAAGAAAGGCCATACGCTGGATGTGAAAATCACCCGCAACGGGCAGGTCAATATTTATCGGATCGACACCCGCGCCGGGAACATTACAAAACACAATTACCTCGCGCATATTTATTCGCCGCCCTATTCCCGGCTCGATATGCGCGACGCAAACACCTTGCACAGGACCGTGCGCTTCAACCCGTTCGCAGACGAGCACGCCCAACGGTCCAAGGAAATGCCGGCACGCGTTGAAACACCGCAGGTGTTCGACTCCGAGCGCACCCGTTACATCGCCAAAGTGCTCACCCAACGTCTGGACCTGCACGGCGATGACCTGCTCCAGCACGCCCGCGGAAGCACTTCATACGATAAAACCAGCGCCGCCAACCAGGCCATCGGCGAGTTTTTTCTCAACATGATTCCTTTCAGGTCGGCGATTGTTAATTTCATGCAGGGCAATATCGGCGACGGCTTGATGGACCTCGGCCTCGATGTGATCGGCCTGGTGACACTGGGCGCCGGCAAAGCCGCCCAGGCCGGCAAAGTGCTGAGCAAGGGCGTGTTTGGGGTCAAAGGCGTCGCCAGAACTGCACGGTTCGTCGGCACCGTCGCGCTCGAGGCGCTTAACCCATGGGGCGGCGCAGGCGATTTGCTCAAGGGTATCAGCCGCTGGGCCTTGTCCAAGGGCGCGAAAGCCTTCAATACGCTCAGGGGCGCCACCGGCAGCTACGACCTGCTCAAAGCCGCCAGTAACCAGCATGGCCTGGTTTGCACAGGTACCGCCAGGATTGGCGGGCATGACCTTGAAATGGGGGCGGTGTTCCAAGGTGGCAACTGGCACGCCTTTGATGCAGCGAAGGGCTTGCCCTATGGGCCGCCACTCCAGCATTTCCAACCCTCGGTGGTGGTTGCCAACGGCGAGCTCAAGGTGCTCAATATACCGTCGCTGCAGGGTTACGAGGCCACGGTCTCTGCGGACCTGCTGCAGGTCAAAGGCTTGCAGGGCAACGTCTACGTGGGCCCGCACAATAAAGAATATGTGAAGGTTGACGGCACGCTGTATGAGTCCAACCTGAAAGAGGGCCAGCGCTTTATAAGGCATCCGTCTGGAACCGGCGTCGACCTTCCAATCAAGGATGTGGGCGTTGCAGGTTGGGAACCGATTTCACGCGGTCACCGTTTGCCCGGAGGCGCCCCCACTACAACCCATTGGCGATTAGCCGACGACACGTTCGTCGTCCCCCTTGATGATGTAAAGATAACGCGTACGGGGGCTTCCCCCTACGCCGTCCACTACAAAGGCCGCGATCATACGGTGACGTTTGATACGCAGGTCGGCGCATGGAAAAGCGAGATGTCGAATACTCACGTTCCCGGCAGCCAAGCGAACCCAGGCGCCTTGTATTTTTGGCGGGCCGGCAAGGGGAAATGGAGGCTGGGTAGTGTCGATGAGTTCAATCACGCCAAAAAAATCAAAACCCACAAACATATCTTTGTTAACGCGCCGTCTATTTCTCTGACGGTCCCCCATAACGCCAAGCCAATTCCCAAAGAGATTCACTACTTCTGGGCCGGCGGCCATATGAATCCTCACTTGCAGGACAACATAAAGATCAATGCGGTCAGCGCACCTGGCTATAAATCTATCGTTCATGTTGATGCGAACGACCAGAGGACGTTTGTCAAACTCAAAAATCAACTGGAGGCCAACAAATCAGGCATTGAGGTCAGAAACCTTCATAAAGACGACGTTTTCCAACAGTTAAAGTCATCCGACATGTATGCCTATTTCCGCCAAGGCCAGGGAACCAACCTTGCTGCAGCCTCGGATGTGGCGCGCTATCCGATCATGAAGAAATACGGCGGCATTTACCTTGACACTGACGACAGCATTGTCACCACCGTCAAAGATACCGAATTGCGCGCGGCGCCCAACGACATTCTGTTAAACAGCCCCGTCGCCATTGAATTCACTGACTACAAAAATTTCTACAACACCAGCAACTTCGCCACCCAACCTGACAACCCTGTCATCGACACCATTATCAGTGAGATGCGCACCCGCTTCGCTAATAACAAAGACTACTTCACCGCACACCGCCCCACCGTTCAACAAGGCGAGGCACCCAATGCTGAGTTCTACCAGTACGAGCGTAAAATTTTTGAGACGGTTGGCCCCGATATGTTTAACGACATACTCAAGGCGCGCAGGCCTGACATGTATGACCTTGGTTTTGATAGATTAAAAGAAGTCACACTGGTTGATAATAAACCCGTGCGCAACGGGCCGGCTATCAACATAGAAGCGGTCATACACGAGCAGTATAAAGCGCAAGGCATCGTCCCACCGAGCGATACGCGAGACAAAATGAACGCGGTAAAAACCCATTACTTTCCGTTCGCCTTGGATTTTAAAATCAAAACCGGCAACGAACACTCTTGGATGTACACCTGAGCATTGAGGTAGCGGGACGGGCCGGCATAAATGCCGCCTGGTCCCCGCCAGGGTCAACATCGTCAGCCGTTCATACCGCTTCGCGCTCCGATTTGAACAACCGATACCAGAAAATCGCGACCTCGCGGGTGTGCGGGTCGATCCCGCGATAACGCAACTGATCGATACCGCCCATCACATAGCCACAGCGCTCATACAGGCGACAGGCGCCGAGGTTGTTGTTCTGGGTCTCGAGCATCATGCCCGACAGGTTTTTCTTGCGGGCCCAGAATTGCGCCACGTCCAGCAGTGACTTGGCCACGCCATGTCGGCGCGCCGGCAACGCCACGGCCAACTCGTCAACGTGGGCAAAGCCGTTCCAGTTGGTGCTGACCACGATATGCCCTACGGCACAGTCATCCAGGTACGCCATGAAGATCGAGCTGTCGGCGGCGTCACGGAAACTGGCGAACTCCTCTGGGTCGATGCCATAGCACTTGCGGTACGGCAGCACGCGGTCCACTGGCCATTGGTCAACGCGCTGGCCCATTTGCGGTACCCCATAGGCGCTGACTTCAAAGCTGAAATCATTGCCCCACACATAGGCGTCAAAACCTTCGTCGGCGACTCGCACACTGAGTCCTGGATACTTCGGGTTCATTACAGCTTGCATAACCTTCCTTAACCCTTGATGCAGTCGACGGTATAACGACGGCCACTGCCGTCATCTTCGTGTTGCAGCCCATGCACATCCGCGAAAAAACCGGGGAAACTGCTATCGAACGTGCGGGCAAATGCCAGGTAATCGATGATCGAACGCGTTGACTCGGTGAAGCGTTCGCCAGGCATGATCAGTGGAATGCCCGGCGGGTAAGGCACCAGCATCACGGCGGCGATGCGTCCTGCCAAGGCATCGATAGAGACCGCCTCCACTTCGCCCCTGACCAACTGGTCGTAGGCGTCGGCAGGCTTCATCGCGATTTGCGGCAATACCGTATACATACGCTTGAGGTGCCTGGCCGTGGCATTGCTACGGTAACAGCTGTGCAACTGGTCGCAAAGGTCGCGCAGCCCCAGGCCTTGATAACGCGCCGGGCCTTGGGCATACACCGACGGCAAGCAACTGGCCAGGCTGACATTGGCATCGTAGCTACGCTTGAACTCCAGCAGCTCGGTGAGCAAGGTGCTCCATTTGCCTTTGGTAATGCCCATGGAAAACAGCACGAGGAACGAATACAGCCCAGTCTTCTCCACCACCAGCCCGCGCTCCCACAGGAACTTGCTGACCACTGCGGCGGGAATCCCGCACTCGCTCAAGGCTCCGCCTGCGTTGAGGCCAGGCATCACCAGCGTGACTTTGATCGGGTCCAGCAGCACGTAGTCTTCGACCACGTCGCCAAAGCCATGCCACTCATCCCCAGGGTGCAACAGCCAATCCGCCGTGGCGACCCGGTCGATGCCTGCGACCGAGGGTGGTTGCCAGATGGAAAACCACCAGTCCTCGGCCGCGATATGTTGGCGCAAGTTAGCCAGGGCGCGACGAAAACTTAAGGCCTCGTCGAACATTTCCTGGAGCAGCGAGCGCCCGGCCGGGCCCTCCATCATCGCCGAGGCCACATCCAGCGACGCGATGATGCTGTATTGCGGCGAGGTGGAGATATGCATCATGAAGGCTTCATTGAAGCGGTCACGGTCCAGTTGCCGTGCGCCACCGTCCTGCACGTGGATCATCGACGCCTGGCTGAAGGCGGCCAGCAATTTATGCGTACTGTGGGTGGTGAACACCAAGGGGCTGTCCGGCGTGCGCGAGGTGCCCATGCCATAGCGCCCGGCGAAGAACTCGTGAAAGGCGGCGTAGGCGTACCAGGCCTCATCGAAGTGCAGCACCTCGACACTGCTGCCCAACTGCTGCTTGATCAGTTCGGCGTTGTAGCACAGGCCGTCGTAGGTGGAGTTGGTCACCACCGCCAATTTCACTTTCGGTGGTCGCCCACGGGTCAAGGGGCTGGCGTCGATCTTGGCGCGGATCGACTCAGGGCTGAATTCGCTCAGGGGGATCGGGCCGATGATCCCCAGCTCGTTGCGCTCCGGGCACAGGTAGAGAGGGATCGTGCCGGTCATGATGATCGAATGCAGCACCGACTTGTGGCAATTGCGGTCCACCAGCACCAGGTCATCGCGCCCCACCATGGAATGCCAGACGATCTTGTTGGCGGTGGACGTGCCGTTGATCACGAAGAACGTATGGTCGGCGCCAAAGTTACGCGCAGCGCGGGCCTCGGCTTCGGCCAAAGGCCCGGTGTGATCGAGCAGCGAGCCCAGTTCGGGCACCGATACCGACAAGTCCGAGCGCAGGGTGTTCTCCCCAAAGAACTGATGAAACGCCTGCCCCACCGGGCTTTTTCGATAGGCCACGCCACCGCCATGGCCGGGGGTGTGCCAGGAATAATTAGAGTCGGCGGTGTGTTGCACCAAAGCCTTGAAGAACGGCGGTAACAGGCCATCCAGGTAAGTGCGTGCGGCGCGGGCGACTTGGCGCGCCAGAAACGGCACGGTGTCTTCGAACAGATAAAGGATGCCGCGCAGTTGGTTGAGCTCGCTCATGGCATCGGCAGGGGCGTTTTCCAGGGTGACTTGCTCGCCCAGCGCAAAGATCGGCAGGTTGGGTGCGCGCAGCCGCGCCAGGCGAATCAGCTCTACCATGTTTTGCAACAGATGGGTGTTTTCCCCGGCGCCTTCGGCGGCGATCAACATGCACGCCAGACCGTGATGGGTCGCGGCCACCAGCCGCCCCTCGGCGTAGTCCACCGCAGAAAAAATACTGAAGCCCTCCTGTTCCAACTCCCTGGCGATGCCTCGAACCCGGTCACCGGCAACGGTGTCGGCCTTGATGTCACGGTGCACGATCAGAACGGGGAACTTCAGGTCTTTGTACATGAGCACTCTTACTCCGGAGGCTTTGCACAAGGGTAGAAGCTGGAAGCAAAAGTGGCGAATGAAGATTTCACAGGCGGTCGAGAGGTATCTACATAACTTCGGTACGGGGCTGCGATCAAACTGTGGCTTGCCTGCGATGACGGCCTGCCAGCCGACGCCTATCTGCCTGACACCCCACAATCCAAATGTGGGAGCTGGCTTGCCTGCGATGACGGCCTCCCAGCCGACACCTATCTACCTGATACCCCACAATCCAAATGTGGGAGCGGGCTTGCTCGCGAAGGCGGCCTAACAGGCGACGCAGTTATACCGGGTACATATCCATTGCTGCGGTAACGGCCGCTTAGGGTTCCGCCCTGACGGCGGCTCACTTTTGAAAAGCGCAAAAGTAAGCAAAACGCTCTTGCCCCACCACTCGGCACCTCGCCTAGGCTCGGTGTGCCCGTAATTCGCCAGTGATTTGGGGGGCCGCCGCCACGCGCCATCCATGGCGCGGGGCGGCTAAACCGGCATCCCTGCCGGTTTACCCCCCAAATCACTGTCGAATTACGGCCAGCGTGGTTTGACGGGGCGCTTAAGATCAAAAGCAGATCAAGATCAAGATCAAGAGCGGCTCGCTTCGCATCGTGGTTACCGTCGGCTGTCAGACCACCACCGCAGGCTACCCACTTGAGCGGTTATTGCTGAGTGAGTTGCGTCCACAACGCCGGCGCGCCCGCCGCCTTGGCGATCGCCTCCAGCCGCGCCGCATGCTCGGCCAGGTCCTGCTCGCTGGCGCGGATGATCGGCGTCGGCTTGCGATCAGCCGGCAAGCGGCGGATTTCCGAAGGACGGTTGCCCGAGCCCTCAGCCGATCCGCTGCCATCGGACGCATTACCGGCCAGGGACAGGCTGGTCTGCCCGCCGGTCATGGTCAGGTAAACGTCGGCCAGGATCTCGGAGTCGAGCAAGGCGCCGTGGAGTTCACGGCCGGAGTTGTCGACGCCATAACGCTTGCACAAGGCGTCGAGGCTGTTGCGTTGGCCCGGATGACGCTCGCGGGCCATCATCAAGGTATCGAGGATCGTGCAGTGCTGGGAGATGTCCGCACGGTCGGTCTGCCCCATCAGGGCAAATTCGTTGTTGATGAAACCGATGTCGAACGCCGCGTTATGAATGATCAACTGGGCGCCGTTGATGAACTCGAAGAACTCATCGGCCACTTCGGCGAAGCGCGGCTTGCCCTTGAGGAATTCATCGGTGATGCCGTGGACGCCAATCGCCCCTTCGTCACTGTCACGGTCCGGTTGCAGGTAGACGTGGAAGTGGCGGCCGGTCAGGCGGCGCCCCATCAGTTCGACACAGCCGATTTCGATGATCCGGTGACCATCGGTCACCGGCATGCCGGTGGTTTCGGTATCGAGTACAACAGATCGGATGGCCATCAGGGTTCAGCTCTCAACGGTTCGGTACAGTTCAAGGGGCGGGATATTAGCACGCTCTATAAGTGTGCGGACGAGCAACTCGCCCGCGCAACCCTGACCCTGTAAGCCGCAACGATCACTGGGTCTTTTTGATCAGGCCAAAATCCCGCAGGGCCACGTAGGGGTCCCAATACTCGCGCACCGCCTGGATTTGCCCATCCTTGGCCATTCGCAAAATAGCGATGAAGCGCTGCTGGTAGGGCTTGTTAGTGGCGCGAATCACCCCATCGCTGCTGTACTCAAACACGTAGGTGCCCTTTTGGGTGGTCTGAAGCAAGGTCCAGGTCTTGGGATCGCTATACCTCAAGTTGCCCAACTGCTTGCTGAAGTTGGTGAAGTAATCGGTCATTTCCTGGCGCCCTTTATTGGCACGCTTAAAGCCCACATTCGGAAAATCATCGACCGGCGCATAGGCCAGTGCGTAAACGCCATCCTTCTGATAATACTTGGCCATTTCGGCTGGATGCTCCGACCAGCCATTCAGGCTACGCCAATAGAAATTCGCGACGTCAGCCGCGGTATACCCAGGTGCCAGATAGTAGAGACCGCCTCGCTCCTTGATGACGGGGGTAGCTTGAGCGTTGGCCCCGACGGAAAAAACCGCAGCCGCGACCCATGCACTCAGTGCCCACCTACGAAGAATCCCCATGCTTATTACCTCACGCTTACGAATGGCTTGAAGTCGATTACGGGGTAACCGACCGTTGAAGCCAGACTAACGAGCAGCTTCGCAGGACGCTTTACCTTGCCTGCTGTTGTGTTGACACATATTGCGCAATGTACGACGCCTAGGGGCGGCGCAACTGGCTAGCGGCCTGCCCCACGATGCGCCGGAACGCACGGGAAAACTGGCTGGCGCCGGCAAACCCGGTGTCCAGGGCAATGTCCAACAGGCTGCGGTCAGTGGTGGTAATCAAGTGCTTGGCCCGATTGACGCGACACAGCAAAAGGTACTGGTACGGTGACATACCGAACGAACGCCGGAAGACCCGAGAGAAATGATAAGGGCTGAGGTTGACGATGTTCGACAAGTCAGCCAGGCGGACTTCGTTGGCCAGGGATGCCTCGATATAGTCGATCAAACGCTGGCGCTGCACAGGCCCGAACTCACCGGTATTCACCGGCACAACCTCCGGCAGTTGTTGCAGCGCACACACTTCCTGCATCAACAGCATCACCAGGGTTTCCAGGTACAGGGCATCGGTTTTGCCGCTACGCACGACCTGATCCAAGCGCTCCAGCAATCCCCGCAAAAAAGCATCATGGCAACTGATCAGCGGCTTGAGATCCGTTTGTACACGATAGGTCGGGCAGACTGCCGCCAATTGATCCTCATCAATCGACACCAGGGCATAGCCGACCCTGGCACGCTCACCCGTCCACCCTTCGAATAAGGCACCGGCAGGAATAAAATCGACGAACTGGTCCAGAGCCCTCGGCCCAGCCATGCGCAAGCCGTCGATGCTGACCTCGCCATCGCTGACCGAACCCTGCCGATACAGCGCAAACTGATGCTGCGCACGGCGCATTTCAAAGCGATGTGGGCGATGCGCCACCTGCACGCACTCAATCGCACCCCAAGGCGGCAACGTACGACGGATCATCTGTGAAATGCGTGGCGGCGTGTACGTCAGCCCTTGCGGCTCGCTCTCTACTGCTTCGTCAAGAAATGCCTGGACATCGGCATGAGGTAAAGAGGACATCCCGCACTCCCGTTAGCATTCAACCCGGTATTAATTAAATAATGGTGCCTTTCGTTTACCCATCAGGCCTGCCCGGCAGTATGCCGGACACCGCTGCCAAAGGTGCCCCTCAATGATTGAAGCTCGATACACACCAGCGCTGCTATTGGCCAGCCTCCTGCTCGGTGGCTGTTCCACTGCGCAAGCTCCCGACATCGCAGGCCCCCAGCTGCCGCTGATCGTAGCCCATCGAGGTGGCACGGCGGACTTTCCGGAGAACACGCTACTGGCGATTCAGAACGCCTTGCACCATAACGTCGACATGCTGTGGCTGACCGTGCAACTGAGCCGTGACGACGTGCCCGTGTTGTACCGACCCGCCGACTTGAGTGCCAATACCCAGGGTAGCGGCGCGGTCGCAGAGAAAACCTGGGTGCAGTTGCAACAACTCAACGCTGGCTGGCAGTTCAAGCAAGCTGCAGCGGATGGCCGCGTGACCTTTCCTTATCGCACCCAGGCCGTAGCGTTGCCCTCATTGCAGCAGGCATTGGCGGCGATTCCAGCCAACACCCCGATCATCCTCGACATGAAAGCACTGCCGGCTGCGCCCCAGGCCGCGGCTGTCGCCCGCGTATTGGAGCAGCACCACGCCTGGAACCGCGTGTGGATCTACTCCACCGACGTCAGCTACCAGCAAGCATTTGCCCAATATCCCAAGGCCCGCTTGTTCGAATCCCGCGACCAGACCCGTGAACGCCTGGCCAATGTCGCCCTGGCAAACAGTTGCAAACCGCCTCCGCAACCCGGCGGTTGGGTAGCATTCGAGTACCAGCGTACAGTGGATGTGGTGGAAACCTTCACCCTCGGCGAGGCCCGTTCAGCGGTGAATGCCAAGCTGTGGACGCCCCAGGCTGTCGACTGTTTCCGCGCCAACGGCGAGTCGAATATTCTGGCGATTGGGGTCAACAACGATGACGATTATCGCGCTGCTGCTTGCCTGAAGCTCGATGCGGTGCTGGTGGACTCGCCACGCAAGATGGCGGCAGTGAAGCAGCGGCTCGAACGGCCGCTGCGGTGTCGCTGATTCAGCTCTGCTTGTAGCCGCGCACTTCATCCACGCCACGGTTGGCCAACTGGTCGGCACGTTCGTTGCCTGGATGGCCAATGTGCCCGCGTACCCATTTCCAGGTGATGTCGTGACGGTTGCACTGCTCATCGAGCAATTGCCACAGGTCGGCGTTCTTGACCGGCTCCTTGGCCGCCGTCTTCCAGCCGCGTTTTTTCCAGTTGACCATCCACTCGTTGATGCCCTTCATCACATATTGCGAGTCGGTCACCAGCAGTACGTTGCAGCGCCGCTTGAGTTCTTCGAGGCCGCGAATGGCGCCCATCAGTTCCATGCGGTTATTGGTGGTATTGGCTTCGCCGCCCCACAGTTCCTTCTCCACGCCCTTGCACACCAGCAAGGCGCCCCAGCCACCTGGGCCCGGGTTGCCCTTGCAGGCGCCATCGGTGAAGAGTTCTACGCTATCGGTCATCGGTTATTCGGCCTGAAATCAAAAAGAGGTTTTACGGTTCGCGTTGTTCGCGGTTGACCTTGGCCAACGGCATCGGCACGAGCTTGCCGATCCGCTCGCGGCGTACTTGTTGCACCGGTCGCAGCCCGACCACGATCTTGCGTGCAACCAATAAATAGAAGCCGCCACCCGACAGCTGCCAGGCCCCTGCGCGGCGTTCCCAACCGGCCAGGCGGCCCTGCCACTTGGCTGTCGCAAGCGGCGGACGATAGCACCCGAAGCGGCGTTTCTCCAGCGCGAAGCCCAGCAGGTTGAGCCAGTCGCCCACCCGTGATGGCGCGATGCAACGCGCCTGGCGCAGTCCGTCATGGGCGAACACACGGCGCAGGCCCCAACTGCTCCAGGGGTTGATGCCGACAATCAGCAAATGGCCACCAGGGCGCACGCTGCTGGCCGCTTCGCGCAGCAAACCGTGGGGTGACAGGCAGAAATCCAGGCCATGCTGCAACACCACCACATCGGCGGCGTGTTCGCTCAAGGGCCAGGCCTGTTCCTCGCAGACGATTTCCACCCCCGGCAACGGCGCGCCCAGGCGCACATTGCGTTGCACCTGCGGCGCCGAGGGCGGCGTGTCGGCTGACGGCCCGTAATGCACCAGGTAGCCACCAAAGAACCGGCCCAGCTCGTCTTCGAGCATGCGCCGCTCTTCTTCCAGCAAAAACTGCCCAATCGGCCCGGACAACCATTCGCGGGCCGCGCTGATCAGGGCCAGCCACTCAGGATCGGCCTGGGCGAACGCTTTATCAGTCATTGCATTCTCCAACTCGCCTAGACGTTCTAAGATGCACCAATGTGTTCAGCTTGGCGAATCGAAGAATGATACAGATCAGTGCCCTACCCGCCTTCACCGACAACTACATCTGGTTGTTACAAGACCCCGCCACCCAGCGCTGCGCCGTGGTCGACCCCGGCGATGCCGCGCCAGTGCTGGCCTGGCTCAAGCAGAATGCGGCGTGGACCCTCAGCGACATCCTGGTCACCCACCATCACCATGATCATGTAGGCGGTGTCGAGCAACTGAAAAATGCCACCGGCGCCAAGGTCTACGGCCCGGCCAACGAAAAGATCCCGGCGCGGGATGTGGCCTTGCACGATAACGACCGTATCAGCGTGCTGGGCTGGGACTTCGACGTGTACGCCGTGCCAGGCCATACCCTGGGCCACATCGCCTTTTACCACCAAGGCGTTTTGCTGTGTGGCGATACCTTGTTTGCTGCCGGCTGCGGTCGCCTCTTTGAGGGCACGCCCGAACAGATGTACAGCTCCCTGGAACGCCTGGCCGCCCTGCCCGCCGATACGCAGGTGTACTGCACCCACGAGTACACACAAAGTAACCTCAAGTTTGCCCAAGCCGTGGAGCCGCACAACGCCGACATCGCCGAACGCGTGGAAAATGTCGCCCAACTCCGCGCCCGTGGCGAGATGACGCTGCCATCCAACCTGGCCCTGGAAAAACGTACTAACCCATTTTTGCGCACCGCTGAAACATCCGTTAAACAAAAAGCGGACGAACGGAACGGCCGCGACAATCGCTCTGGGGCCGAGGTGTTTGCTAGCTTGAGGGCTTGGAAAGATAAGTTCTAACCAGATGCAATCTGATACGTAATTTCTGAATGGTTGACCGGAACCACAGCGCTTTCTAGAATCGCCCGACATTTTTGCCCGGAACTTACTTCCAGCCAATGTCGTCATCTATTCGTAAATCCATTTCTTCAGACGCATTGACCCGCCTGGCTCAAGCCGTGGCGGTGGCCGTTTCCGCAACTCTGGCGGGCTGCCAATCGACTCATTACGCTGCACAATCCACCGTGCAACCCAAACCGAATCTTGCTGCCAAGATCAAGCAAAAACCTATTTGGCTATCAGAGAAGCCTAGCCCCGAAGTGCCCCAGGATGTCTGGGAACGCATGCGTCGGGGCTTTCAATTGCAGGACGGTGTCGGCGTCAACCCGCGCATCGAGCAACAGCGCCTGTGGTTCGCCAGCAACCCGTCCTTTCTGGAGAATGCCGGCGAACGCGGCAGCCTCTATATTCATTACATCGTCGAACGCCTTGAAGAACGCAACATGCCCCTGGAGCTGGCGCTCCTGCCAGTGATTGAAAGTGCCTACAACCCAATGGCCTATTCGCGCAGCGATGCGGTCGGCTTGTGGCAGTTCATTCCCTCCACCGGGCGCTACTTCAACCTGCGCCAGACCCGCGCCTACGACGGCCGCCGCGACATCACCGCCTCCACCACCGCCGCCCTGGACTATCTGACGCGTCTGCATGACATGTTCAACGGCGACTGGCTGCTGGCCCTGGCGGCTTATAACGCCGGCGAAGGCACGGTCAGCCGGGCAATCGAGCGCAACGAAAAACTCGGCCTGCCCACCGATTACTGGAACCTGCCCCTGCCCCAGGAAACCAAGGACTATGTGCCCAAGTTCCTGGCCTTGTCCCAGGTGGTACTGGCGCCTGAAGCCTACGGCGTCAACCTGAACCCGATTGCCAACACGCCGTACTTCGAAGTGGTTGAAGTCAAGCAAAGCATGGACCTGTCACGGGTTGCCGCGCTGGCCGAGATCGACGAAGACGAACTGTTCCAGCTCAACCCGGCATTGAAACAACGCACCACCCTGGACGGCCCCCAGCATCTGCTGGTGCCGACCTCCAAGGCCCAGTTGCTGACCAGCACCCTTTCGACGATGAAGCCGGAAGAATTGCTGAGCATGCGCCCGAAAAAGCCGGTGTTCGACGAAGTCGAGACCAAGGCCGTTGCAGGACGCACCCGCAACTACAAGGTACGCAGTGGCGACAACCTCACGCTGATCGCCAAGGCCAACAAGGTCGATGTGCATGACCTGCAGCGCTGGAACAAGCTCAACGGCCAGGCCCTCAAGGTCGGCCAGACCCTGGTGATGCAGGACACGCGCAAAGTTGCGGCGAAAAAACCGGTGCAGTACAAGGTCAAGAAAGGTGACTCGCTGTACATGGTGGCCAAGCGCTTCAACGTTGAGATGCAACATCTCAAGCGTTGGAACCCGCGCACCGGCCAGGCACTGAAGCCAGGCCAGATGCTGGTGGTTTCCGGGCCGCGCTAAGGCCTCAGGCATTGTGGGGAACTCATGTGGGAGCGGGCTTGCTCGCGAATAGGGTGGCACATCAACATCTCTGTTGACTGACACACTGCATTCGCGAGCAAGCCCGCTCCCCCATGGGCCTATAAGCCAATTTCAAGATGCTTTTTCCAACCGGAACAAGCTGTTACTGTACCGATCATAAAGCCCAAGCCGCCCGGATCGGATCTCTGACTTGAAGCGTCCCCTCCTTCTACTAATAAGCCTGGCCTTGAGCTTTGCGGCGAACGCGACGATCACCGAGAGCCACGGTTATGCGCAGTTCGGCACACTCAAGTACCCGGCCAAATTCACCCATTACGATTGGGTAAACCCTGCAGCGCCCAAAGGCGGGACATTGCGGGTGATGGCATTTGGCACCTTCGATACGCTCAACCCCTATACCTTCAAAGGTTCAAGCCCGGTTTCCACCGCCAACTTCCTGCAGTACGGCGTCAACGAGCTCAATGAACCCTTGATGGTGGGCACCGGGCAATACGCGCCGTCCGGCGATGAGCCCACCTCCAGCTATGGCCTGATTGCCCAATCGGTGGAATACAGCGAGGACCGCAGTTGGGTGGTGTTCAACCTGCGCCCCGAAGCGCGCTTTCACGACGGCAAGCCGATTACCGCCGATGATGTGGCGTTCTCCTATCGCACCCTGCTGACCGAAGGCCACCCGCAGTACCGCACCAACCTGCAGGAAGTGGCCCGGGTCGACATTCTCAACCCGCACCGTATCCGCTTTGTGTTCAAGCGCGCCGGCAACCCCCTGCTGATCCTGCGTCTGGGCGAGTTGCCGGTGCTGCCCCAGCACTATTGGAAAAACCGTGACTTCAAGGCCACCACTTTCGAACCGCCCCTGGGCAGTGGGCCTTACCGCATCACCAAGGTGACGCCTGGGCGGCAACTGGTGTTTGAACGGGTCAAGGATTACTGGGGCAAAGACCTGCCGGTCAACCAGGGTTTCTATAACTACGACAAAGTCGAAGTGGAGTTCTATCGCGACAGCGACGTGGCCTTTGAAGCCTTCAAGGCCGGTGAATTCGATATTTATATCGAGCATCAGGCCAAGAACTGGGCCACAGGCTACAACTTCCCGGCGGTCAACCGCGGCGATGTGATCAAGGCGCAGATCGCCCATCAGATCCCCACCCAGAGCCAGGGCCTGTTCATGAATACTCGGCGACCGGCATTCAGCCAGGCCAAGGTCCGCGAAGCCCTGGGGTTGATGTTCGATTTTGAATGGACCAACCGCACGCTGTTCAGCAGCGCCTATAAGCGCTCGGTGAGCTATTACCCCAACAGTGAATTCTCGGCCACCGGCCTGCCCGTGGGCCATGAGTGGTTGATGCTCTCGCCCTACCGCGACCAACTGCCGGCCGCGCTGTTTACCCAGCCGTTCAACCTGCCGCACACCGACGGCCGCGGCATCCCCCGCGAAACCCTGCGCCAGGCTCTGGCCCTGCTCAGCGAGGCCGGCTGGAAACTGTCGGGGCAGCGCCTGCTGGACAAGGACGGGCAACCGCTGCGCCTGGAAATCCTGCTGGTCAACCCGAACCTTGAGCGCATCCTGCAACCTTATGTCGAAAATCTGACCCGCATCGGCGTCGACGCCCGCTTGCGCACCGTTGACCGCGCACAGTACAAACAGCGCCTCGATCAATTCGATTTCGACATGATTCTGATGACCCTCAACCAGACCTTGAGCCCCGGCCTTGAACAGTGGCAGTACTTCCACTCCAGCCAGGCCGCGATCAAGGGCAGCAAGAATTACGCCGGTATCGCCAACCCGGTGGTCGACCACCTGCTGGACCAACTGCTGGCGGCGCAGACCCGCGAAGAACAACTGGCCGCCGGCCGCGCCCTGGACCGTGTGCTGCTGTGGCAGCACTACAGCATTCCCAACTGGTACCTCAACTATCATCGCCTGGCGTACCGCAACCGGTTCGCCTTCGTCACCACGCCGCCCTATAGCCTGGGCCTGAGCGCGTGGTGGCTGAAAGCTTCGGAGAAAGCCCAATGATGTCCTTGCGTACTACCCTGCTCGCCAGCCTGTTGCTGTGCACCGCGGCGCACGCCGCGCCACAGCATGCGCTGACCCTCTACAACGAGCCCCCCAAGTACCCCGCCGACTTCAAGCATTTTGACTACGTAAACCCCGACGCCCCCAAGGGCGGCACCTTCCGCGAATCGGCCATGGGCGGCTTCGACAGCCTCAACCCCTACATCAGCAAGGGCGTGCCAGCGGACAACCTGCCGCTGATCTACGACACCCTGGCCACGCAGAGCCTGGACGAACCCATCACCGAATACGGCCTGGTGGCCGGCAAAATCGAAAAAGCCCCGGACAACAGCTGGGTGCGCTTCTACCTGCGCCCCGAAGCGCGCTTCCATGACGGCCACCCGATCCGCGCCGAAGACGTCGTATTCACCTTCCAGACCCTGATCAAGGAAGGCAACCCGCTGTACCGCAACTACTACGCCGACGTCGATGAGGTGGTGGCCGAAGACCCGTTGCGCGTGCTGTTCAAGTTCAAGCGCACCAACAACCGCGAGTTGCCGTTGATCCTTGGGCAGTTGCCCGTGCTGCCCAAACATTGGTGGGCGAGCCGGGATTTCTCCAAGGGCAACCTGGAAATCCCCCTGGGCAGCGGGCCTTACCAGGTGGCGGAGGTCAAGCCGGGCCGCATGATTCGCTACGAGCGCGTCAAGGATTATTGGGCCAAGGACCTGCCGGTCAATAAGGGCTTCTATAACTTCGATACCCGCATCACCGATTACTACCGCGACAGCACCGTCTCCCTGGAAGCCTTGAAGGCCGGGCAGTTCGACTACTGGCTGGAGTTCAGCGCCAAGAACTGGGCCAATGCCTACAACATTCCAGCGGTGAAAGAAGGCCGTTTGATCAAGGAAGAAATCCCCAACGGCAACCCCACCGGCATGCAGGGTTTTGTGTTCAACATGCGCAAGCCGATGTTCCAGGACGTGCGGGTGCGCAAGGCCATCAGCCTGTTGCTGGATTTCGAATGGAGCAACAAGCAGCTGTTCAACGGTGCCTACACCCGTACCCGCAGCTATTTCGAAAACTCGGAAATGGCCGCCACCGGCTTACCCGGTCCGGACGAGCTGGCGATCCTTGAGCCGCTGCGTGACAAGATCCCTGGCGAAGTCTTTACCCAGGCCTTCGAACCGTCCCACACCGACGGCAGCGGCATGATTCGCACCCAACAGCGCGAGGCCTACCAACTGCTGCAAGAGGCAGGCTGGAAGATTGTCGACGACAAAATGGTCGACAGCACCGGCAAGCCCGTGACCATCGAGTTCCTGCTGGCCCAGACCGAGTTCGAGCGCATCCTGCTGCCGTTCAAGCGCAACCTGGCAGACCTGGGCATCGACCTGGTGATTCGTCGCGTGGACGTCTCGCAGTTCATCAACCGCCTGCGCTCGCGCGACTTCGACATGCTGGTGGGCAGCTTCCCGCAATCCACCTCGCCGGGTAACGAGCAGCGCGAGTTCTGGAAATCCTCCAGCGCCGACAAGCCCGGCAGCCGCAACTACATGGGCCTCAAGGACCCCGCCGTCGACCAGTTGGTGGAAGAGTTGATCGACGCCGGTTCGCGCCAGAGCCTGATCGCCCACGCCAGGGCGCTGGATCGTGTGCTGCAGTTCGGTTACTACGTGATCCCCAACTGGCACATCAAGACCTTCCGTGTTGCGTACTGGGACCACCTGGGCCACCCCAAGGTCTCGCCACGCTACGACGTCGGCACCGCCACCTGGTGGGCTAAACCCGACGTCAAACCGGCGGTATCCCTCGACACCACGCAGAACGCCGATGCGGCGAGCGGAGGCAATTGAATGCTGGCCTATATTGCTCGCCGCCTGTTACTGATCATCCCCACGCTGTTCGGAATCCTGCTGATCAACTTCGTCATCATCCAGGCCGCGCCCGGCGGCCCGGTGGAGCAAATGATCGCCAAGCTTGAAGGCTTCGACGGCGCCACCAGCCGCATTGCCGGCGGCGGGGCCGAAGTCGCGGTGGCCGGCTCCAGCTATCGTGGCGCCCAAGGCCTGGACCCGGCGCTGATCAAGGAAATCGAAAAGATGTACGGCTTCGACAAGTCGGCGCCGGAACGCTTGTGGATCATGGTCAAGAACTACGCCCAGCTGGACTTCGGTGACAGCTTTTTCCGCGACGCCAAGGTCATCGACCTGATCAAGGAGAAGATGCCGGTGTCCATTTCCCTCGGGTTATGGAGCACCCTGATCATGTACCTGGTGTCCATCCCCCTGGGGATCGCCAAGGCCACGCGCCACGGCAGCCATTTCGATGTGTGGACCAGCTCGGCGATCATCGTCGGCTATGCGATCCCGGCGTTCCTGTTCGCGATTTTGCTGATCGTGGTGTTTGCCGGTGGCAGTTATTTCGATTGGTTCCCCTTGCGCGGGCTCACCTCCAACAACTTCGACGAGTTGAGTTGGGGCGGCAAGATCCTCGATTACTTCTGGCACCTGGCGCTGCCCGTCACCGCCCTGGTGATCGGCAACTTCGCGACCATGACCCTGCTGACCAAGAACAGCTTTCTCGACGAGATCAACAAACAGTACGTGGTCACCGCCAAGGCCAAGGGCCTGACCAACCGCCGCGTGCTGTATGGCCACGTGTTCCGCAACGCCATGCTGTTGGTGATCGCCGGTTTCCCTTCGGCCTTCATTGGCATCTTCTTTACCGGCTCGTTGCTGGTGGAGGTGATCTTCTCCCTCGACGGCCTGGGCCTGATGAGCTTTGAAGCGGCGATCAACCGTGACTACCCGGTGGTGTTCGGCACGCTGTTTATCTTCACCCTGCTGGGGCTGATCGTGAAACTGATCGGCGACCTCACTTACACCCTGGTCGATCCGCGTATCGACTTTGCCAGCCGGGAGCATTGAGATGAACCTGTCCCCCCTCAATCGCCGCCGGTTCGAGCGGTTCAAGGCCAACAAGCGTGGCTGGTGGTCGCTGTGGCTGTTCCTGGTGTTGTTCGTGCTGAGCCTGGGCGCCGAGTTGATTGCCAACGACAAGCCCCTGGCAGTGCACTTCGACGGCGGCTGGTACTTTCCGGCGCTCAAGCGCTACCCGGAGACCACCTTCGGCGGTGAATTCCCGCTGGAAGCCAACTACAAGAGCCCGTACATCCAGGAACTGCTCAAGGCCAAGGACGCCTGGACCCTGTGGGCGCCGATTCCATTCAGCTACCAGAGCATCAATTACGACCTGAAAGTGCCGGCCCCGGCGCCGCCGTCCTCGGTCAACCTGCTGGGCACCGATGACCAGGGGCGCGATGTGCTGGCGCGGGTGATCTACGGCTTTCGCGTGTCAGTGCTCTTCGCCCTGACCCTGACCATCCTCAGCTCGATCATCGGCGTGATTGCCGGCGCCTTGCAGGGCTTTTATGGCGGCTGGGTCGACCTGGCCGGGCAGCGTTTCCTGGAAATCTGGTCCGGCTTGCCGGTGCTCTACCTGCTGATCATCCTGGCCAGCTTCGTGCAGCCCAACTTCTGGTGGCTGCTGGGGATCATGTTGCTGTTTTCGTGGATGAGCCTGGTGGATGTGGTGCGCGCCGAATTCCTGCGCGGGCGCAACCTAGAATACGTGCGCGCGGCGCGGGCGCTGGGCATGCAGAACGGCGCGATCATGTTTCGCCACATCCTGCCCAATGCGATGGTCTCGACCATGACCTTCCTGCCCTTCATCCTCACCGGCGCCATTGGCACCCTCACCGCCCTGGACTTTCTCGGCTTCGGGCTGCCGGCAGGTTCGCCGTCGCTGGGTGAGCTGGTGGCCCAGGGCAAATCCAACCTGCAAGCGCCGTGGCTGGGCATGAGTGCCTTTGCGGTGCTGGCGATCATGTTGAGCTTGTTGGTGTTTATCGGCGAGTCCGCTCGCGATGCGTTCGACCCGAGGAAATGAGATGAATCCGGACAATCTGATCGAAATCCGCGACCTCAGTGTCGAGTTCGTCACCGGCGAGCATCATCACCGCGTGGTCAACCACGTCAGTTTCGACATCAAGCGCGGCGAAACCCTGGCGCTGGTGGGCGAAAGCGGTTCGGGTAAATCGGTCACCGCCCATTCGATCCTGCGCCTGCTGCCCTACCCGTTGGCCAGGCATCCGTCTGGCACCATCGAATATTCCGGGCAAGACCTGCTGACGCTCAAAGAGAAGACCCTGCGGCATATACGCGGCAATCGTATTGCGATGATCTTCCAGGAGCCGATGACCTCGTTGAACCCGCTGCACTCCATCGAAAAACAGATCAACGAAGTGCTCGGGCTGCACAAGGGCCTGACTGGCAAGGTCGCCACCCAGCGCACGTTGGAGTTGCTGGAACTGGTGGGCATCCCCGAGCCCCACAAACGCCTCAAGGCCCTGCCCCATGAGCTGTCCGGCGGCCAGCGCCAGCGGGTGATGATCGCCATGGCCTTGGCCAACGAGCCTGAGCTGTTGATTGCAGACGAGCCGACCACCGCCCTCGACGTCACCGTACAGTTGAAGATTCTGGAATTGCTCAAGGAGCTGCAGGCGCGGCTGGGCATGGCGCTGTTGCTGATCAGCCACGACCTCAACCTGGTACGGCGTATCGCTCACCGCGTTTGCGTGATGCAGCAAGGTTGCATCGTGGAACAGGCCGATTGCGAGACGCTGTTCCAGTCGCCCCAGCATCCCTACACCCAGGAATTGCTTGCTGCGGAGCCCAGTGGCGGTCCGGCCAACAACACGGTCGGCCCACCGCTGCTGGAAGTGGACGACCTGAAAGTCTGGTTTCCGATCAAAAAAGGCTTTTTGCGCAACACCGTGGATTACGTCAAGGCCGTGGACGGCATCAACTTCAGCCTGCCCCAGGGGCAAACCCTGGGCATCGTGGGTGAAAGTGGCTCGGGCAAATCCACCCTGGGCCTGGCGATTTTGCGCCTGATCGGCAGCCAGGGCGGGATTCGCTTCGAAGGCCAGCAACTGGACCGCCTCAGCCAACAGCAGGTGCGCCCGTTGCGCCGGGAAATGCAGGTGGTGTTCCAAGACCCGTTCGGCAGCCTGAGCCCGCGCATGTGCGTCAGCGAGATTGTTGGCGAAGGCCTGCGCATCCACAAGATGGGCACGCCCGCCGAGCAGGAAGCGGCGATTATCGCGGCGCTCAAGGAAGTGGGCCTGGACCCTGAATCCCGGCATCGCTACCCCCATGAATTCTCCGGTGGCCAGCGCCAACGCATCGCCATTGCCCGAGCGCTGGTGCTCAAGCCGCGCCTGATCCTGCTGGACGAACCCACCTCGGCCCTGGACCGCACGGTACAACGCCAGGTGGTAGAGTTGCTGCGCGGCTTGCAGGCCAAGTACAACCTGACCTACCTGTTTATCAGCCATGACCTGGCGGTGGTGAAGGCACTGAGTCACCAATTGATGGTGGTCAAGCAAGGCCAGGTGGTGGAGCAAGGCGACGCCCGGGCTATTTTTGCCGACCCGCAGCATGCCTATACCCGGCAGTTGCTCAAGGCGGCTTTTCTGGTACCGGCCTGACGTAACGCGGATGCAAATGCAGGAGTACTAACGCTATGTCGCCGAGCCCTATCGCCCGCCCCGCAGACACGCCGCGCTTCTGGCGCGACGAACGCCTGCCGTTCATCGAAGCGCGCACCATCGCCGACGGGCGCAAGGTCACCTACACCCGGCACGCCCACGAGCATTTTTCCATCGGCGCGATCACCACCGGCTGCAGCTATTACCACTACGGCGCGCGCACCTTCGACATCAGCGCCGGCACCGTGGTGCTGATGAACCCCGGCGATGTGCATGCATGCAACCCCATCTATGACCAGCCCTGGTCCTACCACATGCTGTACCTCGACACGCCTTGGCTGACCGACCTGCAATACCAGTTGGGGTTCAGTACCGACCAGGGCTACCGGCCCTTCGACACGCCCCATACCCGCGACACCGCGCTGTACCACGGCTTGCTAGACCTGTACCGCACACTGGTGGATGAACAGGCCGAGTTGCTGCAAAAACAGAGCGCGCTGGTGAGTTACTTCACCGAGGTACAACAGCGCCTGAACCCTTCGTTGGCGCCGGTGCGCGAGGTCAATCACAAACTGGAACGCGCCGCCGACTACATCCGCGCCCACTGCACACAAGCCTTGAAACTCGAAGACATCTGCCAGGCCGCCGACTTGTCGCCGTCTTACCTGATCCGCGCGTTCAAACAGTATTACGGCTTGACGCCCCACGCCTACTTGGTCAACCGACGCATCCAGTTCGCTCGCAGCCAACTGCGCAATGGCGCACTGATTGCCGACGTCGCCCTGGCCGCGGGCTTTGCCGACCAGGCGCACTTCCAGCGCACCTTCAAACAACACTTCGCGGCCACGCCGGGGCAATACCGCGAGAACCTCAAGCCATCAGCAAATAACCCACACTGGCCACCAGCAACGCGGCCATTGAGCGGTTGAACAGGCGCACACCTTTGGGGTTGTTCAAGTAGCGGCGCAAAAACGTCCCCGCATACGCCCAGCACGCCACCGACAGGTAGCAGATCACCAGGTAAAGCGCGGCAAACAACCACACCTGCGCCGCATCGCCATCGGCCACAAACAAGCCCATGCCTGCCACACACGCCAGCCAGGCTTTCGGGTTGAGCCACTGCATGATCGCGCCGTACAGCATCGACGGCGCGGTCTGTGCACCATCAGCGTCCAACTGGCCATCATCCACCGCCAGCTTCCAGGCCATATACAACAAGAACGCGACTCCGCCCCAACGGATCAATCGGATCAGGATCGGCCAGCGCACCAGCACTTCATGCAGCCCCAGGCCAATCAGTACCAACAACAAGGTGAAACCTACGGCGGCGCCCAACACATGTTTCTGGCTGGCGACAAAACCGAAACGCGCACCGGCACTTAAAGCGACCACATTGACAGGCCCGGGAGTGATGGACGTGGCCAGGGCAAAAGCGGCCATGGAGAGGATCAAGCTCATTACAGTTCCTTGTGTGATGCCAACGATATTGAGATCACGGTAACGCGCACAAAGACGAGAGGTATTGAAGAAAATGCCCCTTTGTCTTTCAGAACGAGCGCTATTGATTTGCGCCCCACCGCTAACCACGATGCGAAGCGAGCCGCTCTTGATTTGCTTTTGATCTTGATCTTAAGCGCCCCGTCAAACCACGCTGGCCGGAATTCGACAGGGATTTGGGGGGTAAACCGGCAGGGATGCCGGTTTAGCCGCCCCGCGCCATGGATGGCGCGTGGCGGCGGCCCCCCAAATCACTGGCGGATTACGGGCACACCGAGCCTAGGCGAGGTGCCGAGTGGTGGGGCAAGAGCGTTTTGCTTACTTTTGCGCTTTTCAAAAGTGAGCCGCCGTCAGGGCGGAACCCTAAGTGGCCGTTACCGCAGGAATGGATATGCACCCGGTACAACTGCATCGCCTGTCTGGCCGCCTTCGCGAGCAAGCCCGCTCCCACAGTTGGGTCGCGGGGGGTCAGGTAGGTAGGTGTCGGCTGGCAGGCCGCCATCGCAGGCAAGCCAGCTCCCACAGTTGAATCGTTGGGGTGTCAGATAGGTAGGGGTCGGCTGGCAGGCCGCCATCGCAGGCAAGCCAGCCCACAGTTGAATCGTTGGGGTGTCAGATAGGTAGGCGTCGGCTGGCAGGCCGCCATCGCAGGTCAAGCCAGCTCCCACAGTTGGATTGCGGGGCACCAACGTTGAACCTCCCGCTTGAGCCTTCAGGCCAGAGGCCTTACGGTGCCAAAGGAGCAACGTTTCTCTATGATGTGGCCTTTGACTGAACATCCCTGGAACCGCCCATGCCCACCCTCACCTTGCGCAACGCCCTGCCCACCGACGCCGCACGCTGCTTTGAAATCGAAACCACCGCCTACGAGGGCGACGAAGCCGCAACGCTTGAAAAGATCACCACGCGCATCGCGCAGTACCCCGAGGGCTTTTTGATCCTGGAGGAAGATGGCGCAGTGGTGGGTTTCATCAACTCAGGGTGCGCCCATGAGGTGGTGATGTCGGACGAGGCCTTCAAGGAGTTGGTGGGCCATGTGGCCGAGGCGCCGAATGTGGTGATCATGTCGGTGGTGGTCGACCCGGCCCATCAAGGCAAGGGGTATGCGAAAAGGCTGATGACCGAGTTCGTGCAACGCATGCAAGCGATGGGCAAGCGCACCCTCCACCTGATGTGCAAGGAGCAGCATGTGCCGTTGTACAGAGCAATGGGCTACACCTATGTGCGCCCTTCGCCGTCGGATCATGGGGGTATGGCGTGGCATGAGATGGTGAGAATGCTTTGATGCAAGCCGTTGCACGAGTGATTGCAAAAGTGTTTCCAAGCGTGAAGCCGCCAAAAAACCTGCAACGACCCAGTGTGTTTCAGTGAGTGAAAACCTGGCACTGCGCTGCCCTATCTGACAGCCAGCCTGACTTTTCGGCGCGTGGGCCGGACTGCACCTATAGCCTTTTCACTCACTCGAAAACCCACGCCCGATGCGGTTTTACGTTGTTACACCCAGCCAAAACAGACCTCGTTGAGCGCCTGCCCCTGGCGCTGTAGCCTGCGAAACGCCCTGTCAGGATCCCTTCCTGGCAGGGTCAACTTCCTAGCGATCAGAGAGGTGCAATCATGTCTTCAATCAGTGACTCCATCCCATTCGTACCCGCGTACCAGCCCGCTGGCAAACACCCTATCGATAACGATGTACCCAGGACAAACCCTCTGGACAAACAGGCAGGAGAAGATGCCGAAGTGTCCAATGGCAAGGGCGGCTGGAAGAGCATTGGCAATGCGACGCGCGACCACGCCAACCGCACTCGGTTGGATCGCAACTTCTTGCCTTCGGACAAAAAGATCGTCGATGACTCCAAGGTCAATACCCATATCCAATATCACGGCAGCGGCACCCTGCCCGCCTTCTCAACTTCGGATTACAAGGCCTTAGACGACTCCCCGTCCAATACCCATCGCGAACCGATCGACTTCGAAATAAAACCTGACGGCATCGGCGGTTGGACCAAGGCGTGACAACTCCTCTGCTTTTGACCTAAGCCGCCGTAGTACCCAGGGCTTTGCCGAACACCCCATACCCATTAGCTTCAACTGGTATGGTTGGCGGCTGTTCCGCTATGGGACAGCCGCCGAACCATCTACCAACTGCCGGAAGCCCCCCCGCCACCGCTGGAACCGCCACCGCCCGACGAACTGCTGCTGGAGCTGGAGCTGGAGCCGCTGGAACCTGAACTGGACCCGCCACCGGAGCCAGAACCTTCGCCGACCTTGCCAAAGATAATCAGCGCAACAAACGATGCGATAGGAAACGCCAGCAACCAGGCGTCGCGATCACCGTCCATCACCCGCCCCGCCACCCCATACACGGCCATCACCGCCAGCAGCCGTACGGCAAAACCTGCGCGGCTGGTGCGCCAGGTCTCCCTCATGATCAGCAGCAGCACCAGGTACAAGCCTAGTACCACCAAGACGCCCAATGGCCACAGCAGCCAATGGATGAAACTGACGTCCACGTACTGGTTTGCCACCACCAACCCGAGGATATAAGCCAGCAGCCCGATCACGCCGTAAAACAGCGTACGTACCTGCCACAACGCGCCGAATATCGCGCCGCCAATCAACAACGTCAGCGGCACTACAAACAGAAACATCGGCCAATCCCGACCACCTGCCAGCAGCACCAACAACAGCGTGGCCGCTACTGCGATGATCAAGGCCCTGCGCCAGTGCAACTTACCGGCAGCGATCAGTACACCGGTGAGCGCCCCCAGGATAAACGCCGCCAATATCGCGATAAATTGGGGGTTGAGCCCCGGCCCGGCCCTTTCAGGCAAGTCGCCGCCGTCCACCAAGACGACCAGCGCGTTCACGCCTTGCTCGATGCCTGCGGCAAAGTCACCCGTCCGAAACGCCGGCGTGATCTGTTCTTCAATGATGCGATGGGCCAGCAGGTCGGTGACAATGCCTTCCAGGCCGTAGCCCACTTCGATGCGCACCTTGCGGTCGTTCTTGGCCACCACCAGAAGGATGCCGTCGTTGACGTTCTGGCGTCCCAGTTTCCAGGCGCGAAACAGTTGGTTGGCGTAGCTTTCGAGATCGGCGCTGCCGGTGGTCGGCACCAGCAATACAGCAACCTGCGCGCCTTTGCGTTGTTCAAGGTCGGCGAGTTGTTGCTTGAGGCGCTCGGCGGTGCCCGAGTCGAGAGTGTTGGTCAGGTCAATGACCCGTTGATCAAGGGCAACCCCAATGGGCGAGGTGTCCGCATGCGCGGCGATCAACAGGCTGGAAAATACCAGGGCCAGTAGGCTGAACACCGATTGCCGCACAAGTACGATCATGTATGGTTACCTGAAGTCTCTCCCTGAAGGCGCCGACTTTACCTTATCTGCACGCAAACGCGTGACCCAGGGCCTGCGACTATCTAAACTGCCGCCAAGCTGCATAGCAATTAGCCATCTACGGGACCCCCATGGACCTACGTCACCGAAACCATATACATGTGATGGGCAACGGTCCCTCGACGCTGGTGTTTTCCCACGGTTTTGGTTGCAACCAGGCCATGTGGAATGCCCTGGCACCGCACTTTCTCGAACGCTTTCGCGTGGTGCTGTATGACCTGGTCGGCGCCGGCCTGTCGGACTTGAGTGCGTTCGACAAAGCCAAATACAGCCGCCTGGATGGCTACGCCCATGACCTGAACGAGATTATCCACGCCTACGCCCAAGGCCCGGTGATTCTGGTGGGTCACTCGGTCAGCGCGATGATCGGCACCCTCGCCGACCGTTTCATCCCGGGCCGCATTGCCGCGCACGTGATGATTGGCCCATCGCCGCGCTATATCGACACCGATGAGTATGTCGGCGGTTTCCAGCACCGCGACATCGACGACCTGCTCCACACCCTCGACAGCAACTACCTGGGCTGGTCCAGCGCCATGGCCCCGGTGATCATGGGCGCGCCGACGCAGCCGCACCTGAGCGAGGCGCTCACCGAGAGTTTCTGCCGCACCGAGCCGGACATCGCCAAGCAGTTCGCCCGCGTGACCTTTCTGTCGGATAACCGCCAGGATGTGTTCGGCCTGACTACCCCGGTGCTGATCCTGCAATCGACCGAAGACCTGATCGCTCCCGTGGCCGTGGGTGAATACCTGCACGCCGTATTACCTAACAGCACTTATTGCCTGGTCGAGAATGTCGGCCATTGCCCACACATGAGCGCCCCCCAGGCGTGCGCAACAGCGATGGACCGCTTCCTCGCCCCTTGGGCGGCTGCCGATGCCCGCTGATTCACTGTTCGACAGCGCGGCCTGCGCGCTGGCGGTGACGCAGGAAGATGGCACGATCCTGCACGTCAACCCGCGCTTGTGCGATTGGCTGGGCTTTACCGCCGCCCAACTGCTGGGCCGGCGTTTCCAGGACCTGCTGGCCATGGGCGGGCGGATTTTCTACCAGACGCACCTGGCACCGATGCTGCGCATGCACGGCAGCGTCACCGAGGTGAAGCTCGACATCCGCCATTGCGACGGGCACAAGGTCACCGTATTGCTCAATGTCACCCGGCGCCAGCAGCCCGACGGCGTGGTGTATGACCTGGCGCTGTTCGGCACCACCGACCGTGACAAGTACGAGCGCGAACTGCTCAATGCCCACAAGCAGGCGGAAGCCCTGCTGCAGGAAAAAACTGCTACGGAACTGGCCCTGCAACAGGCCCAGGCCGAACTGAGCGAGGCCTATGCCATTGCCCAGCGCCGGGCGTTGTTTGCCGAACAGATGGTGGCGATTGTCAGCCATGACCTGAAAAACCCTCTCACGGCGATCCGCATGGCGTCCGACTTTCTCCAGCGTGGCGAGCGCACGGCCAAGGAGCGCCAGTTGTTGGGGCACATCGGCCAGTCGTCCGAACGCGCCCACCGCATGATCGCCGACCTGCTGGACTTCACCCAGGCCCGGGTCGGCCAGGGCATTATCATCAAGCCGCAACCGCTGGACCTGCACAGCGTTATTCATCGCAGCGTCGACGAACTGCGAGTGGCCTTCCCCAAGGCCACGCTGGTGCATCACGCCGAGGGCCAGGGCGACGCCTGCCTGGACGCCGACCGCGTGCAACAGATGATCGGCAACCTGGTGGCCAACAGCGTGGCCTATGGCGACTTGCTGCAGCCGATCACCATCACCTCGCGCCTGGGCGATAACACCTGCGAGGTTGCGGTGCACAACCACGGCCCCGCGATACCCCAAGCCTTGCTGGCCGGGTTGTTCGAACCCATGACCCGTGGCACCGACCAGGGCAGCGACGTGCGCAGCGTGGGCCTGGGCCTGTATATCGTGCGTGAACTGGCCAGGGTGCATGGCGGCGATGTGGCGGTGAGTTCCTGTGCGAGCGCCGGCACCACGTTTACGGTGAAGTTCTAGTACAGGTACGCGGTGCCCTGCATGATCGGCTCGACACGGCCGGTCAATATCACCCCACCCTGCCCGTCCCATTGCACCGTGACCGCACCACCATCGCATTCGACTTCCACACACTCATCAAGCAGCCCGCGCCGGATGCCATTGACCACCGCCGCGCAACAGCAGGAACCGGACCCCTGCGGCACACCGCCGCCACGCTCCCAGATACGCAGGCGGATATGGCTGCGGTCCAGCACTTGCACGAAATGCACATTGGTGCTGACCGGAAACAGCGGGTGAACTTCCAGCGTCGGGCCCATGGCCTCAATATCGAGCGCCGTCACATCCTCCACAAAAAACGTGCAATGCGGGTTGCCCATGCTGCACGCCGCCGGCTGGCCGTCGATAGGCAACACACAGGTGTCCATCGCCCTGTCCAGGGGCACCGACGCCCAGTCCAAGGAGGGTGGGCCCATGTCCACCGACACCCGCTGCCCATCAGCACGTGTGCATCTCAGCAAGCCACGGTCGCTGCGCAGCACGATGGTGTCAGTGCCAGCCTCATGCATCAGGCGATCAGCCACGCCACGCGTCGCGCTGCCGCAGGTGTGCAGGCGTGTCCCGTCCGGGTTCCAGAACTGAACGCGCGCGGCGGCCTCCTCACAGTCGAGCACCACCGCCAGTTGATTGAAACCGATGCCGAAGCGGCGGTTACCCAGGTAGCGGGCAATCTGCGCAGTAATGGGGTTGTCCTCGCCACGGCGGTCGACGATGATGAAGTCGTCGCCGTGGGCGTGCATCTTCACGAACGGCAGGGTCATGGGCGCTCCTGTGAGTGAAATGAGCCGAGCGGTTCTAATACCACTGTAGGAGCGAGCTTGCTCGCGAAAAAACCACAGGCGCCGCGTTTATTCAGGGAAGTACACGTTATCGTTGGCGTTTTTCGCGAGCAAGCTCGCTCCTACAGGGGGTTGATGGTCATGCTTATTGTATTCAGCGGCTTGCCCGGCAGTGGCAAGACCACGATTGCCAGGGAGCTGGCGCGACAGGTGGGCGCGGTGTACCTGCGTATCGATGTGATCGAGCAGGCGCTGCGCGAGGCTGGGGTGTTGGCGGGGGATGTGGGGGCCAGTGGCTACGCTGTGGCGAATGCGCTGGCGCTGAGTAACCTGCGCCTCGGGCAGCGGGTGATCGCCGATTGTGTGAACCCGGTGAAGGAAAGCCGTGATGGCTGGCAAGCGGTGGCGACAGCCGCCGGCGTGGCGCTGATCAATATCGAAGTGGTGTGTTCCGATCAGCAGGCGCATCGGCGTCGAGTCGAAGGTCGTGTGGGCGATATCCCGGGGCTGGTGCCACCCACCTGGGAATCGGTACAGGTGCATGAGTATGAACCCTGGGAAGCGCCGCCGTTCAGGCTGGATACGGCGCAGTTGACGCCGGCAGAAGCTGTCGCGGCAGCCCTGCTCCATCTAGGCTAAAACCCCACCCTGTGGCGAGGGAGCTTGCTCCCTCACCACACTCTTTAGAAGTTACCGCGCAGTGCCTCAAGCCCGCCTTCGTAGACACCGGTAAACAACTCCTCTACCTGCGCATCAGTGGTACCCGCTGCCGGCGTGAACACCCCGGACCAGGTCACTTTCGCCGAGGTGTCCGTCAACGCTTCAACCTGCAAGGTCGACAGGTAAGCACTCACCGGAAACGGCGACGCTTCAATGGTGTAGCTGTAGGTGCGCGCCACGTTGTCGAAAGTCTGCAAGCGCTCGACAATCGTGCCGCCGTCAGCGGCGGTCAGGTGACGCACACGGCCACCCTCGCTCGGCTCGCTCTTGGCAATAAAAGGCAGCCAGTCGGGCAGGCTGTTGAAGCCGCCAATCAGTTGCCAGACCTGGTCGGCCGACACCGCTATTTCAATCACAGAAGACGCTGTTGCCACGATCAATACTCCAGTCAGGAAAAATCAGATTGCCATGCTGTCGACAACGCCACCGTCGACTCGCAGCGCGGCACCGGTTGTCGCCGAAGACAGCGGTGAAGCAATGTACGCCACCAGGTTCGCCACTTCATCCACATTGGCCGCACGCTGGATGATCGAGGTGGGCCGCGCGTGGCGTACAAACACATCCGCTTCTTCTCGGGCACTGCGCCCGGATTCGGCCGTGGCGTCCTTGAGCATGTGTTCCAGGCCATCGGTAAAGGTCGGCCCCGGCAAGATAGCATTCACCGTCACCCCGGTCCCCGCCAGGCGCTTGGCCAGGCCGTGGGACACCGCCAGGTTGGCGCTTTTGGTCACCCCGTAGTTGATCATGTCAGCCGGCGTCGCCACCCCGGACTCCGACGACACGAAGATCACCCGGCCCCAACCCTGCTCGACCATGCCCGGCACATAATGGCGCGCCAGGCGCACGCCGGAGATCACATTGACCTCATAGAAGCGCGCCCACTCACTGTCCGGCGCGTCGAAGAAATCCACCGCATCGAAGATGCCCAGGTTGTTGACCAGAATGTCGGCGCGGGGTTCGGCGGCGAAGAGCTTCTGTGCGCCTTCAACGGTGCCGAGGTCGGCCACCACACCACGCAGTTGAGCAGCGGGAACCGCTTGGCAAATGCTGGCCAAGGCGTCGTCCACCTTGCCTGCATCACGCCCGATCACCACCACCGTGGCACCCGATTGCGCCAGGGCCTGGCTGATGCCCAGGCCGATACCGGCGGTGCTGCCGCTGACAATAGCCACTTTGCCACTTACATCAATTTTCATGCTCAAGCTCCTTAACGTGAGAGAGGCAAAGGTGCACGATCCGAGATCAAGCGGGCCTCGCGCAACGCCTGCCAGAAGGCGGCTGGAATCTGTTCAGACAACGCCGCAACGTCTTCGGCAATCCGCCCCGGACGACTGGCACCGGGAATCACCGCCGCCACCGCCGGATGGGCCAGTGAGAACTGTAGCGCAGCGGCCTTGATACTGACGCCAAACGCCTGGGCAATCGCCTTGATCTGCTCGACCTTGGCAATGATCGCCGGGCTGGCTTGCTGGTATTCAAAGTGCGCACCGCCAGCGAGGATGCCGGAGCTGTACGGGCCACCGACGACGATCTCGACCTGCTGGGCGTGGGCGGCGTCCATCAGGCGCTGCAAAGCGCGGTCGTGGTCCAGCAGCGTATAGCGCCCCGCCAGCAGAAAGCCGTCGGGCTGGGCTTCGGCCAGGTCCAGGGTCAACTCGCAAGGTTCGACGCGGTTGACGCCAAGGCCCCAGGCCTTGATCACCCCTTGCTCGCGCAAACGGGTGAGTACTTTGAAGGCGCCAGTGCGGGCCTGGTTGAAGTATTCCAGCCATTGGTCGCCGTAAAAATCCTGGGCGATGTCGTGAACCCACACGATGTCAAGGCGATCGGTTTGCAGGCGTGTCAGGCTGTCTTCAATGGAACGCAGGGTGGCGTCGGCGCTGTAGTCATTGAGTATTTTATTGCGGCGGCCGTGTTCGAATACGCCGCTTTTTTCGCCAAGGTCCCGGGCGGTTTCTTCGACTTCATCGAGAATCACGCGGCCGACCTTGGTGCTGAGCACGTAGTCGTCGCGGTGGTAGTTGGACAGCGCCTGGCCCAAGCGCATTTCCGACAGGCCCGAGCCGTAGAACGGCGCGGTATCGAAGTAACGCACGCCCTGGCTCCAGGCTGCCTCGACGGTGGCCTGGGCTTCTTCTTCGGGGATGGCGCGAAACATATTGCCCAAGGGGGCGGTGCCAAAGCCCAGTACGCCGGGCAGTGTGTCTTTCAAGCTCATGGTGGATCCTCAATCGGTGCGAGGTCGCGGTGACCGTTGAGCAGATGCTAGATTGCGCTGATCAGACCGTCCAAGACATACTGCGACCAACTTGAGTCCTTGCAGGTCTTACATGATTGATCTACGCCAGTTGCGCTACTTCGAAGTGGTGGCTGAAGAAGAACACGTTGGCCGCGCCGCCGAGCGCTTGCACATTTCTCAATCGCCCCTGAGCCGGCAGATCGCCCAGCTCGAGGAGCGCCTGGGCCTGACCCTGTTCGAACGCAGCCAGCAGCGCATCCGCCTGACCCGCGACGGCCAGACCTTCCTGGCCGAAACCAAGGCATTGCTGACCCACGCCAACCGCCTGGAGTCACTGGGCAAGCGCCTGGGCCGTGGGGAAGAAGGCGGTTTGTGCATCGGTTATATCGAGAACGCCATGCACGCCGGCGTCTTGCCCAACGCCTTGCGCATACTGCGCGACGACCGGCCCGCCGTGCATATCAAGCTGTATAACCTGCCCTCCCTGGAACAACTGGAAGGTTTGCGCCAACGCAGCCTGGACATCGCCCTGGTGAGCGAACCACCCGCCGCCGCCGACCCGGACCTGAGCGCCTGGCAAGTCCTCGACGACCCGATGCTGCTGGCCCTGCCCGAACAGCATCCGCTGGCTCGACACCGCGAACTGTTGCCCGAACACCTGGCTGACCAACAATGGATCGGCGTGCAGCGCAAACCTGGCGCCCACCCGGCTGACGATTTCGTCGCCGCCTGCATCCGCGCCGGTTTCACCCCGCAGATCCCCATGGAGGCCAGCGAGCCCTTTACCGCATTGGGCCTGGTGGCGTCCGGGCTGGGGGTGGCGATGGTGCAAAAAGGCCTGAGCCGCAACGCACCGCCCGGCGTGGTGTTGCGCGAGCTGCCGTGGCTGGCCTACACCACACCCCTGTGGGCGGCCTGGCATCGCGTCAACTTGAGGCCGTTGGTGGAAACCTTTCGCAAAGTGCTGACCGAACCTGAGGCTATCTGACTGACGCCCTGCAGTTTGAATGTGGGAGCGGGCTTGCTCGCGAAGGCGTCGGTTCACCAACATTGATGGTGACTGACCCACCGCTTTCGCGGGCAAGCCCGCTCCCACAGGGGATCTGTGCCGGGCGCTGATTTTGTGGGCAATGCAGAACCCGTGTGGGAGCTGGCTTGCCCGCGAAAGCGGTGGTTCAGTTGAAGATCAGTGACTGACACACCGCCTTCGCGAGCAAGCCCGCTCCCACAGGGGATCTGTGCCGGGTGATGATTTTGTGGGCAATGCAGAACCCGTGTGGGAGCTGGCTTGCCTGCGATAGCGGTGGTTCAGTTGAAGATCAGTGACTGACACACCGCCTTCGCGAGCAAGCCCGCTCCCACAGGGGATCTGTGCCGGGCGCTGATTTTGTGGGCAATGCAGAACCCGTGTGGGAGCTGGCTTGCCTGCGATGGCGGTGGTTCAGTTGAAGATCAGTGACTGACACACCGCCTTCGCGAGCAAGCCCGCTCCCACAGGGGATCTGTGCCGGGTGATGATTTTGTGGGCAATGCAGAACCCGTGTGGGAGCTGGCTTGCCTGCGATAGCGGTGGTTCAGTTGAAGATTCAGGCACGCCCGCTCCCACATTGGATCTCAGAGCGCTTCGCGCAAGCGATACCACAACATCCCCAACGCCAGCAGCGGCGAACGCAGCGCCTTGCCACCCGGAAAGGTCATGTGTGGCACCTGGCTGAAAATATCCAGACCCTGGCTTGCACCCGCATGTATCCCTTCAGCCAGCAACCGTGCGCACCAGTGCGTCACGTTCAAGCCATGGCCGGAGTAGCCTTGGGCATAGAACACATTCGGGTACTGCTTGAGCCGCCCGACCTGGGGAAAGCGGTTGGCGGTGATGCCGATCTTGCCGCCCCACTGGAACTCGATGGCGGTGTTGGCCAACTGCGGGAACACCTTGAGCATTTTCGGGCGCATGTACGCGGCGATGTCCTGAGGGTCTCGCCCTGAGTAATGGCAGGCACCGCCGAACAACAGGCGCCGGTCGGCGGTCAGCCGGTAGTAATCCAGGCCGACTTTCTGGTCGCACAGCGCCAGGTTCTGTGGGATCAACTGCTGGGCCACAGGCTCAGGCAGTGGCTCGGTGGCGATGATGTAGCTGCCCGCTGGCAGTACCTTGCCGCTCAAGCGCGGCTCCAGCTCTTCAAGATGGGCATTGCATGCCAACACCAGGTTGGCTGCGCGCACGCTGCCGCCCGCGCAGCGCACCTGCACGGAATCGCCATGGATCAGCTCCAGCACCGGGCTGTGCTCAAAGATACGCACCCCAAGGGCCTCGGCCGCCTGCGCTTCACCCAGCACCAGGTTGAGCGGGTGCAGATGCCCGGAACCCATGTCGACCAGGCCGCCGGCATACACCGTTGAACCCACTACTTGCGCCATGTCGTGCGGGCCGACCAGTCGCGTTTCAGGGGCATACCCCATGGCTGCCAGGTGCGCCTGTTCGCCCTTGAACGCCGCGAACTGCGCCGGGGTATTGGCCAGTTCGCAGAAGCCCCAGCGCAGGTCGCAGTCGATACCGTGCTCGGCAATGCGCTGGCCCACCAGGGCCACCGAGTCGATACCGGCCCGCTCCATATAGCGCACGCCCTCCTCGCCCACGTATTTGGCAAACCCGGAGACGTCATGGCCGATGCCGCGGATCAATTGCCCGCCGTTGCGCCCGCTGGCGCCCCAGCCAATGCGGCGCGCCTCCAGCAGCACCACCGAGAGCCCGCGCTGGGCCAGTTCGATGGCGGTGTTGACCCCGGTAAAACCACCACCGATCACACACACATCGGCGCTCAGGTCTGCCTCAAGTACAGGCCGCTGCGCCATGGCATTCGCCGAAGCGCGGTAATAGGACGGGGCATGTTCGTTGGACGGCATCATCGGTTGGACTTCACTTTGCTCCAGGCGCGGGTCATCACGCGCATGGTGGCCGGCGTGGGCGTGGTGGAAATATAGAGTTTGTCGAGAACCTCCTGGGGCGGATACACCTCAGGGTTGTTCACCAGTTCCGGGGCCATGAACGGCTTGGCGGCCGGGTTGGCGTTGGCATAGCCCACCGAAGCGCTGACCTTGGCAATCACCTCAGGCTCCAGCAGGTAGTTGATGAACGCATGGGCTTCTTTAGGGTTGCTCGCGTCGGCCGGAACCGCCAGCAGGTCGAACCACAGGTTGGCCCCTTCCTTGGGGATCGAATACGCAATGTTCACCCCGTTCTTGGCTTCCTTGGCGCGGTTGGCGGCCTGGAACACATCGCCGGAATAACCGAAGGCCACACAGATATTGCCGTTGGCCAGGTCCGAGATGTACTTGGAGGAGTGGAAGTAAGTGATATACGGCCGCAGCGTCAGCAGCTTGGCTTCGGCCTGCTTGTAGTCCTCGGCGTTCTCGCTGCGTGGGTCCTTGCCCATGTAGTTGAGGATCGCCGGGAACAACTCATCCGCCGAATCGAGGAAAGCCACGCCGCATTCATGCAGCTTCTTGATATTTTCCGGTTCGAACAGCACGGCCCACGAATCGATGCGGTCGATACCCAGCACTTGCTTGACCTTGTCGACGTTGTAGCCAATGCCATTGGTGCCCCACAGGTACGGCACCGAGTGCGTATTACCGGGGTCGTTCTGTTCCAGTAACTTGAGCAGCTTGGGGTCCAGGTTCTTGAAGTTGGGCAACTGCGCGCGGTCGAGCTTGAGGAACGCACCGGCCTTCACCTGGCGCGCCAGGAAGTGGTTGGACGGCACCACCACGTCATACCCGGTGCGCCCGGCCAGCAACTTGCCCTCCAGGGTTTCGTTGGAGTCGAACACATCGTAGACCACCTTGATACCGGTCTTGGCCTGGAAGTCCGCCAAGGTGGTCTCGCCAATGTAATCGGTCCAGTTGTAGACACTCACCGTCGGTGCCGCCTGGCCGGCACTGCTGAACACCGCGGCCAGGGCCAGTGGGAGAAGCTTGTTCACAAGACGCATATCGTCACCCCTTTTATGCTTGTTTTTAGACGCTCAACAGCAGGAACTCACGCTCCCAGGAACTGATCACCCGCTTGAAATTCTCATGTTCGGCGCGCTTGACCGCCACATAGCCGCGTACGAATTTCTCGCCCAGGTACTGCTTGACCGTGTCGCAATCCTCCATGCGCGCCAGCGCATCTTCAAGGGTGAACGGCAAGCGCAGGTTGCGGCGCTCATAGGCGCGACCTTCCACCGGAGCACTGGGTTCGATGTGCTCGATCATCCCCAGATAACCACACAACAGGCTCGCGGCAATCGCCAGGTACGGGTTGGCATCAGCCCCCGGCAAACGGTTTTCCACGCGCATCGCCTCCGGGCTGGAAGTGGGCACACGCAGGCCGACGGTGCGGTTCTCTTCGCCCCATTCGACGTTGACCGGCGCCGAGGTGTCCGGCAGGAAGCGGCGGAACGAGTTCACATTGGGCGCGAACATCGGCAACAGCTTGGGGATGTACTTCTGCAAGCCGCCGATGTGATGCAGAAATAACGGGCTCATGTTGCCGTCAGCATCGACGAACACCGGCTTGCCGGTGGCAATCTCTACCACGCTCTGGTGCAAATGCATGGCACTGCCCGGCTCATCGGCCACCGGCTTGGCCATGAAGGTGGCGGCGACGTTGTGCTTGAGGGCGGCCTCGCGCAAGGTGCGCTTGAACACCGTGATCTGGTCGGCCAGATCCAGGGCGTCGCCATGACGGAAGTTGATTTCCATCTGCGCCGGGCCGTCTTCATGGATCAGCGTATCGAGGTCCAGGCCCTGGGCTTCGCACCAGTCATAGACGTCTTCGAACAGCGGGTCGAATTCGTTGGCCGCGTCAATGGAGAACGACTGGCGGCCGGTTTCGGCACGGCCGGAACGGCCAATCGGGGTTTTCAACGGCAGGTCCGGGTCTTCGCAGCGCTGGGTGAGGTAGAACTCCATTTCCGGCGCCACGATCGGCTGCCAGCCTTGGTCGGTGTAGAGCTGCAGGACTTTCTTCAACACGTTGCGCGGTGACAGCTCGATGGGGTTGCCCTGCTTGTCGAAGGTGTCGTGGATCACGATGGCCGTGGGTTCGATGGCCCACGGCACCACGTAAGTGGCGTTGGCTGCCGGGCGGCAGATCATGTCGATATCGGCCGGGTCCAGCAGGTCGTAATAGATATCGTCGTCGACGAAGTCCCCGGTTACCGTTTGCAGCAACACACTTTCCGGCAGGCGCATGCCTCGCTCATGCAGGAACTTGTTGGTGGGCGCAATCTTGCCGCGTGCGATGCCAGTCAAGTCACTGATCACGCATTCGACTTCGGTAATCTTGTGTTCTTTCAGCCAAATGGAGAGCTGATCGAAGGGGGCGTTCATAAGGACCTCGTCTTGGGTGGGATGCGACGCTGGCTTGTACTCCCAGCGCATTGAGGTCTATCTTGGGCCAGCCTTGAAACGGCATCTATCCACTTTGCACGCGGCACAACGCACCAATAGAGTGCGCACGGATCACCCATGACACAGGCAACCGCTTTGCGCGTACAGGCCTTCGCCACCGGCGATGTGGCCACCCAATGCAGTGCGACACCCGGCTGGGTGCAGCAGTATCAGCAGATGTCCCCGGGGCATTTTGCCGGGCAGGTGCGCTACCTCGACCTGCAAGGGGTTCAGGTCTACGAAGAGTGCATGAACACCCGGGTGGAGCAGCATTTCAACGCACCTGCCGGCGCCCTGGCGTTCTGTTTCGACGCCAGTGACAACGCGCTGTACCTGCTCAATGGCGAGAGCCGCAACACCTGGATCACCCCGGTCAACTACCGCGAAGTGGCGGTGGTATTCGGCCCGCAGTTCGTTCAACGCCAGGGCCTGGATATAGCCAAACTCGAAGGCTTGTTCATGGCGCCGCTGACCGGCCAACAGAACGCGCTGTTCACCCGTTGGCTCAGTGGCACGCTCACGCGCTTGTCGGCACTGACCGACCCCATCAGCCGCGATGCCCTCACCCAGCAACTGCTCGACGACTGCCTGTTTATTCTCGATAACGCCTGCGTGTGTCTGGACCGCAGTTCGCTACAAAAGCGCAGCGAAGAACGCCGCTTGATGGCGCGCATCGGCGAATGGGCGGCGGATGCGCCGGACGAAACCGCCAACCTGTTGGAACTGGCGCAGATTGCGGGTGTGCCGTTGCGCCACTTGCAGCAAGGGTTCAAGACCTACACAGGGATGAGCCCGGCGCAGTGGTTAAGGTTGCGTCGGTTGAATGGGGCGCGGCGTGAGCTATTGAGTGGCGCGGATACCACCGTGGCCGAGGTGGCGATGAATTGGTCGTTCTGGCATTTGGGGCGGTTTTCCAACAGCTATCGGGCTTTGTTCCGGGAGCTGCCCAGCGAGACGCTGAAGCGCTTTGGTTGAAACGCTATGCCCTGTGGGAGCTGGCTTCTACACAACTTTCTGAGCTGTAGCAGCAGACGGTAACCACGATGCGAAGCGAGCCGCTCTTGATCTTGATCTGCTTTTGACCTTAGGCGCCCCGTCAAACCACGCTGGCCGGAATTCGACAGGGATTTGGGGGGTAAACCGGCAAGGGATGCCGGTTTAGCCGCCCCGCGCCATGGATGGCGCGTGGCGGCGGCCCCCCAAATCACTGGCGGATTACGGGCACACCGAGCCTAGGCGAGGTGCCGAGTGGTGGGGCAAGAGCGTTTTGCTTACTTTTGCGCTTTTCAAAAGTGAGCCGCCGTCAGGGCGGAACCCTAAGTGGCCGTTACCGCAGCAATGGATATGTACACAATCCAACTGTGTTGACTGTCAGGCCGCCTTCGCGAGCAAGCCCGCTCCCACAGTTTTGACCGCGGGGTGTCAGGGAGATAGGTGTCGGCTGGCAGGCCGCCATCGCAGGCAAGCCAGCTCCCACATTCGATCAGCGGTGTCGCAGAGCCCCTCTGCATAACTTGTAAAATCCCGCCGTTATGCCTAGCTTATGCGCCCCCCGCCCAGCGCTTTAAGGCCTTGCCCCATGGTTTTGCGTTTCCGCCCCATCGTCACCTCACGTTTCGCCCTCGGCCTGTTACTCAGTGGCGGCATCGGCAGCAGCCTGGCCGCCGAGATCGAGTTGCCGACGGTAAAGGTCCAGGGCCAGGATGAGTCTGGCTACCGCAGTGAAACCGCGTCGGTGGGTGGTTTTGATGAAGCGCCGCTGTTGGACACCCCCGCCTCGATCACCGTGATCAACGCCACGCTGATCAAGGACCAGCAGGCACGCCTGCTCAGCGAAGTGCTGCGCAACGATGCCTCGGTTGGCGACAGTTACGCGCCCATCGGTTATTACGAGAATTTCGTGGTGCGTGGCTTTTCGCTGAACGCGGCCAGCAGTTACAAGATCAATGGGCGCACCATCACCGGCGAGCAGAACGTCGCCCTGGAAAACAAGCAGCAAGTGGAAGTGCTCAAGGGCCTGGCGGGTTTGCAGAGCGGCATTTCCGAGCCCAGTGGAGTGATCAACTACGTGACCAAGCGCCCCCAGGATGTGCGCTCGGTGACGGTGTCCACCGATGATCGTGGCAGTGGTTACATCGCCACCGATGTTGGCGGCTGGTTTGGCAGCGAGCAGCAGTTCGGCCTGCGCGCCAACGTCGCCCATGAAGACCTCAATTCCTATGTGGAACACGCCAACGGCCAGCGCGATTTCGTGTCCCTGGCCTTTGACTGGAACATCAGCCCCGACGCCGTGTTGCAACTGGATGCCGAATACCAGAACAAACAACAGCGCTCAGTACCCGGTTATCAACTGCTGGGCGGCACCGAAGTGCCCCACGGTGCTTCACCGAAGAAGCTGTTGGGGCACCAGACGGGCGGCAAGCAGGTCGGGATTGATTCGCTGAACCTCAACGGCAAGTTCGAGTACCGTTTCAGCGACCAGTGGAAAGGCAGTGTCAGCGCGGCGCGTAGCAAGGTGGTGATTGATGACTACAGTTCGTTTGCGTGGGGTTGCTATGGTTCAGACAGTTGCAGTTCTACAAGCGTGCCGAACTACTTCAGCCCCGAAGGCAATTACGACGTCTACGACTACCGCAGCCCGGACGACACTCGCCGCGACGATGAAATCCAGGCGGCCATGACAGGCCTGTTCGACACCGCCGGCATCGGCCACGAACTGACCTTCGGCACCAGCGCGTTTCGCCGGGTGATCGACAAACGCAAGTCGGTCAACGAATTCATCGGCACCGCCAATATCGACCAAGAAGTGCCGAGCTTTCCCCCGACCAATAAGCCGCTGAACGACAGTCACCGCAACCTCGACAGCCGCCAGTACGGCCTGTTCGTCACCGACCGCATCCGCTTCAACGAACACTGGCAAACCATCCTTGGCGGCCGTGAAGTACGCCTGGACGAAAAAGCCTTCGACAGTGTCACCGGCAACCAGACACGCCACACCCAACAGTACGTGTTCCTGCCCCAGGCCTCGTTGATCTACAAGCCGGTGGACAACGTTTCGCTGTACACCAGCTACAGCAAGGGCCTCTCTCTTGGCGGCACAGCGCCGTGGTTCGCAAACAATGCGGATGAAACCCTCGCCCCCACCGTCTCGCGCCAGCTCGAAGCCGGGGTGAAATACGACTGGCGCCGTATCAGCTTCGCCGCCGCCGTGTTCCAGACGCGCCAGGCTTACCAGTACGCCAAGCCCGAAGGTGGCACGTTCAACTACGTGCAACAGGGCCAGCAGAAAAACACCGGGATTGAATTGTCCGCCAACGGCTGGGCCACCGACCGTCTGCAGATCGCCACCAGCGTGGCCGCGATCCGGGCGCGGGTGAGCGGCAGCGGCACGCCGGAGTACGAAGGCCATCAGGCGATCAACGTGCCCAAGCTGCGCGCCAGTGTGTACGCCGACTACGCCCTGCCCTGGGTCAATGGCCTGGCGGTATTGGGCGGCGTGCAATACAGCGCGAAGAAGTCCGCCAATCGCACCGGCAACGTGGAAGTGGGCGACTACGCGGTGGTCAACGTCGGGAGCCGCTACACCACCAAGGTCGATGGCTACGAAACGGTGTTTCGCCTGAGCGTCGATAACCTGTTCGACAAGCGCTACTGGCGCGACGCCGGCGAATACATGGGCGATGACTACCTGTTCCAGGGCGCCCCGTTGACGGCGCGTTTGAGTGCGTCGGTCAACTTCTGAGTAGCCGCGACGTAGCCAGCCACAACGCTGCCAAGCCGCACACCAACAGGCTCCAGCCTAAATCCTGGGACCAGGTCACCAAGGCCAGCCCGCCGCCAATCACCAGGTAGTACAGCAAGCCAAACAGGGCGGCGGCGGTGCCAAGGCGGTCTCGGTAATCGACCAGGGCCGCCCCCAGTACGTTGGGAATCGCCATGCCGAAGGCCAGCACCACCAACAGCATCGGCCACACCAACAGCCAGCTGTGCTGCAGGGCCAACACCAACAGGCTCCCCACCACGGCCACCGCTGCGGCGACAACCACCAACCGCTCACCGCTCAACCCACGCTTGAGCAAGGCTTTGTTCAGCCACGCCCCCAACCCGGAACCCAGCGCCAGCAACACGCCGCTGTAACCGAACTCGGCGGTGGAACGCCCCTGCTGCGCGAAGACAAACGGCCCCACGCTGTAATAGCTGAACAGCGCGATATTGAACGCCGCGACCAACCCGACCGAGCGCCATACTCCGGCATCCTTGAGCATCAGGCCGAGCGTCTGGCCAAGGGCGGCGATGGGCAAGGAGGCCGGACGGGTTTCCGGTAAGGCCCACCAGCACCAGCCCCACAACACCGCCGCGAGCAGCAGCAACGCGCAGAGCACGCCGCGGTAACCGAAAAATTCCACCAGGCTCGCGCCGCTGAACAGGCCGACAGCAGGACTGGCGGCCAGCGCAATACCCATCACGGAAAACACCTGGGCCAGGTCGGCACCGTGGAAACGGTCACGCAACACCGTCTGCGTGACCACCGACCCCACCGCCGCGCCAAAAGCAGCACAGGCCTGGGCCAGCAGCAAGGCGTCGAATGTCGTCACCGTCAAGGCCAGCGCCGAAGCGCCCACATAGATTGCCAGCCCCATCAGCATCACCGGCCGCCGCCCCAGACGATCACTCAGCCGGCCCCACACCACCACGCCCAGGGCGAAGGCGAGGAAATACACCGACAAGGTCTGCCCTGCCCGTTCCGGCGCGACGTCAAAGGCGCGGCCGATATCGCCCAGGGCCGGGCTGTACAGGGTTTGGGCCAACTGCGGGAACATCAGCAGGGCCATGGTCAGCGGCAGCAAATTTTTATATGTCATCACACGATCCATCCATAAACACAACGGACGGATTCTAGGGCGCGCCAGCTGGGCTATTATCCGGATTTCGACACTTTATCCATCAAATCGGACAACCCATGGCCTGGCTTGCCGCTACCGCGTCTTTCAACCCCGACGCCTTCGCAGCGCCCGTGATCGGCATCGCTGCGGTGCTGGGCAATCACGATTCGGGCCTGCATGTGCACCAGCGCGGGCAACTGCTGTTCACCCAGCAAGGTTGCACGCGCATCACCCTGGACAATCAACTGTGCCTGTTGCCACCTACGCGCGCAGCCTGGATCCCCGGCGGCCTGCCCCATCGTGCGGTGATGCAGCAGGCGGTGGATTATCGGTCGGTGTATGTGAGTGCGGCCCTGGCCGAGCAGTTGCCGGCCCAGGTGCGGGTGATCCAAGTGAGTGCCCTGCTCAGGGCAGTGCTGGAACCCATGGCCCTGGCGCCGTTCGAGACTGATTGGCAGGCGGGTCGCTATGCCCATTTGCTGGGGCTGTGCCTGGATGAAATCCGCCACGCGGCGGCGCAACCCTTGCTGTTGCCGTTGCCACGGGACAAGCGCCTGGCGCCGCTGCTGGCCCAGCTTGACCGCTTGCCCCCCACGCTGCAGGACCTGGAACAGCACATTGGCGCCAGCACCAAGACCATCGGCCGGATTTTCCTCAAGGAAACCGGCCTGGGGTATCAGCAATGGCGCCAACAGTGGCGTCTGATGCGCATGATCGAACTGCTTGCCATCGGGCGCAGCCTGGGCTACTGCGCCTTTGAACTGGGCTTTGCCAGCGACAGTGCACTGATCGCCTTTTTCAAAGGCATGACCGGCACCACGCCGCGAAGCTATTTCAAAGCCAACTGACGGGCTTACTTGGGCATCTTGCGAAAGCCCACTGCCAGGCGGTTCCAGCTGTTGATAGTGGCGATGGCGACGCTCAGGTCCACTTGTTCCTGGGGGCTGAACTGGGCGGCCAGTGCCTCGAAGTCTTCATCCGGGGCGTGGGTCTGGCTGAGCAGGGTCAGGCTTTCGGCCCACGCCAGGGCAGCGCGCTCGCGTGGGGTGAAGAACGGGGTTTCACGCCAGGCCGACACGGTGTACAGGCGCCGCTCGGTTTCGCCGCCCTTGCGGGCATCGGCGGTGTGCATGTCCAGACAGAACGCGCAGCCATTGATCTGCGAGACGCGCAGGCGCACCAGTTCCAGCAGTGGCAGTTCGATGGAGAGTTTGCCGACTGCCGCTTCCAGGGCGAGCATGGCTTTCATGGCGTCTGGGGAAGCGGTGTAGAAATCGGTACGGGTTTGCATGGTGTTGCTCCAGGACAGTGGGATTGGTGAGCAGGTTAGTCACCCCGGCGTCCTGGAGAAATAGCCAATCCGGGCGAAGAACAGGTGACCAATCTACAGGCCACGGTTCCTCAGCCACTGTATGAAGCCCTTCTTCACCGGCACCACGGGTGCGTCTTCGGTCAGGGCTTGGGCGGCATGGCGGCGGAAATCCAGCAGCGCCTTCATGGCTTCACCAATATCATGCCGGGCGTCCAGGCACGGCTTGAGGTATTCATTTTCGATGCGGTAGAGCGTGCAGTAGGTCTTGGCCGAGAAATCCGCCAGCGCCGCCTGGTCGGAGAGGATGCCGGACTCACCGATCACCTCCCCAGGGCCCATGCGCCCAGCCTCGAACTTGTGCCCGTCCTTGATCAACAGCACCGAGACCACGCCGGACTCGACAATGAACAGATGATCGCTGACTTCCCCCGCCGCCAGGATCATCTCACCCGCGCGGTAGGTGTGCAGGGTCATGTTCTGGCTGAAGGTGTCTTTTTCGTCCTGGCGCAAGGTCGAGAAGATCGTCGAGCGCTCCAGCAAAGCGCGGGCGCCAGACACCGCAGGCGGCGTGCTGCCTTCGGTGGCGGACAGCAGGCCCACACCCGCCGCCTGCAAATGCCGGTAGGCCAGGTCGTAAAGCTGGTTGCGGGTTTCGCGCTTGAGGCCCATGGCCGGCACAAAACCGCTGATCTCATATTCCACGCCACTGCCGGTGGATGCCTTGAACGCGACGCTGGGCGCCGGCTGGGCCAGCAACGGCCGGCAGCCCTGCATCGCACGCTCCAGGGCTTCGATCACGGTTTGCGGGCGCGCATGGGGGCTGACTTGCAGGCTGACCGCCAGGCCGAACATGTCTGCCGGGCGCGAGAAGTTGATGATCTTGGCCTTGGCCGCCAGGGAGTTGGGGATCACCGCCAGGCTGCCCTGGGAGGTTTGCAGGCGCGTGGCGCGCCAGTCGATATCGGTGACACGGCCTTCGGTGCCGTCGATGGAGATCCAGTCATCGATCTGGTAAGGCTTGGTGGTATTGAGGACGATCCCGGAAAACACATCGCTCAGGGTGCTTTGCAAGGCCAGGCCGACGATGATCGCCACGGCGCCGGAGGTGGCCAGCACGCCCTTGACCGGCAGGTCGAGCACGTAGGCCATGGCGGCGATGATCGCGATGAGGAAAATCACCGCGCCCAACAGATCCTGCAACAAGCGCCCGGTATGGCCGACCCGCTGCATCATCACTGCGCCGAGCAACACCGTGAGGGTGCGGGCGGCGAACAACCACCAGCCGATCTGCAGCGCCGTGGCGGCGAGGTGCAAGGTGGTGTCATCGGCATAGGGCGCCGCTTGCATGGGGTTCATGCCGTCGTTGAACAGCACGGCACTGAACACCGCGAAAATCACCAGCCGCGCTGCGAGTTTCCAGTTGGCCAGGTTGGGGGAAATAAGGCGCCACACGGCGATGTCGATCAGGATCAACGCCACGGCGCACAGCATCGGGTGATCAGCGATAAATGAGGGCATCCAGGCGACTCCAGGGCGAATGCCGAGAAGATCGCATGAAATCAGAACCCTGGAAACAAAATGTAGGAGCGAGCTTGCTCGCGAAAAACCACAACGATGACGCGTGCTGTCTGATTGAACGCGGTATGTTGAAGTTCTTCGCGAGCAAGCTCGCTCCTACAGGGGTTTGCGGTGAATCGTCAGGCGTGCATCTGCCCGAATTTGCCCGACTGGAAGTCGGCAAATGCCTGGTGAATCTCCTGCTCGGTGTTCATCACGAACGGACCGTGGCCGACGATGGGCTCGTCGATGGGTTCGCCGCTGAGCAGCAGCACCTTGGCGTCGTCGTTGGACTCCAGGGTCAGTTGCTTGCCGTCGCGCTCGAACAGCGCCAATTGCCCCTGGCGTGCGACCTCTTCGCCGTTGATCAACAACGTGCCGCTGAGCACCACCAAGGCGGTGTTACGCCCGGCGTGCAGGTCCAGCGTGACTGGTTTACCGGCGTTGAGGCGCAAGTCCCACACGTCTATAGGCGTGAAGGTGCGGGCCGGACCTTGAGTGCCGGCGAATTCCCCGGCGATCAGGCGTAGTTGGCCGGCGTCGTCCGCCAGTGGCAGCACCGGAATGTCGCCATCGACGATGGTCTGGTAACCGGCATCCGCCATTTTGTCCTTGGCCGGCAGGTTGACCCACAGTTGCACCATCTCCAGTGCGCCGCCGCGACGGGCGAAGTCTTGGGAGTGAAACTCCTCGTGAAGAATGCCCTTGGCCGCCGTCATCCATTGCACATCGCCTGGGCCGATCTTGCCGCCGGCACCGGTGGAATCGCGGTGCTCGACTTCGCCGTCGTAGACGATGGTCACGGTTTCAAAACCGCGGTGCGGGTGTTGGCCGACGCCACGGCGCTGTTCGGTGGGGGTGAATTCGGCGGGGCCTGCGTGATCCAGCAACAGGAATGGGCTGATGTGCTTGCCCATGGTGTCGTAGGAAAACAACGTGCGTACCGGGAAGCCATCGCCGACCCAGTGGGCGCGGGGGCTGGTGTAAATACCAATCAGCTTTTTCATGGTGTACCTCCAAAGTGAGTACACCTTAAATCGTCTCACCCTTGAACACTAGCTGGTAAAAATGGCCCTGATCGTTCTACATATAGAACAATGCTTTAACCTGTGGGAGCGGGCCTGCGACAGCCGACGCCTATCTACCTGACACCCCGCGATCAACCTGTGGGAGCTGGCTTGCCTGCGATGACGGCCTGACAGTCGCCCCATCTCTACCTGACACCCCACGATCCAACTGTGGGAGCGGGCTTGCTCGCGAAGGCGGCCTGGCAGTCAACACGGTTGGATTGTGTGCATATCCATTGCTGCGGTAACGGCCACTTAGGGTTCCGCCCTGACGGCGGCTCACTTTTGAGAAGCGCAAAAGTAAGCAAAACGCTCTTGCCCCACCACTCGGCACCTCGCCTAGGCTCGGTGTGCCCGTAATCCGCCAGTGATTTGGGGGGCCGCCGCCACGCGCCATCCATGGCGCGGGGCGGCTAAACCGGCATCCCTGCCGGTTTACCCCCCAAATCCCTGTCGAATTCCGGCCAGCGTGGTTTGACGGGGCGCTTGAGATCAAAAGCAGATCAAGATCAAGAGCGGCTCGCTTCGCATCGTGGTTACCGTTGGCTGCTACAACCTACAAAAATGTGTAGATGGTTCGGTTGACTCATCAGTGACTGGCACTCCGCTTTCGCGAACAAGCCCACGGGAGATCTGCGCATAGCTGACGGGGGTTATCAGGGGGCTGGATTAATTTATATTTCAACCATAATATAAGCAAAAAATTACGACCGTAATTTTTTGCACACTGGTTTCCGGAGTTCGCCATGCCCCCTCTCCCCCTGCGTCTTCTCACGCCCCTGGCTCTGCTGATGATTCTTAATGGCTGCAACAGCAAGGCCGATACCGCCGAGGTGCCCGTTTCACGTCCGGTACTTGCCGCCAAAGTCGAAGCCGCCGGCACCCAGCAAAGTGCCTACACTGGCGTGGTGGCAGCGCGCACTGAAAGCAACCTGGGCTTTCGAGTCAGCGGCAAGGTGATCGAGCGCAAGGTCGACCCCGGCCAGCATGTCTCCCGTGGCGACAGCCTGTTGGTGCTGGATATCGGCGACTTCGAACTGGCGTTGCGTTCGGCCAAGAACCGCGTCAACGCCGCCGAGGCGCAACTGCGCCAGCGTCGTGACGATGAAAACCGTTACCAGCGCCTGGCCAGTACCGGCGCGGTGTCGCGGCAGATCTTCGACCAGTCGGCCACCAACCTGCGCGTTGCCCAGGCCGAACTGGCCGCGGCGCAATCGGACGCCAGCCAGATCGAAAACCGCCGCACTTATTCGGTACTCAAGGCCGATGGCGATGGCATCATCACCGACGTGCTGGCCGATCGCGGCCAAGTGGTGGCCGAGGGGCAAATCGTCGCGCGCCTGGCCCATGACGGTGCCCGTGAAGCCATCGTCAACCTGCCAGAGAACCAGCGCGACCTGGCCGCGCAAAAAGCCTTGGCATTCCCCTTCGGCGCAGCGGACCAGGCAGTGACCGCCACCCTACGCGAGCTGTCCGCCAGCGCCGACCCGGTCACCCGCACCTACCGCGCACGTTATGTGCTGCAGGGTTCGGTCGAGCGTTTCGCCCTCGGTTCCACCATCACCGTGCGCCTGCAAGGCAACGGCCAGCCTCTGCAAACCCGCGTGCCCATTGGCGCCTTGCAGGATGCGGGGCAAGGCACGGGCGTCTGGCTGATTGGCGATGACCAAAAGATCAGCTTCGCCCCGGTGAAAGTCGCCAGCCTCGGCCAGGAAGACGCCTTGCTCGACAGCGGCGTAACACCCGGCCAAACCATCGTCGCCCTCGGCGCTCACCTGTTGCACAGCGGCGACACGGTGCGCTTGCTGCCCGCCCAGGCGCTGGCCCTCAACCGTCAGCAGGATCAATGAGTATGCGCGGGATCAATCTCTCCGAACTGGCCGTCAAACACCGCGCCGTCACCCTGTTTTTGCTCATTGCGATCCTCGTCGCCGGGGTCTTCGCATTCGGCAAGCTGGGCCGCGCCGAAGACCCTTCGTTTACCGTCAAGGTCATGACCATCACCGCTGCCTGGCCCGGTGCCACCGCCCAGGAGATGCAGGAGCAAGTAGCCGACCGCCTGGAAAAACGCCTGCAAGAGCTGGACTACTACGACCGCGTCGAGACCATCGCCCAGCCGGGCTTTGTGTCGATGCGCATGACCTTCCTCGAATCCACCCGCCCGAGCGAGATCCAGGCGCTGTTCTACCAGACGCGCAAAAAGCTCAGCGACGAAGCCGCGCAATTGCCCAAGGGCGTGATCGGGCCGTTTTTCAATGATGAATATTCCGATGTGTACTTTGCGTTGTATGCCCTGGAAGCCGAACACCTGCCCCACCGCCAGCAAGTGCAAATGGCCGAACAATTGCGCCAGGGCCTGCTCAACCTGCCCGGGGTGAAGAAGGTCAATATCCTCGGCGAACAGGCCCAGCGTGTGTTTGTGGAGTTTTCCTATGAGCGCCTGGCGACCCTGGGCATCAAGCCCGAACAGATTTTCGCCGCCCTCGCCGCACAAAACGCCGTGGCGCCCTCAGGCTTCGTCGAAACGGCGGGTGCCCGCGCCTATATCCGCATCGACGGCGCGTTCGACAGCCTGGCCCTGATCGAGAATGTGCCCCTGCAAGTCAATGGCCGCGTATTGCGCATCGCCGATGTGGCCACCGTGAGCCGGGGTTATGAAGACCCGCCCAGTTACCGCATCCGCCACCAGGGCGACCCGGCGCTGATGCTGGGCGTGATCATGGAGAAGCACTGGAACGGCCTTGAACTGGACAAGAGCCTGCACGCCGAAGAAGCGCGGATCCAGGCCGACCTGCCCCTGGGCGTGAATTTCGCCAAGGTGTCCGACCAGGCGAAAAACATCAGCCTGGCAGTCAATGAATTCATGCTCAAGTTCTTCGTCGCCCTGGCGGTGGTGATGCTGATCAGCCTGTTGGCCCTGGGCTTTCGCGTGGGGCTGGTGGTGGCGGCCGCCGTGCCGCTGACCCTGTCGATCGTGTTTGTGATCATGCTGGTCACGGGCCGTGAATTCGACCGCGTCACCCTCGGCGCGCTGATCATCTCCCTGGGCTTGCTGGTGGACGACGCCATCATCGCCATCGAGATGATGGTGGTGAAACTTGAAGAAGGGTTTGACCGCATTCACGCGGCGACCTATGCCTGGAGCTCCACCGCCGCGCCCATGCTCACCGGTACGCTGGTGACCATCATTGGCTTTTTGCCGGTGGGGTTTGCGCGCTCCGGTGCCGGCGAGTACGCCGGCAATATCTTCTGGATCGTCGGGTTTGCATTGATTTCGTCGTGGCTGGTCGCGGTGGTGTTCACGCCTTACCTGGGCGTAAAGATGCTACCGCAGATCAAGCCAGTGCCCGGCGGGCATGATGCGATTTATGCCGGGCGCTACTACCAGAAACTGCGCGGCCTGGTGGAGGCCTGCGTGCGTAGGCGCTGGCTGGTGACAGGGTTGGTGGTGGCCGCGTTTGTGCTGTGTGGCCTGGGCATGGCCGTGGTGAAGAAACAGTTCTTCCCCGATTCCGACCGCTCGGAGCTGATTCTGGAAGTGTATATGCCGCCCGGCAGCGCGTTCAAAAGCACGGAGGCCGTAGCGGCTCAGGTGGAGAAGGCGCTGTTGCAGGAACCCCAGACGAGCATGGTCGACACCTATGTGGGCGGCGGCGCACCACGGTTTTTCCTGTCGTTGAACCCTGAAATGCCGGACCCGGCGTTCGCCAAGTTGATCGTGCAAACGCCGGATTCCCATGCCCGCGACGCACTGAAACTGCGGATGCGTGAGCGCATTGCGGCAGGCGAATTCCCTTCGGCGCGGGTTCGGGTCACACAGCTCGTCTTCGGCCCGCCAGTGCCGTTCCCGGTGGTGTTCCGCGTTTCCGGGCCGGACCTGAATGTGCTGCGTGGGTTGTCTGAAGACGTGCGTCAGGTGGTAGCCAGCAACAAGCTGACCAGAGACACCTTCCTCGAATGGGGCGAACGTGCCAGCGGTTATCGCCTGGTGCTGGATCAGGATCGCTTGCGCCTGCTGGGGTTCACGCCGGACGAGGTCAAGTCCCAACTCAACGCTTTGCTCAGCGGCAACCCGATCACCGAAGTGCGCGAAGGCAACCGCACCGTGTCGGTGGTGGCCCGTGCCCAGGGCCGCCAGCGTGAAGACCTGGGCAACCTCAACAACATGACCCTGACCAACAGCGCCGGCACCTCGGTGCCATTGGCCCAGGTCGGGCATTTCCAGGCGGTAATGGAAGAGCCGATCCTCAAGCGCCGCGACCGCGCCACCACCGTGGAAGTGCGCGCCGACATCATCGACGGCGTACAACCGCCCGATGTGGAAATGGCCGTGTACAAAGACCTGCAGCCACTGATCGCCAAACTGCCCAGCGGGTACAAAATCGACATCGGCGGCCCGGTTGAGGAAAGCGCCAAGGCCAACGTCGCCCTGGCGGCGCTTTTCCCGATCATGATCCTGCTGACCCTCACGGTGATCATGTTCCAGGTACGCTCCTTTGGCGTGATGTTCATGGTGTTCGCTACCGCGCCTTTGGGCCTGATCGGCGCAGTGCCCACCTTGTTGTTGTTCAACCAGCCGTTCGGCTTTAACGCGATCCTGGGGCTGATTGGCATCGGCGGCATTCTGATGCGCAACACGCTGATATTCACCGACCAGATCCGCCAGAACCAGGACCACGGCATGGCGATTCGCGAGGCCATTATCGAAGCCACGGTGCGGCGTGCCCGACCGGTGATCCTTACGGCACTGGCGGCGGCGTTGGCGTTTATTCCGTTGACGTTGTCGGTGTTCTGGTCGTCCCTGGCCTATGTGCTGATTGGCGGGGTGTTGGTGGGCACGGTGTTGACGCTGTTGTTCTTGCCAGCGCTGTGCAGCTTGGTGCTGCGCGACAAGGTTGCTGAAATGTCCCACGTAACGGCCGGATAAGCGCTACTCCCCTCCCCTGTAAACCTCTGCAAAGTCCCTCGCCTGATCAAATAGTGCGAGGGATTGCAGATGGTTTTTCCTGTGAGTGCCTTGGTTACCTGGCCGTCCCCCGTGGGCAGCCGCCGCGGATGACCCAAGCAGCCCAAATTACCTTTATCGAACACGAGCTGGATGGTTTCCATCAGAGCCTGGCGGAGTACCGCCAGCAGATGGGCGCCTGGTATTCGCGCGCGCTGGATACGGTCAGTCATGCAGCGGACATGCCGTCGTTGCTGGGTATGGATCGGGTGTTGCGGGCTGGGGATGCACAGCAGTCGGTGAGTCTTGGCGATACGGATTTTTCCACCGTGACCCGCTGTCCGGCGGGTGGTGTGCTGAAGATCCAGAGCAGGTTCGAGTCAGCGTACGACGTGCCGATCGGCAATATCCCGGTTGAGGTGATCGGGCTGGATGACGGCAGTTCCAGAGTCATCCTGCTCGACGAGCACGGCGAAGGTTCCCACGACTGCGCCGCTGGCGGGCGTTATCAGGTGAGGGTTCAAGGCGGTGTTTCAGCGCAGCAAGTCGACGCCTTGTTTGCTTCCTATGCGGGGCTGACAGCGGATCTGGAGCAATGGCTGCGCGAGCAGTGGCAAGGCTTCAAGCCACACTGGCAGCAATCCACCGCCAGCGCGATTGGCAACGGCGTGCTGGCCGGCAGTTGGGCAGCGATCCGTGACGCGTGGGACAGCATCAAGCAGGTGCAGGCGATGCTTGAAGACCCGCTCAAGTACGTCGAGCAACTGGGTAGCGAGGCGGCCAGGTTGGCGCAAATCGCCACTGATGCGCCCAAGGTCATGGAACAGGCGATGTTGCTGGCCAGTGATGAGGCGGCGCTGTACCTGTTACTGCGCACCGCCATGATCTGGCTGGAGGCGTTACCGCCCAGTGAAGTCGCACAAGCAGCCGCCGGTTTTATGGTGTCGCTGCTGATTGACCTGGTGATTGGCGCGGTGCTGACCATCGCGCTGCCGGCAGCGGGCGTGGCGTATTTGAGTATGCGCCTGGTCAAGTACGGTGCGTGGGTGCTTCAGTCAGCCGTGGGCTTCGTGACCGGTGTGCTGACGACCCTCACGAAGTTCATGCAGGCGGTGGACCGCTACAAAGCGGTGGCGGTTCGCGGGGTGGTGGGTGGGCTGAAGCAAGGCACGATGCAGATGCGCTGGCGGGCGCGGCAGAACGCGGTGCTGACGCAGAAAGAGCATGTGGATGATGTGCCCGCCGTGGCTTCAAATCCGAAGGGGGACGCTGCGGCGTCTGCGGATAAAACGGTCACTCACGGTTGCCCGGTGTCGATGGTCACTGGCGAGGAATTGCTGACCCTCACCGATGGCGCGTTGGACGGGATCTTGCCGTTTGAGTGGACGCGGCTGTACCGCACCAGCGCGGTGGAAATTGATTGTGGGTTGGGGTTTGGTTGGAGTCATGCGCTGGCTCATCGGCTGGTGGTGTCGGGCGATTTGGTGGTGTGGACTGACCATGAGAACCGCTCGACTGCCCTGCCCTTGCCGACTGCCGCTCGACCTGCGATCACCAATAGCCTGGCGGAAGCGGCGATCTACTTGGGTTCGGCGCCTGACGAGTTGGTGTTGGCCCAGGCCTCGCGCTTCTATCACTTTCGCGATGGTGTGCTGACAACCATCAGCGATGCGTATGACAACCGGCTGCGCCTTTGCCGGGATCGTTCAGGGCGGATTGAGCGGCTGGATAACGGTGCGGGCCGTTCGCTGCTTTTGCGTTATGAGCTGGATCGCATCGTCGCGGTGGACTACCAGGTGCATCGCGCCAAAGGGCGAGAGCCCTACGTGTGGGAGACCGAGCAGAACGTTGTTTCCTACGCCTATGACGAACACGGACGGCTGGTCTGCGCGACCAATGCTGTCGGGGAAAGCGAGCGTTATCGGTATGACGATCAGCACGTCATTCTTGAACGCCAACTGGCCGGTGGGGCGAGTTTCTTTTGGGAATGGGAACGTGCTGGCAAGGCAGCACGCTGTGTTCGGCATTGGGCGAACTTTTCGCAGATGGACACGCGTTATGCCTGGGGCGATGACGGGCGCGTCACCGTGCATAACGCCGACGGTAGCC
>NZ_MVOJ01000022.1:0-125569 GCF_002018845.1 Pseudomonas sp. MF6394
CACTCTGTGTTTTCTGGGCAGTGTCAGTTGGTTATAAGGGTCGGATATAAATCTGCTGATAAGGTCTATCCCATCTTGGCGCTATCGCCGTACAGCGAACCGCCGACACTTGCTCAAGGAATCTCCTGCATGCTGGTCGTAACACTTGGAGGCAGTCCCAGCCAGCGTTCCCGCTCTGGGGTCTTGCTGGATAAAACCCGTCAGTGGCTGCAACAGCAGGGCGTGGAAGTGGTGAGTTACCAGGTACGGGACTTCCCGGCTGAAGACTTGCTGCATGCGCGCTTCGACAGCCCCAAGGTCATTGACCTGCTGCAACAAGTCGCCAATGCCGACGGCCTGGTGATCGCCACGCCGGTGTACAAGGCGTCGTTTTCCGGTGCGTTGAAGACCGTACTGGACCTGCTGCCAGAACGCGCCCTGGCCCATAAAGTAGTGTTGCCGATGGCAACCGGCGGCAGCATCGCCCACATGCTGGCGGTGGACTACGCCCTGAAGCCGGTGCTGTCGGCGCTCAAGGCTCAGGAATTGCTCCACGGTATTTTTGCCGAAGACAGCCAGATCGCCTATGGCGAAGGCAGCGTCCAGGCGCAGTTGGTGCCGGTACTCGAACAGCGTCTGCACGAAGCCCTGGAGCAGCTCTACAGCGCCATGGCGCGCCGGCCAAAACCGCTGGACCCTGACGTATTGAATGAACGTTTGTTGAGTGCTCGCTGGAGCATCTGAGCCTCACCCCGAAAAGCTGGAAACCCTCACCTTACTCAGCCGACAACGGCCAAGCAGGTGCAGCCAAAACCCTAATCGCACAGTTGGAGAGAGCGCCATGCGCACTGTCATCTTGCGTCGTGGTCTGGTCGCACTCTTTGCTGCGGCTGTGTCCTTCGGCGCCATTGTTCAAGCCCACGCCGCCGAGACCTTGCGGATCGGTTATCAGAAGTACGGCACCCTGGTGCTGCTCAAGGCCAAGGGCACCCTGGAAAAACGCCTGGCCGCCCAAGGTGTGCAGGTGCAGTGGACCGAGTTTCCCGGTGGCCCGCAATTGCTCGAGGGCCTGAACGTCGGCTCCATCGACTTCGGCGTTACCGGCGAAACCCCTCCGGTGTTCGCCCAGGCGGCTGGCGCCGATCTGCTCTATGTCGCCTACGAGCCACCCGCGCCTACCAGCGAAGCGATCCTGGTGCCCAAGGACTCGCCAATCAAATCGGTGGCCGAGCTCAAGGGTAAAAAGGTTGTGCTCAACAAAGGCTCCAACGTGCACTACCTGCTGGTGCGCGCCCTGGAAGACGCCGGCCTCAACTACACCGACGTGAAGACCGTATTCCTGCCGCCCGCCGATGCCCGTGCCGCGTTCGAGCGTGGCAGCGTGGACGCCTGGGTGATCTGGGACCCGTACCAGGCCGCCGCCGAGAAGCAACTGCAAGCGCGCACCCTGCGAGACGGCACCGGGATTGCCGACAACCATCAGTTTTACCTCGCCACCAAGCCCTACGCCGAACAACACCCGCAAGTGATCAAGGCGTTGGTGGAAGAAGTGCGTGCGGTAGGCGAATGGTCCAAGGCCAACCCGCAGGAAGTGACTGAGCAGGTCGCCCCATTGCTCGGCCTGCCGGCAGATATCACCCTCACTTCGGTGAAACGCCAGGGCTATGGCGCGCTGTTTTTGACCCCGGAAGTGGTCGCCGCCCAGCAGAAAATCGCCGACAGCTTCTACCAACTCAAATTGATCCCCAAGCCCTTGAGCATCAAGGACGTGATCTGGACGCCACCCGCCGCGGTTGCCAAAGCGCCGTAATCCGATTTCATTCAGGAGACAACTCCATGAGCCTCAATATTTTCTGGTTCCTGCCCACCCACGGCGACGGTCATTACCTTGGCACCGCCGAAGGCGCCCGCGCCGTCGACCACGGTTATTTGCAACAAGTGGCCCAGGCCGCTGACCGCCTGGGTTTCGGCGGTGTGTTGATCCCTACGGGTCGCTCCTGCGAAGACTCGTGGTTGGTGGCAGCCTCGCTGATCCCCGTGACCCAGCGCTTGAAATTTCTGGTTGCCCTGCGCCCCGGGATCATCTCCCCGACCGTGGCCGCGCGTCAGGCCGCGACCCTGGACCGACTGTCTGGAGGTCGTGCGCTGTTCAACTTGGTCACCGGTGGCGATCCGGAAGAACTGGCAGGCGACGGTTTGTTCTTGAGCCATGAAGAACGCTACCAGGCGTCGGTGGAATTCACCCGCATCTGGCGCCGTGTCCTGGAAGGCGAGACCGTGGACTACGACGGCGAACATATCAGCGTCAAAGGCGCCAAATTGCTCTACCCACCGATTCAACAGCCACGCCCGCCGCTGTATTTCGGGGGTTCCTCCGAAGCCGCCCAGGACCTGGCGGCCGAACAAGTGGAGATGGTGCTGACCTGGGGCGAGCCGCCGGCAGCCGTCGCGGAAAAGATCGCGCAGGTACGCGCCAAAGCCGCAAAGCTGGGGCGCACGGTGCGCTTCGGTATTCGCTTGCACGTGATCGTGCGCGAAACCAACGACGAAGCCTGGAAAGCCGCCGACAAACTGATCTCCCACCTGGACGACGAGACTATTGCCCGCGCCCAGGCGTCTTTGGCGCGTTTCGATTCGGTGGGCCAGCAACGCATGGCAGCCTTGCATGGCGGTAGCCGTGACAACCTGGAAGTCAGCCCCAACCTGTGGGCCGGCGTCGGCCTGGTACGTGGCGGCGCGGGGACGGCGCTGGTGGGCGATGGCCCAACGGTTGCGGCGCGGGTCAAGGAGTACGCGGACCTGGGTATCGATACCTTTATCTTCTCCGGTTATCCACACCTGGAAGAGTCGTATCGGGTGGCGGAGCTGTTGTTCCCGCACCTGGATATCGAACGTCCCGAGCTGCCCAAAAGCGCCGGCTACGTCAGCCCGTTCGGCGAGATGGTTGCCAACGACATCCTTCCCAAAGCTGCGTCACAGAGCTGAGGCGCCGTTATGGACTTAGAAAAAATCAGCCATCGCGTGGCGCCCTGGGTGCTACCGATCTTATTGCTGGCGGTGTGGCAGTTGTCGGTGTCGGCGGGTTGGTTGTCGACGCGCATTCTGCCAGCGCCGAGCGCGGTGATCGAAGCCGGGGTGGACCTGGTGGTCAGCGGCGAAATCTGGACGCACCTGGCCATCAGCGGCTGGCGCGCCGGCCTGGGTTTTGTGATCGGTGGCAGCATCGGTCTGGCCCTGGGCTTTATCACCGGGCTGTCGAAGTGGGGCGAGCGCTTGCTTGACAGCTCCGTGCAGATGATCCGCAACGTGCCGCACCTGGCGCTGATTCCGCTGGTGATCCTGTGGTTCGGCATCGATGAGACCGCGAAGATTTTCCTGGTGGCCCTGGGCACCTTGTTCCCGATCTACCTGAACACTTACCACGGCATCCGCAACGTCGACCCGGCGCTGGTAGAGATGTCGCGCAGCTATGGCTTGTCCGGTTTCAGCCTGTTCTGGCAAGTGATCCTGCCGGGCGCGCTGCCGTCGATCCTGGTGGGGGTGCGCTTTGCCCTGGGCTTCATGTGGCTGACGCTGATCGTGGCGGAAACCATCTCGGCCAGTTCCGGTATCGGTTACCTGGCAATGAATGCCCGTGAATTCCTGCAAACCGACGTGGTGGTGCTGGCCATCGTCATGTACGCCATCCTCGGCAAACTGGCCGACCTGGCAGCCCGTGGGCTGGAACGTGTGTGGCTGCGCTGGCACCCGGCGTATCAAGTCAAAGGAGGTGCAGCATGACCGCTCAACAACCTCCGCGCTTGTTGAAGGGCATCCCGTTGGCGGTGCGCAAATTGCGCAAGGCCTTTGGTACCCGCGAAGTGCTCAAAGAGATTGACCTGCATATTCCCGCAGGGCAGTTCGTGGCCGTGGTCGGCCGCAGTGGTTGCGGCAAAAGTACCTTGCTGCGCCTGTTGGCGGGGCTGGACAACGCCAGTGGCGGCGAGCTGCTGGCCGGCTCCGCGCCACTGCACGAAGCGATTGAAGATACGCGGTTGATGTTCCAGGAAGCGCGTTTGCTGCCCTGGAAAAAGATCATCGACAACGTCGGCCTGGGCCTCAAGGGCGACTGGCGCCCCAAAGCGCTGGAGGCGCTGGAAGCGGTCGGCCTGGCCGAGCGCGCCAATGAGTGGCCGGCGGCGTTGTCCGGCGGCCAGAAACAGCGCGTGGCACTCGCCCGGGCGTTGATCCACCAACCGCGCTTGTTGCTGCTCGATGAGCCGCTGGGCGCACTGGATGCCCTGACCCGCATCGAGATGCAGCAACTGATCGAGAACCTGTGGCGCAAGCACGGCTTCACGGTGCTGCTGGTGACCCATGACGTCAGCGAAGCCGTGGCAATTGCCGACCGCGTGATTCTGATTGAAAACGGCGAAATCGGCCTCGACCTGAACATCGACCTGCCACGCCCACGGGCCCGTGGTTCACACCGCCTGGCCGCGCTGGAAGCCGAAGTGCTCAACCGCGTGCTGTCGCTACCCGGTTCCCCACCGGAACCCGAACCTGTTTCACCGCTGCCGACGCAATTGCGTTGGGCTCAATAACTCACACAGGAAAAACATCATGACGATTAAAGCCATCAACGTGCGTAACCAGTTCAAAGGCACCATCAAGGAAATCGTGGTCGGCGACGTGCTGTCGGAAATTGACGTGCAGACCGCGTCCGGCATCGTCACCTCGGTGATCACCACCCGTTCGGTCAAGGAGCTGGAGCTGGTGATCGGCAGTGAGGTGATTGCCTTTGTGAAGTCCACTGAGGTGTCGATTGCCAAGTTGTGATTGGCGTCGGCCTTGAGGCCGCTTTCGCAGCGATGCGGCGACCCGACAAGCCAGCTCCCACATTTGAATGCATTCACCTATCAAAATGTGGGAGCTGGCTTGCCTGCGATGAGGCCGGCCCAGGCAACACTGCATTCAGCGCTTGGGCAGGTAGGCCGGCAAATAAAGCCCCACATACGCATCAAACACCCGCATCCCTTCCTCCGCCATGCGCGGCGTAATCAGCCCATGCTGATGCACCGAGCGCGCGTACACGCGGTCGCTCAACTCCAACGCCAGGGCAAACACATCCACGTCGCTCGGTAGCGTTGGCACTTCAAAGTGGCGATTGAACACCGCCAGCATCAAGTCGCCCAATTCCAGATCATGCTGGCGATCGGCCTGGGTCACTTCGGTCAACCCATGCTGGGCCAGGATCAACTGGCGTGCCGCGGCATCGTTGCTGTAGATGCTGAGCATGCGTTGTTCGACGATGTAGGACAGGTCGCGCCAATGCTTGAGTGATTCATGCTCGATGGGCGCCTGGATGGCAGCGCGAAAGGCCGCGTGAATGTCAGCGGTCAGCGCCTCCAGCAATGCCGGCACACTGGCGAAAAAGTGGTACACCGACGACGGCGGAATCTGTGCTCGTTCGGCCACGCTGTAGATCGACAAACTGGCCACGCCTTCGGCGGCCAGCAAGGTGCGGGCGGCGTCGAGGATCGCATCGATCCGGGCCTGGCTGCGGGCGCGGGGTTTGCGAACAGTGGCGGGGCGGGTGGTCATGGATGTCTCCTACAAGGCAGCGGGCATTGTATGAGCAGGAAGGTGTGTTGTCTGCCAAACCGCCTTCGCGAGCAAGCCCGCTCCCACATTTAACTGTATTCCAAAGTTGAAACCCGACCCCTGTGGGAGCGGGCTTGCTCGCGAAGAGGCCAACTCGGTCTACCGGTAGAAACCCATAAAAAAACGCCACTGACCAAAATCAGCGGCGTTCTTTTATTGCAGCAACCGCTTACACGGTATGCAGGTACCAGTTGTACTCAAGGTCGGAGATGGAGTGTTCAAACTCCTCCAGCTCACTTTCCTTACAGGCGACGAAGATATCGATGTATTTAGGATCGATGTACTTGGCCATCACCTCGCTGTCGTCCAACTCGCGCAAGGCATCGCGCAGGTTGTTCGGCAGGCTCTGCTCGTTCTGCTCGTAGCTGTTGCCTTCCACCGGAGCGTTCGGCTCGATCTTGTTGGTCAGGCCGTGGTGCACGCCCGCCAATACCGAGGCCATCAGCAGGTAAGGGTTGGCATCGGCGCCGGCCACGCGGTGTTCGATACGCACGGCATCGGACGAGCCGGTAGGTACGCGAATCGCCACGGTGCGGTTATCCAGGCCCCAGCACGGCGAGTTCGGCACGTAGAACTGTGCGCCGAAACGACGGTAGGAGTTGACGTTGGGGCACAGGAACGCCATTTGGGCGGGTAGGGTCTCCAGCACACCGCCGATCGCGTGACGCAATGCGGCGTTCTGCTCGGGATCCTCGCTGGCAAAGATATTCTTGCCGTCCTTGTCCAGAATGGAGATGTGTACGTGCAAACCATTGCCTGCCTGGCCTGGGTAAGGCTTGGCCATGAAGGTGGTGTCCATCTCATGGTCGTAGGCGATGTTCTTGATCAGGCGCTTGAGCAGTACCGCGTAATCGCAGGCCTTGATCGGGTCGGCAACGTGGTGCAGGTTCACTTCGAACTGCGCCGGGGCACTTTCCTTGACGATGGCGTCCGCCGGGATACCTTGCTCCTTGGCACCTTCCAGAATGTCCTGGAGGCAGTCGACGTATTCGTCGAGGTCGTCGATCAGGTAGACCTGTGTAGAGTGCGGGCGTTTGCCGGAGATCGGCGAGCGGGGCGGTTGTGGGCGGCCGTTCACGTTCTCCTGGTCGATCAGGTAGAACTCAAGCTCGAAGGCGGCGCAGATGGTCAGACCGAGGTCGTCAAACTTGGTAACAACTTGGCGGAGCACTTCGCGCGGATCGGCGAAGAAAGGTTCACCTTCAAGTTCGTGCATGGTCATCAGCAGTTGCGCGGTAGGGCGCTTTTGCCAGGGCTCATTGCACAGGGTGTCGGGGATTGGATAACAGATTCGGTCAGCATCACCGATGTCCAGGCCCAGGCCGGTGCTTTCCACCGTAGAGCCGTTGATATCCAGAGCAAATAAAGAGGCAGGCAGGTTAATGCCCTTCTCGTAAACCTTGTGGAGGCTGGTGCGTTCGATGCGCTTACCGCGCACCACACCATTCATATCCGCAATTAGAAGGTCTACGTACAGAACCTCAGGATGATCCTTAAGGAACGCGTTCGCTTCGTTAAGCTGAACGGCACGCGGGGGTACCGACATGATGCAACACCTTTGTTGTTAAAAATATCAATCATTGATCTTTTCTGGTTTCAGTCAACCCGAACGGCCTGCTGAAGTCAAGCGAGGCATTTTTTGCCCTAAAAAAGCGCCATGAAGGCTTTTTTGCGGCGTTTTGGGGCGGTTTTTTGGGTTTGGGGGGCTTGGGACCTGCAGGCTTGAGCGGGCCGTGTAGGATTTTTTACGGGGGTGTTGTGTAAAAAAATGAACAAGGCTAAGCTCGATTCAAACCCATAACAGCAATAATACCGGGGTGCTTCATGTTTCACCTGCCGCCAATCGGCGTCTCTGCCTGCTTCAGCCAGGCTTTGTCTGCAGCTCGTTCGCCCCGCGTGAATGCCCAGGCACCGGCCAATATTCTTGACGGCCCGGCCGATCTCCTTTTTGCCATCTCCTACGCCACTGACCGGGCCTCATCCGCCGTGCCGATCATAATTGCGCACAACTTTGGCCTGAGGAATGCAACCCATGGGCAAATGGCAGGTAAGCTCCTACCCTGAATGAAAAAACGACGCGGATGCTGCGTCAACCAACGCCTGGCCTTTAATGGATGCCAGGAAACCCAGCCCAGAGGCATTTATGAGTAACAACCTCGACCAGCTCACCGATTGGTTGAAAGACCACAAGATCACAGAAGTCGAATGCATGATTGGCGACCTCACCGGTATTACCCGGGGCAAGATCTCGCCGACCAACAAGTTCATTGCTGAAAAAGGCATGCGCCTGCCCGAGAGCGTTCTGTTGCAGACCGTGACCGGCGACTATGTCGAAGACGACATCTATTACGAATTGCTCGACCCGGCCGACATCGACATGATCTGCCGCCCCGACCAGAACGCGGTATTTCTGGTGCCGTGGGCCATCGAGCCGACCGCCCAGGTGATCCACGACACCTACGACAAGCAAGGCAACCCGATCGAGCTGTCGCCGCGCAACGTGCTCAAGAAAGTCCTCAAGCTCTACTCCGACCGCGGCTGGCAGCCCATCGTGGCCCCGGAGATGGAGTTCTACCTGACCAAGCGCTGCGAAGACCCGGACTTCCCGCTGCAACCGCCGATTGGCCGCTCCGGCCGCCCAGAAACCGGTCGCCAGTCCTTCTCTATAGAAGCGGCCAACGAATTCGACCCGTTGTTCGAAGATGTCTATGACTGGTGCGAACTGCAGGAGCTGGACCTCGACACCCTGATCCACGAGGACGGCACCGCGCAGATGGAAATCAACTTCCGTCACGGCGATGCCCTGTCCCTGGCCGACCAGATCCTGGTGTTCAAGCGCACCATGCGTGAAGCCGCGCTCAAGCACGACGTGGCCGCCACCTTCATGGCCAAGCCCATGACCGGCGAGCCCGGCAGCGCGATGCACCTGCACCAGAGCATCATCGACATCGCCACCGGCAAGAACGTCTTCTCCAATGAAGACGGGACCATGAGCCAACTGTTCCTCAACCACATTGGCGGCCTGCAGAAATTCATCCCTGAATTGCTGCCTTTATTCGCCCCCAACGTGAACTCGTTCCGCCGCTTCCTGCCCGACACCTCGGCGCCGGTGAACGTGGAATGGGGCGAAGAAAACCGCACCGTCGGCCTGCGCGTACCGGATGCCGGCCCGCAGAACCGCCGCGTGGAAAACCGCCTGCCGGGCGCCGACGCCAACCCGTACCTCGCGATTGCCGCCAGCCTGTTGTGCGGCTACATCGGCATGGTCGAAGGCCATAACCCGAGCGCGCCGGTGGTGGGCCGTGGTTACGAGCGACGCAACCTGCGTCTGCCGTTGACCATCGAAGACGCCCTGGAACGCATGGAAAACAGCAAGACCATCGAGAAATACCTGGGGCAAAAATTCATCACAGGCTACGTCGCGGTCAAGCGGGCCGAGCATGAAAACTTCAAGCGCGTGATCAGTTCGTGGGAGCGGGAATTCCTGCTCTTCGCCGTCTGATGCGCCGGGCGCGTCCTTCAAACGGCGCGCCCTTCACTGAAAAGTCTAGGAGATTGGTATGTCCAGCAACAACCCGCAAACCCGTGAATGGCAAGCCTTGAGCAATGATCACCACCTGGCGCCGTTCAGCGACTTCAAGCAATTGAAAGAGAAAGGCCCAAGGATCATCACCAAAGCCCACGGCGTTTACCTGTGGGACAGCGAAGGCAACAAGATCCTCGACGGTATGGCCGGCCTGTGGTGCGTGGCGATCGGTTACGGTCGCGATGAACTGGCCGATGCCGCCGCCAAGCAAATGAAAGAACTGCCGTACTACAACCTGTTCTTCCAGACCGCACACCCGCCGGTATTGGAGTTGGCCAAGGTCATTTCCGATGTTGCGCCGGCCGGCATGAACCATGTGTTCTTCACCGGCTCTGGCTCCGAAGGCAACGACACCATGTTGCGCATGGTCCGCCACTACTGGGCGATCAAGGGCCAGCCCAACAAGAAAACCATCATTGCCCGCAAGAATGGCTACCACGGCTCTACCGTGGCCGGCGCCAGCCTGGGCGGCATGACCTATATGCACGAGCAGGGCGACTTGCCGATCCCGGGCATTACCCACATCGCCCAGCCGTACTGGTTTGGCGAAGGCGGCGACATGAGCCCCGAGGAATTCGGTGTGTGGGCGGCCAACCAGTTGGAAGAGAAAATCCTGGAGCTGGGCGTGGACAACGTCGGCGCCTTTATTGCCGAGCCGATCCAGGGCGCCGGTGGCGTGATCGTGCCGCCCGCCACGTACTGGCCGCGCATCAAGGAAATCCTCGCCAAGTACGACATCCTGTTTGTCGCCGACGAAGTGATCTGCGGTTTCGGCCGTACCGGTGAGTGGTTCGGTAGCGATTTCTACGACCTCAAGCCACACATGATGACCATCGCCAAGGGCCTGACTTCGGGCTACGTGCCCATGGGCGGCCTGATCGTGCGCGACGAAGTGGTGGCGGTGCTCAACGAAGGGGGCGATTTCAACCACGGCTTTACCTATTCCGGTCACCCGGTCGCTGCGGCTGTGGCCCTGGAAAACATCCGCATCCTGCGCGATGAAAAAATCGTTAACCGTGTGCACGAAGAAACGGCACCGTATTTGCAGAAACGTCTGAGGGAACTGGGCGATCATCCGCTGGTGGGTGAAGTACGCGGCGTCGGTATGCTCGGTGCGATCGAGCTGGTGCAGGACAAGGCGACGCGCAAGCGTCATGAAGGCAAAGGCGCCGGCATGATCTGCCGAACCTTCTGCTTTGAAAATGGCCTGATCATGCGCGCCGTGGGCGACACCATGATCATTTCGCCGCCACTGGTTATCAGCAAGGCTGAAATCGACGAACTGGTGACCAAGGCCCGTCACTGCCTGGACCTGACTTTGGCTGCCTTGCAGGGCTAAGTGCTAGGCTCAGTGCGCGGTGTACTGGGCAGTTACAAATGCAGGGGCTTTGGTTGAAAGCCGGCCCCTGAACTTGCCAGACTGTCGCCCTGTTTTGTTGCCCTTCGGTTGGGCCGTAAAACATACAACGCTTGTGGCCCAAAAAAGAAAAAATTGGAGCATCACCAAATGAAGGCATTAGGTTTGAAGAACGCTGGCAAGACCCTCCTCGCCTTGTCGCTGATGGGCGCAATGGCGGGCGCGGCCCAGGCAGACAGCAAAGTGCTGCACGTCTACAACTGGTCCGACTACATTGCACCGGACACCATCGCCAACTTTGAAAAAGAGTCGGGCATCAAAGTGGTGTACGACGTTTTTGACAGCAACGAGACCCTGGAAGCCAAGTTGCTGGCAGGCAAGTCCGGCTACGACATCGTCGTGCCGTCGAACAACTTCCTCGCCAAGCAGATCAAAGCCGGTGTCTATCAGGAACTGGACAAGTCCAAGCTGCCTGCCTATAGCAACCTGAACGCATCCCTGCTCAAAGCCGTGTCGGTCAGCGACCCGGACAACAAGCACGCCTTCCCGTACATGTGGGGTTCGATCGGCATCGGCTACAACCCGGAGAAGGTCAAGGCTGCGCTGGGCGTGGACAAGATCGACTCGTGGGATGTGCTGATGAAGCCAGAGAACATCGCCAAGCTGAAAAGCTGCGGCGTGAGCTTCCTCGATTCGCCGACCGAAATGCTGCCGATTGCTTTGCACTACCTGGGCCTGCCGACCGACACCCAGAAGAAAGCCGACCTCAAGCAGGCTGAAGACCTGTTCTTGAAGATCCGTCCTTCGATCGGCTACTTCCACTCCTCCAAGTACATCTCCGACCTGGCCAATGGCAACATCTGCGTGGCCGTGGGTTACTCGGGTGACATCCAGCAGGCCAAGTCCCGTGCCGCTGAAGCCGGTGGCAAAGTCAAAGTTGCCTACGACATTCCGAAAGAAGGTGCCGGCAGTTTCTTCGACATGGTTGCCATCCCTAAAGATGCGGAAAACGTCGACGCTGCCTATGCATTCATGAACTACCTGCTCAAACCTGAAGTGATGGCGAGCATCACCAACAGCGTGCGTTTCCCGAACGGTAACGAGAAGGCCACCGCACTGGTAGACAAAGACATCACCAGCGACCCGGGCATCTACCCGGCCGCTGATGTGCAGGCCAAGCTCTACGCAATTGCTGACTTGCCGGCTGCTACTCAGCGTGAAATGACCCGTAGCTGGACCAAGATCAAATCCGGTAAATAACGCAAAAACCTGTAGGAGCGAGCTCGTGTGGGAGCGGGCTTGCTCGCGAATGCGCAGTGTCAGCCAGCATATGTATCAACTGATACGCCGCTTTCGCGAGCAAGCCCGCTCCCACACAAAACAGCTCTCACAAATTAAATGACAGAAAGTTTTGCCGGATCGGTTTATCGACGGTAAGTTGCGCGCCGGTTTTGTTGCCGGGCAACAACTTCAAGGCCCCAACTATTCAAGAGGACCTCCACTTGCCAATTTCTTTATTTCGCAAAGCCATGCTGGTGGGTGCAGGTATCACGCTGGCTGCCAGCGTGCAGGCCGCACCGACGGTGCATATTTATAACTGGTCGGATTACATCGGCCCCGACACCCTGGCCAACTTCGAAAAGGCCAGCGGTATCAAGCCCGTGTATGACGTGTTTGACTCCAACGAAACCCTGGAAGGCAAGTTGCTCGCCGGGCGCACCGGCTACGACGTGGTGGTGCCGTCCAACCATTTCCTGGGCAAGCAGATCAAGGCCGGGGCGTTCCAGAAGCTCGACAAGTCACTGCTGACAAACTACGCCAACCTCGACCCGGTACTGCTCAAGCGCCTGGAAAAGAACGACCCGGGCAACCAGTACGCGGTGCCGTACCTGTGGGGCACTAACGGCATTGGCTACAACGTCGACAAGGTCAAAGAAGTGCTGGGTGTCGACAAAATCGACTCCTGGGCTGTGTTGTTCGAACCGGAAAACATGAAGAAGCTGGCCACTTGCGGCGTGTCGTTCATGGACTCGGCCGATGAAATGCTGCCGGCGGTACTCAACTACATGGGCCTGGACCCCAACAGCACCAACCCGGCCGACTACAAGAAAGCCGAGGAAAAACTGCTGAAAGTGCGGCCCTATGTGACCTACTTCCATTCCTCCAAATACATCTCGGACCTGGCCAACGGCAACATCTGCGTGGCGGCCGGTTTCTCCGGCGATGTGTTCCAGGCCAAGGCTCGCGCAGCAGAGGCGGGCAAAGGCGTGAACATCGCCTACACGATTCCCAAAGAAGGCGGCAACCTGTGGTTCGACGTGCTGGCGATTCCCAAGGATGCCAGCAACGTCAAGGAAGCCCACGCCTTCATCAACTATTTGCTGCAGCCTGAGGTGATCGCTCAGGTCAGCGATCAAGTCGGTTACGCCAACCCTAACCCAGGGGCGGACAAACTGATGGAGCAATCGATACGCACTGACGCAGCGGTTTACCCACCGCAGGCGGTTCTCGAGCGGACATTCGTCAACTTTGAGCTACCCCCGAAAGTGCAGCGTTTAATGACCCGTAGCTGGACCAAGGTCAAGACGGGCAAGTAAGGCTCAAACTATCCAAGGCTGGCCCGCATTGGGCCGGCTGCACAGTTTTTTTTGGGAGTTTCGTAAATGGCAGTTGCCTCCGGCGCCTATAAGAAAGCCCTCGAGGGCGACCAGACACCGAAAAAGGTGCTGGTCAAAATCGACCGGGTCACGAAGAAGTTCGACGAGACGATTGCCGTGGACGATGTGTCCCTGGAAATCAAGAAAGGCGAGATCTTCGCCTTGCTCGGCGGTTCGGGTTCGGGCAAATCCACCTTGCTGCGCATGCTTGCAGGTTTCGAGCGCCCAACCGAAGGTCGCATCTACCTCGACGGTGTGGACATCACCGACATGCCGCCCTACGAGCGGCCGATCAACATGATGTTCCAGTCCTACGCCCTGTTCCCGCACATGACCGTGGCGCAGAACATCGCCTTCGGCCTGCAACAGGACAAGATCCCCAAGGCTGAAGTCGACGCACGCGTGGCCGAGATGCTCAAGCTGGTGCAGATGAGCCAGTACGCCAAGCGCAAGCCGCACCAGTTGTCCGGCGGCCAGCGCCAGCGTGTGGCGTTGGCCCGCTCCTTGGCCAAGCGCCCGAAACTGCTGCTGCTCGATGAGCCGATGGGCGCGCTGGACAAGAAGCTGCGCTCGCAGATGCAACTGGAGTTGGTGGAGATCATCGAGCGCGTTGGGGTGACCTGCGTGATGGTGACCCACGACCAGGAAGAGGCCATGACCATGGCCGAACGCATTGCGATCATGCACCTGGGCTGGATCGCCCAGATCGGCAGCCCCATCGATATCTACGAAACCCCCACCAGCCGCCTGGTGTGCGAGTTCATCGGCAACGTCAACATCTTCGACACCCAAGTGGTGGACGACGCTGAAGGCCACGCGGTGCTCAAGTGCCCGGACCTGGACCGCGACATCTACGTGGGCTACGGCATCGCCACCTCGGTGGAAGACAAGTCGGTGACCTACGCCATTCGCCCGGAAAAGCTGCTGGTGACCACCGAAATGCCGACCTGCGAGCACAACTGGTCCAGCGGCAAGGTGCACGACATCGCCTACCTGGGCGGCCACTCAGTGTTCTACGTGGAGCTGCCGAGCGGCAAGCTGGTGCAGTCCTTCGTCGCTAACGCCGAACGCCGTGGCCAACGCCCAACCTGGGGTGACCAGGTGTACGTATGGTGGGAAGACGACAGCGGCGTGGTACTTCGCTCATGAACATGAAGAAATTCAAGCGGCGCTTGGATCGCATCGTGCCCAATGGCAAGCAGGTGGTCATCGGGATTCCCTTCCTCTGGCTGTTCCTGTTTTTTGCACTGCCGTTTTTCATCGTGCTGAAAATCAGCTTTGCCGAAGCCGATGTGGCGATCCCGCCCTATACCGAGATCTATACCTACGTTGAGCAAAAGTTGGAGGTGGTGCTGAACCTGGCCAACTACAGCTTGCTGGCGGGCGACGAGTTGTACATTGCCGCTTACCTTGGCTCGTTGAAGATGGCGTTTTTCAGCACGCTGCTGTGCCTGCTGATCGGCTACCCGATGGCCTACGCCATCGCCACCGCGCGCAAAGAGATGCAGACCGTGCTGGTGCTGCTGATCATGATGCCCACCTGGACCGCGATCCTGATCCGGGTGTATGCGTGGATGGGCATCCTCAGCAACAACGGCCTGCTCAACGGCTTTTTGATGTCCATGGGCTTGATCAACGAGCCACTGCAGATCCTCAACACCAACATCGCGGTGTACATCGGTGTGGTCTATTCGTACCTGCCGTTCATGATCCTGCCGCTGTACGCCAACCTGGTGAAGCACGACCAGAGCCTGCTGGAAGCCGCTTCCGACCTGGGGTCGAGCACCTTCAACAGCTTCTGGAAAATCACCGTGCCGCTGTCCAAGAACGGCATCATCGCCGGTTGCATGCTGGTGTTTATCCCGGTGGTGGGCGAGTTCGTGATTCCTGAACTGCTCGGCGGCCCGGAAACCCTGATGATCGGTAAGGTGTTGTGGCAAGAGTTCTTCAACAACCGTGACTGGCCGGTGGCGTCTGCCCTGGCGGTGGTGATGCTGGCGATCCTGATCGTACCGATCATCCTGTTCAACCGCAGCCAAGCCAAAGAGTTGGAGGGCAAGATATGAAGCGCTTTCGTTTCTCCAGCTTCATGCTGGTCGCAGGGTTGTTGTTCATCTACCTGCCGATGTTGATCCTGGTGATCTACTCGTTCAACGAATCCAAACTGGTGACGGTGTGGGGCGGATGGTCGATCAAGTGGTACGTGGGCCTGTTGGACAACACCCAGTTGATGGGCTCGGTGGCCCGCTCCCTGGAAATCGCCTGCTACACGGCGGTGGCGGCGGTGGCGTTGGGTACCCTGGCAGCCTTCGTGCTGACGCGCATCAGTCAGTTCAAGGGCCGCACGCTGTTCGGCGGCCTGGTGACGGCGCCGTTGGTGATGCCGGAAGTGATCACCGGTCTGTCGCTGTTGCTGCTGTTCGTGGCCATGGCGCAGATGATCGGCTGGCCCCAGGAGCGTGGCATCGTCACCATCTGGATCGCCCACACCACCTTCTGTGCGGCGTATGTGGCGGTGGTGGTGTCGGCGCGCTTGCGTGAGCTGGACCTGTCGATTGAAGAAGCAGCGATGGACTTGGGCGCACGGCCGTGGAAGGTGTTCTTCCTGATCACTATCCCGATGATTGCGCCGTCGCTGGCGGCGGGCGGGATGATGTCGTTCGCGCTGTCCCTGGACGACCTGGTACTGGCCAGCTTCGTGTCGGGCCCCGGTTCCACCACCTTGCCGATGGAAGTGTTCTCTGCGGTGCGCCTTGGGGTTAAACCCGAGATCAACGCCGTGGCGAGCCTGATTCTGTTGGCGGTGTCGCTGGTGACCTTCCTGGTGTGGTTCTTCAGCCGTCGGGCCGAAGAACATCGCAAGAAGGCCATTCAGCAGGCAATTGAAGAAGCGGCGGCGGATGGCTGGCAACAGCCGGACAAACGCCGGGCGCCAGCACCGGTCTAATCAGGCCTGCCTGAAGAAACCGGATCAAAATGTGGGAGCGGGCTTGCTCGCGAATGCTGAGTCTCAGTCACCAGATGTCTCGACTGATCCACCGCATTCGCGAGCAAGCCCGCTCCCACATTTGATTGCATTCCAGGTTGATTACGCAGCCCACGGCGACGTGCGGATCACCTGCACAAAATTCATCGGCTTGAACCCAGGCTCCTGGTCCACCAGCACATCGGTCTTCACGTTGCCAAACGTGGTCTGCGGGCGATGGCGCAAGCCGTCGGCGAACGCGCAGATGATGCACTCCTTGAACCCTTCACCCCGTGGATGTGCATGCACCACCGCTTCGCGCTGCACGCTGCTGAACGCGGCGTAGTCCATGCCCAGTACGTCCATCTCCACACCAGCGGTCACCAGCGCTACGGTGGGGCGCAGGTGTTTCGGCACGCCTGGCGTGGTATGCAGGGCGATGGACAACCACACTTGTTCGATATCGTCATCGCTCAACCCATAAGGCTTGAGGAACGCGGCGGCGGCGTTGGCGCCGTCCACTTCGAAACGCTCATCGTCACTGCGGTGGCCTTCCACCAGGCCCAAGTCATGGAACATCGCGCCAACGTAGAGCAACTCCGGGTTGTAGGCCAATTGCTTGCGCTCACCGCTCAAGGCGCCGAACAGGAAGACCCGGCGCGAATGGTGGTAGAGCAGGTCGGACTCGACGTCACGGATGTATTCGGTGGTGGCCCTGGCCAAGGCGCTGTCAGGAATCTGGATACCGGCTATGGTGGTGCTCATGGTGGATCTCCTCTGGAAAGATTCCAGTCTGGTCCCATGACCCTGGAGCGGCTATCACCACAGGGAGGCGATCCCGGCCAATGTGCCGCCACATCGTGCCAAGCATGTAGGCGATCCCCTGTGGGAGCTGGCTTGCCTGCGATAGCATCACCTCGGTGTACCTGAGGTACCGAGTCGTCTGCATCGCAGGCAAGCCAGCTCCCACAAGGGGGGCGCGTTTATCCAGTTGGAAAAAGGTGTTTGTGAGTATGGGCAAAACCGTTGCCATCCTGATCTTCCCCGGGGTCCAGTCGCTGGACGTGACCGGGCCGATGGATGTGTTCTGCGAGGCCAACCGCTTCCTGGCGCCCGAGGATCACTATCGGCTGGAAGTGCTCGGCTTCGGCCACGGCGCCATGGCGGCCTCCAACGGTTTGTCATTGCAGGCGCACAAGCACTACAGCGAAGCTCGGCAACCCTACGACCTGCTGCTGGTCGCCGGTGGCCCGCAGTTACCCTTCGACGATTTCGGCCCCGAGTTTGACGCCTGGCTGCGCACTGCCGCCGCTAAGGCACAGCGCTTCGGCTCGATCTGCAACGGCGCCTTTATGCTGGCCCGTGCGGGCCTGCTGGACGGCAAGACCGTCACTACCCACTGGAATGACGCCGCCAGCCTGGCGCGCCTGTGCCCCTCGGCCCAGGTCGAAGCCGACCGTCTGTATGTGCAGGACGGCAAGCTCTACACCTCCGCCGGGGTCACGGCAGGTATCGACCTGTCGCTGTACTTGCTGGCCCAGGATCACGGCCCGGAAGTCGCGCTGAGCGTGGCCAAGCGCCTGGTGGTGTTCACCCAGCGCTCGGGCGGGCAATCGCAGTTCAGTCCGTTCCTCACGCCCCATGCCGAGACCACCTCGGCGGTGGCGCTGGTGCAACTGTACGTGCTGGCCAATCTGACGGGAGACTTGACCATTGCCGACCTGGCCAAGGCGGCCAATATGAGTGCGCGCAATTTCTCCCGGGTGTTTGCCCGTGAAGCGCGGATTACGCCGGCGGAATTTGTCGAGAGGGCGCGCGTGGATGCGGCGCGGGTGATGCTTGAAAGCAGCCACGCACCGCTTAAAACCGTGGCCTATCAATGCGGCTTTCGCGACGCCCAGCACATGCGCAGTGTGTTCAACCGCCGGCTGGGCGTCACGCCGCAACAGTTCAGGCTTAACTTTGCGGCGCCGGTTTGAGCGTGTCGTAGGCTTCCAGGGCGCGCAGCGAGTAGATGTAGGCCGCGCCTGCATTCAGCGAGATCGCGGTGGCCAGCGTGGCCGCCACTTCTTCGCGGGTTGCCCCGGCCTTGATGGCGGCATCGGCATGTACGCCGATGCAACCGTCGCAGCGGGTGGTGATCGCCACGGCGATGGAAATCAGTTCACGGGTCTTGGCGTCGAGTACATTGTTTTCCTCGGCAGCTTCCCCCAGCGCCATGTAGGCTTTGACCATCTTCGGGTTGCTCTTGCCCAGGGAGCCAAAGGCTTTCTTCACGGTAGGCAGCAAGTCGGACCAGTTATTGAACATTGCAGTAACTCCTGAACAGGTTGGGTGTGAAGCCAGTCTGCGCCGTTCAGGGCTGGGGCTATTGTTCAATCCGCTCATCTTTTTGACCGATATTCGCAAATGAATGCCATCGACACCCTTATCGCGCTGGCCAACCTGCGCGGCAGCCTGGATTTGCGTTGCCAGTTCCAAGGGAACTGGGCGCTGGACCATGCGCCGGAAAACCTCGGGGTGGCGCCGTATCACATCGTGCTCAGCGGCACCTGCCGCGCCGAGTTGTCTGGCGGGCAGTGTGTGACGCTGGAGGAGGGCGATATCCTGCTGATGCCCGGTGGCGGTACCCACCTGCTGCGCAGCCAGGGCGCGCGCATCCGCCCGATGCAGCCTCGCGTTATCGACGGTGGGGTGCTGACCGTGCACCGTTTGGGCGGCGAACAGCCGGATGTGGATATGCTGTGTGGCAGCTTTCACTACAACCGCCAGTCGCTGTTGTTCGATGCGTTGCCGGACTATCTGGTGGTGTCCAGCCGCCAGTGGCAGGGTGATGGGCAATTGGCGGCGTTGATCGCCTTGCTGCGCAGCGAAGCGGACGGGCAGCAATTGGGCGCCCGTTCGTTTATCAATGCGCTGTCGTCGGCCCTGTTCACCTTGATCCTGCGCAGTTGGTTGAGCGACCAGGCGCCAGTGGCGGGTACCTTCGCCTTGCTCGCTGACAAGCGCTTGAGCAAGGCCTGGCAAGCCATGCTGGCTGAACCTGGGCATGAGTGGACCATCGACAGCCTGGCGTTGGCGGCCAGCATGTCCCGCGCCACCTTTATGCGTGCGTTCGTCAAAGTGGCAGGCGTATCGCCCTGGGTGCTGCTCACTCAGTTGCGTATGGAGAGGGCGTTCAACCTGCTGCGTCAGTCACGCCTGAGCCTGATCGATATCGCCGCCCAGGTGGGGTATCAGTCCCAGGCGGCATTCAGCAAGAAATTCAAGGACACCTACGGCCAAGCGCCAGGGCGCATGCGGGCAGGCTAGCCCCATGCCTGTAGGCGCGAGCTTGCTCGGGAAGAACGCACAGGCGCCGCGTTCATTCAGGAAGCGCGCGTTAGCGTTGACGTTTTCGCGAGCAAGCTCGCTCCTACAGACAGGGGGTCGGGTAGGTTGGTCCTTATCGGGCGGGCAGCAGTTTCAAGGTGCCGCGGGTATTGGCCGTCACTTCCTCGTCACTGAAGTGCGCCTGCTCGTACCTTCCCTCGATATAGCTCTGCGCCTGGTCGCCATAGTGCGTATCAAACGGCACGCCGCTTTGCCCCACCGGGTTGATGGTGAGGGCGTGGGTCGGGTCGGCGAAGTCGATCAGGCGTCGTGTCGACGGGCCGTAGGTCACCGGCCACGGTGCCGGGCCAATTGGGGCGGTCTGGTTGTTTGGCACTTCGTGGCTGCCCGGCGCCGGGAACGGGCCGACGTTGAAGATCTTATCCAGCGGCTTTTGCAGGCCCAGCGGGTGGCCGTGGGTCAAGGTGTGCGCCTTGCCCCACTGCCACTGCGCCGGGTCATCGCCGAACGTCGCCTTGAGGTGGGCCAGGCTGTTGTCCCAGGCGAGCTTGACGGTATCGGCGCGGTTGCCGTTCCACCAGGGCGAGTCTGCCGATGCGGCCAGGCGTGGCAAGGCGGCGTCGATCACGCGGGTGCCGAGCAGGGTCTTGAACAAGGCATCGCCGAGTTTGGGGTGAAAGGTCGCGTCGCTAAGGTTGAACAGCAACTGGTTGAACAGCGTGGCACTGGTGGAGTCCAGCGGGTAGTCACCCTTCCAGTTGGCAAGCTGTTCCACCAATTTGAGTTGCGCCGGGTCCTTGACCACCTCGCGCAGCACCGGCAACAGCGGCGCCAGCAGGCGTGGGCCATAGGCGGTGGTGGTACCCAGTTGCAGGGCCTGGCTGTTGGTCACATCCCACTTCACGCTTGTGTCGCTCAACTGCGCGTTCAGCTGCTGGCCGCGATCAGCCAGGTTGTAATAGCCGGGGATCGGCATGCCGGTGGGCGATGCCGGCTGGGCATTGGCGGACACCACATAGCCGCGCGGCGGATTTTCTTCCTGGGGGTTGGCACTGAAGGGGTAGAAACCCAGCTTGTCGGCTTGGGCGGTACTGCCGTCGAGGACGAACGCCGGGTTGACGCCAGCCGGGCGGATCGGCAACTGCGCCGCCGCCCACCAGCCGATATCGCCCTTGGCATTGGCCCACACGATGTTCAGGCCCGGCGCCGAGACCTTCGCGGCCGCGGCACGCGCCTTGGCCAGGGTATCGGCACGGTTGAGCTGATAGAAACCATCGAGGATCGGGTTTTCGCTGTCGAGGAACGCCCACCACATGGCAATTGGTGTGCTGCCGGCGTTCTCACCGAGCACGTCGTTGATGATCGGGCCGTGGGGCGAGCGGCGCAGGGTGAGGGTCACCGGCGCCTGGCCCTTGACCTGGATCTGCTGCTCGCTGCTGCTCATGTCCACCCATTGGTCGTGATACCAAACCTGGTTGGGGTTGTTTGGGTTGACCTTCTCGGCGACCAGGTCGAGGTCGTCGTTCTGGAACATGGTCAGGCTCCAGCCGAAGTCCTGGTTGTGCCCCAGGAACGCCACCGGTACCAGCGCGTTGTGGTAGCCGTACAACTCAAAGCCTGGCGCCGACAACTGCGCTTCGTACCACACCGAAGGCACCGAAAAACGGATATGCGGATCACCCGCCAGCAACGGCTTGCCGCTTTGGGTATGGCTGCCGCTGACGGCCCAGGCATTGCTGCCTTCGAACTGCGGCAGGCCGTTATCGGCCAGGGCCTGTTCGCTCAGGGCGGCGATGGCGCCAAGGGTCTGCCAGTCGCTGGCCGCCAGATTGAGGGCGCCCTTGGGTTGCCAGTCCAGATCGAAGACCTTCAAGTAGTCGCTGCCCAGCCGGTCGCGCACATACGTCAGCACCGGCTCGGTGCGAAAGGCGGCGGCAAAGCTGTAGGCCATGTACCCGGCGACGCTGATGCTGTCTTCGGCGGTAAACGGGCGCTTGGCGATGCCCAGCACATCGAACTCCATAGGGCTGGCGTGGCTGTCCTGATACTGGTTGATCCCGTCCAGGTAGGCTTGCAGGGCCTTGGACGAGGCTGAGCCAGGGTCCATGTGCTCCACGTAGCTCAAGGCACGCTCGCGAATGCGCAGGCTGCGAAACAGTTTGTCGGTTTCCAGCAGCTTGGGCCCCAGCACCTCGGCCAGCTCGCCACGGGCCAGGCGCCGCATGATCTCCATCTGGAACAGGCGGTCCTGGGCATGCACGTAGCCCAGGGCGCGGTACAGGTCGGCTTCGTTTTCGGCGCGGATATGCGGTACACCACGGTCGTCGTAGCGCACCGTGACCGAGCCTTGCAGGTGCGCCAGCGTCACCGTGCCCTGGCGCGTAGGTTGTTTGCTGTAGACGTACCAACCGGCGCCCAGGGCGACCAGCACAATCAGCACCGCAAAAACCTGCAAGACGCGCTTCATGAACATTCCTTACCAGAGTGGGCGGACTACAGATCCTTAGGCCACGAACAATAGCAGCCTACCGCGAGAGTGTGAGTGGCATTCACCTCGCGTCCGGCTCCAAGGGCCTTGAGGATCGGCTCGATAAAACTGTTGCTGGCGTTGCACGTGAGGCCTTCGCTGTAGGGGCCGAAATACGCCAGCTTGCCGGTGCGATCCCAAATGCCCACGGCCGGGCTGGCGGGGATCTGGTCCGCGCCGGGCAGGGCATCAAGGACTTTCAGATGGCGCAGGTTCTCGGGCAACTGGCCGTGGCTGCCGGGTTTTTGCAGGGCATAGAACTCCACGCCCTGGGGCGCGTACTGCTCGATCAACTCGCCCAGGTGTTGCTGGTTACCGACATTGCACGGGCAGGCCGGGTCCCAGAAGTGCACCAGACGAATCGGGCCAGGGCCGCTGAGGGCGGCAGGCAGTTGCAGCGCATCGCCGGAAAATACCGCCGTGTGTTCGCTGAAGGCGCGCAGGTAGCGGCCCTGGAACCAGTCATACGCAGCCCACAGCACCCCCGCGCAGATAACCAGGATCAGGCTGGCGAACAGGGCATTACGGTAGGGCGGTCGCATTGGATGTATCCTCGCAGGTCGCGTAGCTTGCCATGCTTGTCCTGACAGATGAATATCGCAGCTCGATATTCATCTTCACCGCAAGTCTGGAAGCCTTTATGCCCGTCACCTTTGACCCTGATCATCTGCGCGAAAGCTTGCGCCCGCTGGTTGATGCGCAGCCGCTGTCAGCCGAGGCGAGGGTTTACCAGCGTTTCTACGGGCTCGACCTGGCCGCACGCCAGGTGCCGGCGGTGAGCCGCCTGGGGCGTTTTGAGGTGGATGGGTTTGAGGTGGTGGCCCAGGTCTGGTGGCCGCCGGCGCCGGTGGCGACGATGTTCCTGTTTCACGGTTTCTACGATCACATGGGGCTGTATCGCCATGTGGTGGAGTGGGCGCTGGACCAGGGCTTCGTGGTGATCGCCTGCGACCTGCCGGGCCATGGCTTGTCCAGCGGCGCGCGCGCCAGCATTGATGACTTTGCGGTGTACCAGAGCGTGGTGCAGGCCTTGTTCGTCGAGGCCAAGGCGTTGCAATTGCCGCAACCCTGGCACCTGTTCGGGCAAAGCACCGGCGGCGCCATTGTGGTGGACCACTTGCTCAACCACGGCGCCCAAAGCCCGGCCCAGGGCAAGACCTTCCTGCTGTCGCCGTTGGTGCGGCCGCGTGCCTGGGGTTGGTCGCAGGTCAGCTATTACCTGCTGCGCCCGTTCGTCAAAGGCATCGCCCGGCGTTTCAGCGATAACTCCAACGACCCGGCGTTCAAGCCGTTCCTTGAAGCCGACCCGCTACAGCCTCGCCAATTGCCTACCGCCTGGGTGGGGGCGCTGGCGCGCTGGATCAAACGCATCGAAGCCGCACCGCGCAGCCCCCGGCGCCCGGTGATTGTGCAGGGCGAGGAAGATATGACGGTGGATTGGCAGCACAATCTGCAGGTGTTGCGGGGTAAGTTCGATCAGCCTGAGGTGTTGATGCTCAAGCGGGGTCGGCATCATCTGGCCAATGAAATTGCGCAGATTCGCGATGAGTACTTCAGCTTTCTCACCCGCCACCTGAAATAACGCAATCCAAATGTGGGAGCTGGCTTGCCTGCGATAGCGGTGTAACTGACAGATCGCAATCGCAGGCAAGCCAGCTCCCACAGGGTTTACTGCGTCAGGCTTGAGGTGCTTTGGCCGACCGCCAGCCCTGCGCGAATGGCTGCAAGGGCGGCCTGGTAATACGCCTTGCCCTGCGGCGACTCGGCAAAGGTGGCGAACTCTTCCAGCTCCGGGTCGGACAAATCCCGGTAGACATACAGCAAGGTATTGTTCAAATCCTTGTCGATCTGCTGCATCAGCCGCTCGCGCTGGCCATTCAACATGCCTTGCGCCTGACCGCCGCCGAGCAGGCCGGGGATCATCTGGCTCAAGCTGTCGGCCGCCACGCCCGCAATCGCCAGGCTGACCTCGGCACCGGCCTCGCGGGCGGGCAGGGCCTGGGCCAGGTGGCCGATGATCAGGCTGCGGGTGGCATCGGCTTCGAGTTTGGGCAGGCCCTGGGCGTTTTTTGCCAGTTGGTCGCGGCGCGTGGCCAGCAACTCGGCGGTGACGATCTTGCGGCCCAGGGGCGATTGGAAAAACGCCAGGGCAGGTTTCGGGTCGGGCAAGTGCTTGCGCAGTTGCGCCTCGGCACGCTGGTCCATGGCCTGGGCGGCAAAGCGTTTATTGCTGTTGTCCACCAGCGCCTGGTACACCGCTGGCGGCAGGCTATTACGGTAGCGCTGCTGGGCGGCACTGAGGGCGTCATTGAAGTGCGCACGTTGTTCGGCCCAGCCGGCGACCTTGTACAACTGGTCATGGCCGTCTGCCCAGGCGGGCAAAACGCAGAACATCAACACAGAAAAAAACAAACGACGCATAAGGACTCCTGTCAGTCGGCCACTATTGTCCGTGTCGGGCGTAGGATTTGTCGAGAAGTCCTATCAGTCACCTGACTAAAGTGTATTCGGACGCTCAACGGCGCTGTCGGATTTTCAGGCGTATGGATACTATGCGCGCCATGCAAATACCCCTCGATCACCCGCTGCTGCAACGCATCGTCGACGACCTAGCCGAAAAAGGCTGGTCGCAGCAAAATGGCTTCCTGCCCCAGGCTCTGACCCTGGAGCTGGCGGCTGAGTGCCGTAAACGTGCGGCGCAGGGTGAACTGGCGCCCGCAGCGGTAGGGCGTGGGCCGGCCCAGGAGATTCGCGAAGGCATTCGCGGTGACCATATCCAGTGGCTGGAGGAGGGTGACGCGCCTATCTGCGACACCTACATGGGCGTGATGGACGGCCTGCGCCTGGCGATGAACCGCAGCCTGTTCCTGGGTCTGGAAGATTTCGAAAGCCACTTTGCGATGTACCCGCCGGGGGCGTTTTACCTCAAGCATGTAGACCGTTTTCGCGACGACGACCGGCGCATGGTCTCGGCGGTGATTTACTTGAACGACGCCTGGCTGCCCGAGCATGGCGGCCAACTGCGCATGTACCTCAAGGGCGGCGTCGAATACGACGTGGTGCCCACCGGGGGTTGCCTGGTGGTATTCCTGTCGGGCGAGGTGCCCCACGAAGTCCTGCCCGCTACGCGCGAACGCCTGTCCTTGACGGGCTGGTTTCGCCGGCGGGGCAACGAGCCGTTTTGAGCATGGAAAAGATTCTGGTCAGCCGCTGCCTGCTCGGGCACAAGGTGCGCTATGACGGCGGGGCCAGCGGCCCGTTCGACCAACTGGCAGCGTGGCAAGCTGAAGGCCGCGTGGTTGCCATTTGTCCGGAAGTGGCGGGCGGCTTGCCCACACCGCGGCCATCGGCCGAAATCCCAGGCGGGCAGGGGATCGACGTGTGGGAAGGCCGCGCCCAGGTGCTGACGGCCGAGGGCGAAGACTTCAGCAACGCCTTCCTCGACGGCGCCCGCCAAGCCTTGGCGCTGGTGCAACGCCATCACATCCGCATCGCCATTCTCAAGGCCAACAGCCCGTCCTGCGGCAACCTGTTGACCTATGACGGCACCTTCGGTGGGGTGAAGGTCAGTGGCGAAGGCGTCACGGCGGCGCTGCTCAAGCGCCATGGTGTGCAGGTGTTCAGTGAGTTGCAGTTGCCTGAGGCGGCGGTGGCCCTCACGCAGCTTTAGAGACTTGCATAGATCAAATGTGGGCTGGCTTGCCTGCGATCACGGCCTGCCAGCCGACGCCAATCTAGCTGACACCGCACGATCCAACTGTGGGAGCGGGCTTGCTCGCGAAGGCGGCCTGGCAGGCAACACAGTTGGATTGTGTACATATCCATTGCTGCGGTAACGGCCACTTAGGGTTCCGCTCTGACAGCGGGTCACTTTTGGAAAAGAGCCCCAAAAGTAACCAAAAGGGCTCTTGCCCCACCACTCGGCACCTCGCCTAGGCTCGGTGTGCCCGAACGCAGGCTTGAATCCGTGGGCCGCCGCCACGCGCCATCCATGGCGCGGGGCGGCTAACCCGGCGTCCTGCCGGGTTACCCACGAATTCAAGCCTGCGTTCGGCCAGCGTGGTTTAACGGGGCGCCTAAGATCAAGAGCAAGATCAAGAGCGGCTCGCTTCGCATCGTGGTTGCCGTCGACTGTTACAGAGTTGTGTAGATATCTATGCTGCGATAGCGGTGTATCAACAGCTTATGCGTAGCTGACAGATCGCTATCGCAGGCAAGCCAGCTCCCACATTTACTGCATCTCAAACCACTTCTTTGTCAGCGCCTTCAGCCGTCCATCGTCCTTCAGCCGCTTCAACGCCCCGTTCAAACTGGTCTTGAACGCCGGGTTGCCCTTCTGGAACGGGATCGCCAATGTCGGCTTCTGGTGATAAGCCTCACTGAAATCGAAACGATCCTCAAGCTCGGCAGTCATAGCGATATGGTTAATGGCCACGTCGTACTTGCCGGTTTCCACGCCGGAAAGCAGGTCGGCGTTATCGGTGGTGATAAACGAGGAGCGCACCTCCATTTCCTTGGCCAGCAGTTCACCCAGCTCCACTTCAAAGCCGGCGAGTTTGTCGCCCTCTTTGAAATTGTACGGCGGGGTGTTGGCTTCCAGGGCGATGCGCAGTTCACCGCGATCGTTGACGTCGTCAATCAGTTCGGCATGGGCCAAGGGGCTCAGAAGAGTAAGCAACAGCAACAGGCCAGGCGAAAAGCGCATGGTCACTCCTAAAGAATTCGTACAGGCGAGGCGCCGTTCAGCAACGTTTTGTTATGGTGTCGGGTGCCTTGGACCGCAATTTATCGCGAAGTTGTCATAACCCTACAGATTTCACCGAAAAACTGGAGAAGCGAATGAAAGCCCTTTTGTCCCGTGCAACGATTGCCAGCCTTTTGCTGGGTACCTCGCTGTTGGCCAGCGCCGCAGACCTTCCTCGTACGCCTGCACCTGAAGGCGCCGAAGTGTTTATTGTCTCGCCGCAAGATGGCGCCACCGTCGGCCAAACCTTCACCGTCAAATTCGGGGTCAAGAAGCTGGACCTGGAGCCGATCGACAAGCAAGTGCCTAACGCCGGTCACCACCACCTGCTGGTAGACCAGGAAGTGGGGGCGCTCAACGCCAACGAGGCGATCCCGGCCACGCCTACCTCGATTCACTTCGGCAAGGCGCAGACCGAAACCGAGCTGACCCTGACGCCAGGCAAGCACACCCTGCAACTGGTGGCCGGCGACAACGTGCATCGCCAGTTCGAACCCACTGTTGCCTCGAAAGTGATCACTGTTAACGTCAAATAAAAAAACGGGAGCCCTTTGCGGGGCTCCCGTTTTTTATTGGTAGGAGCGAGCTTGCTCGCGAAAATCCCAAGGGCGCTGCGTTTAATCAGATTAAGGTTAAACGCGTCATCGTTGACGTTCTTCGCGAGCAAGCTCGCTCCTACTAGAACAACACGCGGCTACGAATAGTGCCGTTGATGTGCTGCAGCTTTTCTTGCGCCAGGTCCGAGTACTCGGCGTCGACGTCGATCACCACGTAGCCGACCTTCTCGTTGGTCTGCAGGAACTGACCGGAGATGTTGATGCCGTTTTCTGCGAAGACCTTGTTGATCTCCATCATCACGCCAGGGATGTTCTGGTGGATGTGCAGCAGGCGGTGCTTGCCCGGGTGAGCCGGCAGGGCTACTTCCGGGAAGTTGACCGACGATACCGAAGTACCGTTGTCGCTGTACTTGACCAGCTTTTCCGAGACTTCCAGGCCGATGTTGGCTTGGGCTTCAGCGGTGGAGCCGCCGATGTGCGGGGTCAGGATCACGTTGTCCAGGCCACGCAGCGGGCTTTCGAAGATGTCATCGTTGGAGCGTGGCTCCACTGGGAACACGTCGATGGCAGCGCCGATCAGGTGCTTGTCCTTGATCGCGTCGGCCAGGGCGTCCAGTTCGACCACGGTGCCGCGTGCGGCGTTGATCAGGATCCCGCCTTTCTTGATGGCGCGGATTTCCTTCTCGCCGATCATCCACTGAGTCTCGGCCGTTTCCGGAACGTGCAGGGTGACGATGTCGGACATGCCCAGCAGCTCGGTCAGGCTGGCCACTTGGGTGGCGTTGCCCAACGGCAGCTTGGTCAGGGTGTCGTAGAAGAACACCTGCATGCCCAGGCCTTCAGCCAATACCGACAATTGCGTGCCGATCGAACCGTAACCGACGATACCCAGCTTCTTGCCGCGGATTTCGAAGGAGTTGGCCGCGCTCTTGATCCAGCCGCCACGGTGGCAGGAAGCGTTCTTCTCAGGGATACCGCGCAGCAGCAGGATGGCCTCGGCCAGCACCAGCTCCGCAACGGAACGGGTGTTGGAGTACGGTGCGTTGAACACCGCAATGCCGCGCTCGCGCGCTGCATTGAGGTCGACCTGGTTGGTGCCGATGCAGAAACAGCCGACAGCCACGAGTTTCTTGGCGTGGTCGAAGATCTCTTCGGTCAGCTGAGTGCGGGAGCGAATGCCGATAAAGTGCGCGTCGGCGATCTTTTCCTTGAGCTGGGCTTCCGGCAGAGAACTGGTGATGTACTCAATGCTGGTGTACCCGGCGGCTTTCAGAACGTCGACAGCCGATGGGTGGACGCCTTCCAGAAGAAGGAACTTGATCTTGCTCTTATCGAGAGAAGTCTTGCTCATCTGCGTAAACCTGTATCCCGGAGAAAAATGGCAGGGAATCGGATCGCTTAAGCTGACCCGGACGGCAGGAAAGCCGTCACCGCAGAAACGCCCTTTGGGTCTGTCCTGCGGGGGCGGTATGCTAGCATACGCACCCCGCTAAACACCTATTCCTGCGACGTGAAGCGTTCTCAGGATGACCATGAATTGTTCGAGAGTTCTGTCGATGACCCATCCTGCCCTGATTGATGAGCTAAAGACCCTGGTTGAGCCCGGCAAAGTGCTGACCGATGCCGACTCCCTGGAGGCTTACGGCAAGGATTGGACCAAGCACTTCGCCCCCGCACCCACCGCCATCGTGTTCCCCAAGACCACCGAGCAGGTGCAGGCCATCGTACGCTGGGCCAATGAACACAAGGTGGCGCTGGTGCCATCGGGTGGGCGCACCGGCCTGTCGGCGGCTGCCGTGGCCGCCAATGGCGAAGTGGTGGTGTCGTTCGACTATATGAACCAGATCCTCGACGTGAACCTCACCGACCGCACCGCCGTGTGCCAGCCGGGTGTGGTCACCAAGCAGTTGCAGAACGTCGCTGAAGAAAACGGCCTGTATTACCCGGTGGACTTCGCCTCGTCCGGTTCCAGCCAGATTGGCGGCAATATCGGCACCAATGCCGGCGGGATCAAAGTAATTCGCTATGGTATGACCCGCAACTGGGTGGCCGGCATGAAGGTCGTCACTGGCAAAGGCGATGTGCTGGAGCTGAACCGCGACCTGATCAAGAACGCCACCGGCTACGACATGCGCCAGCTGTTTATCGGTGCCGAGGGCACCTTGGGCTTTGTGGTCGAAGCCACCATGCGCCTGGACCGTGCGCCAAAAAACCTCACCGCAATGGTGCTCGGCACGACTGATTTCGATTCGATCATGCCGGTGCTGCACGCCTTCCAGAGCAAGCTGGACCTGACCGCCTTCGAGTTCTTCTCCGACAAGGCCCTGGCCAAAGTCCTCGGCCGTGGCGATGTGCCGGCGCCGTTCGAAACTGAGTGCCCGTTCTACGCCCTGCTGGAATTCGAAGCCACCACCGAAGAAGTCGCCAACCACGCCCTGGAAACCTTCGAACATTGTGTGGAGCAGGGCTGGGTGCTGGATGGCGTGATGAGCCAGAGCGAAACCCAGCTGCACAACCTGTGGAAGCTGCGTGAGTACATCTCCGAAACCATTTCCCACTGGACGCCGTACAAGAACGACATCTCGGTGACCGTTTCGAAAGTGCCGGCCTTCCTGAGCGAAATTGACGCGATCGTCGGCGAACACTACCCGGACTTCGAAATTGTCTGGTTCGGCCATATCGGCGACGGCAACCTGCACCTGAACATCCTCAAGCCGGAAAACCTGAGCAAGGATGAGTTTTTCGCCAAGTGCGCCACCGTGAACAAGTGGGTATTCGAGACCGTCGCCAAGTACAACGGCTCGATCTCCGCCGAGCACGGCGTGGGCATGACCAAGCGCGATTACCTGACCTACAGCCGTTCACCGGTTGAAATCGAATACATGAAGGCCGTCAAAGCCGTGTTCGACCCTAACGGGATCATGAACCCCGGCAAGATCTTCGCTGTTTAACCGCACCTGAAGGAGTCGTTCCATGAGCTACCAGCACAAGTATGTCGACGGCACCAACATCCACTTCCCGGTGGGTAAAGTGGTGTGCATCGGGCGAAACTACGCCGAACACGCCAAGGAACTGGACAACCCGGTGCCCACCGAGCCGCTGCTGTTCATCAAGCCGGGCAGCTGCGTGGTGCCGTTGGAAGGCGGTTTTGCCATACCGACCGAACGCGGTTCGGTGCACTACGAAGCGGAAATCGCCGTGTTGATCGGTAAGCCTTTGTCCGCCAAGCCGAGCCGGGAAGAAGTGCTGGACGCCATCTCCGGCTTCGCCCCGGCCCTGGACCTGACCCTGCGTGACAAGCAGGCCGAGCTCAAAGCCAAGGGCCTGCCGTGGGAAATTGCCAAGTCGTTCGATGGCGCAGCGGTGATTGCGCCCTTCGTGGTCAGCAGTACCTTTGCGGACATGGCCGATATCGGCATTCGCCTGAGCATCAACGGCGAAGTGCGCCAGGACGGCAACAGCGCGCAGATGCTCAACCCGATTGTGCCGATGATCCAGTACATGGCGGGCTGCTTCTCCCTGCAAGCGGGCGACGTGATCCTGACCGGCACCCCGGCGGGCGTTGGCCCGTTGAATGTGGGGGATGAAGTGGTGCTGGAGCTGGCGGGTGTGAATCGCTTCGAAAGCGTTGTGCGCTAAGTAGCAGGCAAACTGCGATCAAACTGTGGGAGCGGGCTTGCCCGCGAATGCGCAGTGTCAGTCAATGCATCAACGACTGGACCACCGCATTCGCGAGCAAGCCCGCTCCCACATTGGCTCTTCATTACATCCTGAATCCTTGCTTTTGCATTTTTTTCACACGCCATCCGGATAATTCCCTGCTCTTGCGCGCGGGTCCTTGAATCCTGTGCTATCCCCTACAGCTCACTTTCCGGAAAAGCGCTCAATGGTCGTGCCTCTGCCCACTTCGAAAACCTCGCTCCGCTCTCGCTTGTCCATGCGCTGGTATTCCTGGGTATTTCTGGCCGGTGCCATTTTGTATGGCATCGCCTGGGCAATGCACTGGGACGATCGCGGCCTGCTGTGGGTGCTGGAACGTTTCGAGAGTTCGGCCGAGCGCCGCGAAAGTGTGTGGCTGCCCGACTATCACGCGGTGATCGACGCCAAGTTGCTGCCCGGTATGGAGAAGGACGAGGCATCAGACCTGTCTTACAACCCCCAGACCAAAACCCTGTTTTCGGTGATGGGCAAGAACCCCTTCCTGGTCGAGCTGAGCCTGCAAGGCGATGTGTTGCGCAAAATGCCGCTCAACGGCTGGAACAATCCGGAAGGCGTGGCGGTGATGGAAAACGGCTTGATGGCCGTGGTCGATGAGCGCGATCACAGCCTCACCGTGGTCAAGGTGGACGCCAGCACCACCGCGCTGAACAAAGCCGATTTCCCCAGCCATGACCTGGGCCCGTCCAAAGACCAGAACAAAGCCTTTGAAGCCGTCACCTGGGACAAGCGTAACCAGCAACTGGTGCTGGGCGAAGAGCGCCCGCCGGCCTTGTTCACCTGGAAAAGCGATGGCAACACGCTGACCGGCGACAAGCAGAAACTGGCCAGCACCGAACTGGATGTGCGTAACCTCTCGGCTTTGTCCATCGACCCACGTACCGGGCATTTGCTGGTGCTGTCGGCCGATTCCCATCTGCTGCTGGAACTGGATGAAACGGGCGAGCAAGTCAGCTTCATGACCTTGCTTGGCGGCTTCAATGGCCTGAAAGACACGATCCCACGTGCCGAAGGCGTGACCATGGACGAGAGCGGCAACCTGTACATGGTCAGTGAGCCAAACCTGTTCTATCGCTTTGAAAAGCAGAAATAACTGACGAATTACGTCAGACTTTTCTTTATAAACGGCATTCGCCAGACAGTCCGGTGCGTTTAAGTTTAAATTCAGGTGACCTTGATATCTATTCGCCAGTTTTTTCTCTGAGCCCGCCCCGATGCGTCGACTTGCCCGCCCCAAACCTGCTGTTTTTATCCTGCTGTCGCTCGCCCTGGTTGCTGCCGGGCTGGTTGCACAGCAGTTCCGTCTGTTCGAACGTGCCTGGTTCAACTGGCGGGTGTGGTACCAGCCGGCTGATGAGCGTGCCATTGGCTTGGCGGATTACCGCGTCACCCTCGAAGGCCAAGTGATCGAAGGGCTCGACGACGATGTGTCGGCTCTGACCTACGACCCCGTGCGCAAAAGCCTGTTTACCGTCACCAATAAAAACGCCGAACTGGTCGAGTTGTCGCTGGAGGGCAGGATCCTGCGGCGTATTCCCCTGGTGGGCTTTGGCGATGCCGAAGCGGTTGAATTTATCAGCGACAACATCTACGTCATCAGCGATGAGCGCCAGCAGCGCTTGATCAAGGTGCATGTGGATGACGACACCACGTTCCTCGATGCCGCCGATGCGGAGCAAATGACCCTGGGCGTGCACGTCGGCGGCAACAAGGGCTTTGAAGGGTTGGCCTACGATTCGGTGGGCAAGCGCCTATTCGTGGCCAAGGAGCGCGACCCCATGCTGATCTACGAGGTGCATGGGTTTCCCCATTTCAAGCCGGAAAAAACCTATTCGGTGCATGTAATCAACAACCCCAAGCGCGATGCCGGGCTGTTTGTGCGCGACCTGTCGAGCCTGCAATACGACGAGCGCAGCGGCCATTTGTTGGCGCTGTCGGATGAGTCGTTCCTGGTCTTGGAGTTGGATATCGATGGTCGCCCTCTAAGCAGTCTGTCGTTGCTTAAAGGGCGCCATGGCCTGAGCAAGCGCGTGCCCCAGGCCGAAGGGATCGCCATGGATGACGACGGCACGCTGTACATGGTCAGCGAACCGAACCTGTTTTACGTGTTCAAGAAACCCTGATCAGAACATCCATTGCACGCCCAGTGAATAACCGGTCTGGCTGCCTTCGGCATGCCCCAGGCGGCCATTGACCTCGGCAAACACGCCCAACTGTGGGGTGATCGCCAGTTGGCTGCCGAGTTGTGCACGAGCAAAGCGCTTGTCCACTGAGCCCAGCCTGGCGGTGCGGGCCTGGCCATCGGCGCGTGCGGTGAGTTGCAGGTCGTCCAGGCGGCCATCGGCCAATTCCTTGACCCAGGCGATGTCGCCGTAGGGCATCAGGCTCAGCCCATAGGGCAGGGCAACCGCGCCGCGCACGCGCCAGCCGAGGCTGGCTTCCAGGGAGTCGAAAGACTGCTCTTGGTACTCCAGGGCCGTGCGCAGGTTCTGCTTTTCGTGGAACTTGTCGATGCGGTAATGGCTGTAGTCCAGGCCGGCGAACGGCCCGCTCTTGATCGCGCCAAACTCAAAATCATAGCCACCCAGCACCCGTGCGCCCAGCGCCAGGGCATCGGTGTCGCCCGTCTGTTGCTGGTTGAGCAGGATCGGCCCGCCATTGGCCTGGATGACCAGGTTGCGCTTGGAATCGAAGCGCGTGTGGCCCGCGCTCAGGTCACCGGCCAGCCAGCTTGGCCCGCCATCGTTGAGCAGCGCATAGACAGCTGCCTGCCAGGTGTCGCTGTCGAGCTTGCCACGATGTTCCAGCTTGTCGCGCCCATTGAGGTAGCTGAGGCTGGCGCCGATATTCAGGCTTGAAGTCAGTTGGTAGTCGCCGAGGGCATGCAGGCCCAGGCGCCGGGCTTCGGGGTTGGGGGCGCTGTCGAAGCCGCTGTCCGGGTTGTATTCGCCATCCACGCCGATCTCGCCATCAAAGCTGCCCACCTCGCGGCTGGCCGCTTGCAGGGTCAGCCAGCGGCGATCATGCAGGCGTACCAGGGCCTGATGCTGGCGTTGCAGGTTGTCTTGCATATTGCGCGCAACGGCACCGCCGGAAGCGGTCGAGGCCATCAGGTCGGCGTTGGTCAGTTCCAGCACCAGGCGGCTGAGCAGGCGTGAATAGTCACGCAGGCGCTGGTCGATGCGCGCCTGGCCGAATGCATCGGTCAGCACGGCTTTGTTGTCTTCGTTCGGGTCGTGCCAGGTCGAGCCGCCGGGGATTTTCGGGTTGTCGGTCTGGGTGTAGCCATCCAGGTCGCCCAGTTCCCAGTTGGTGGCCTCTATATAAAGGATCGGGATATTCAGCGGTTCGAACGCTTCACCATCGCTGCAGCAGCCAGTGCCCTTCGGGTACTGCGGGTCGAGGCCGGGGTTGCTGAACAGCGGGATGTTCAACTCCTTGGCGATCTGGAAGGTGTGCTCGCGCAGGGAGGCCAAGGCCGGGTTGGCGGTGCTGTTCTGGCCGGCGTGGGCGTACATCATGTCGCCGGTGATCAGGCTGTCGAGGTTGATCATCGCGAGCATATTAGCGCGCTGGCTGGCGCTGAGTGAGTCGACAAAGGCACGGGAGCCGCGCAGGCCTTCTTCTTCGGCGCCGAAGCCGACGATTTGCAGGCCATTTTCCAGTGACAGGCCGCCGAGGTTCTTCGCCACCTCGGTCAACACGCTGGCGCCGGAACCGTTGTCATCCAGGCCTTGCAGGGTCGGGCGGCCGAAGTAAGTGTCGAAGTGCGCGCCAATCACCACGTACTGGGGCTTGGTGCCAGCGGCAGAGGCCACCACGTTTTGCGAAGCCCGGCTGCCGTTGTTCCAGGTGAAGTCCTGGCGGCTGAGGCTATAGGCGGTGCCCATCTGGCTCTGCATCCAGTCGGCTGCCCCGGCAAAATTGGCCGTGCCGCGATAACGGCCAGGGTAATCGTTGATCAGCTTTTCCAGGGTGGTGTTGGCGTGCTGGCCGTAATCGTAGGCCTGGCTATGGGTGGACAACAGGGCACTGGCAACGCTGATGGCGAGGGCTAGAGGCTTTATCACAAGGTCTTCCTTGAGGTGAGGGGGACGTTCAAGCCCAGACCCTTTGCACAATGCGCGCCTCATTCCATGGGCGGCTGCGAATTGGCGCATTGTTAAACGCGTGGGTCGCGTGGCTGTAATTTGTATCCGATTGGATACCAGGCGGGGCATGGGATGCCGTGACAGAGCGCACGGTTTTGGCGAGGAGTGCTGCGAAAAGTAGCGTTCTTGTTACATCGCTCTAAAGCCGAGCGCCTAACAAATGTGGGAGCGGGCTTGCTCGCGAATGCGATGTGTCAGTCACTATTTTTGTTACTGACGCACCGCATTCGCGAGCAAGCCCGCTCCCACATTTAGCCCGGTTTGTTCTTAAGCTTTGAGGGTTTTCACGCCTTCCGGGGTACCCAGCAGCAATACATCCGCCGGGCGTGAGGCGAACAGGCCGTTGGTGACCACGCCCACAATGGCGTTGATCTGCGTCTCCAGCTCCACCGGGTTGGTGATCTGCATATTGAACACGTCGAGGATGATGTTGCCGTTGTCGGTCAACACGCCTTCGCGGTACACCGGGTCGCCGCCCAGTTTCACCAGCTCGCGGGCCACGTGGCTGCGGGCCATGGGGATGACTTCCACCGGCAGCGGGAACGTGCCCAGCACCGGCACCAGCTTGCTCGCGTCGGCGATGCTGATGAAGGTCTTGGCCACGGCCGCGACCATCTTCTCGCGGGTCAGGGCCGCGCCGCCGCCTTTGATCAGGTTCAGGTGTTCGTCGCTTTCATCGGCGCCGTCAACGTAGAACTCCAGGTCGCTCACGGTGTTGAGCTCGTACACCGGGATGCCATGGCCCTTGAGGCGGGCAGCGGTGGCTTCGGAACTGGCCACGGCGCCGTCGAACGCGCCCTTGTGCTGGGCCAGTGCGTCGATAAAGCAGTTGGCGGTGGAACCGGTGCCGACACCGACGATGCTCTTGTCGTCGAGTTTAGGAAGGATTAAATCGACAGCGGCCTGGGCCACTGCCTGTTTGAGTTGATCCTGGGTCATGCGGGCTCCGGAACGGGCGGGGAATTAACGAGGGCGGCGAGTATAACCCAACAAAACCTCGGGATTCGTGTGGTCGCCCGGCCAAACGCTGGGTTAGACTCCTTGGCCCTGCCCAACCCGTGAAGTAGATGCCTGCCGATGCTTGAACACTACGTCAAAAAAATCCTCACCTCGCGCGTTTACGACATCGCCGTGGAAACCCCCTTGCAGACTGCCCGCCAGCTCTCCGAGCGGCTGGGTAACAAGATTTGGCTCAAGCGCGAAGACTTGCAGCCGGTGTTCTCGTTCAAGATTCGCGGCGCCTACAACAAGCTGACCCAGCTCAGTGCCGAAGAACGTGCGCGCGGCGTCGTCACCGCGTCGGCCGGCAACCATGCCCAGGGCCTGGCCCTGGCGGCCAAGGTGCTGGGGGTGAAAGCCACCATCGTGATGCCCAAGACCACCCCGGAGATCAAGGTCGAAGGCGTGCGTTCCCGTGGCGGCAAAGTGGTGCTGCACGGTGATTCCTTCCCGGAAGCCCTGGCCTACTCGCTCAAGCTGGTCGACGAAAAAGGCTACGTGTACATCCACCCCTACGATGATCCGCACACCATTGCCGGGCAGGGCACCGTGGCGATGGAAATCCTGCGCCAGCACCCAGGGCCGCTGGACGCGATTTTCGTACCGGTGGGCGGCGGCGGCCTGATCGCCGGGATTGCGGCGTATGTGAAATACCTGCGCCCGGAGATCAAGATCATCGGTGTGGAGCCGGACGACTCCAACTGCCTGCAAGCTGCCATGGCGGCGGGCGAGCGCGTGGTATTGCCTACCGTTGGCATCTTCGCCGACGGCGTGGCGGTGGCGCAGATCGGCCAGCACACCTTCGACATTTGCAAAGACTACGTGGATGAAGTGATCACCGTCAGCACCGATGAAATCTGTGCGGCGATCAAGGACATCTACGACGACACCCGCTCCATCACCGAGCCGGCCGGTGCGCTGGGCGTGGCCGGGATCAAAAAGTACGTCGAGACCCGTGGCGTCAGCGGCCAGGCCTTTGTCGCCATCGACTCGGGCGCCAACGTCAACTTCGACCGTTTGCGCCATGTGGCCGAGCGCGCCGAACTGGGTGAAGGCCGTGAAGCCATCATCGCGGTGACGATCCCCGAGCGGCCGGGCAGCTTCAAGGCCTTCTGCGAAGCGGTGGGCAAACGCCAGATCACCGAATTCAATTACCGCTACCACTCTGGCAGCGAAGCGCACATTTTCGTCGGCGTGCAGACCCACCCGGAGAACGACCCGCGCAGCGCGTTGGTGGCCAGCCTGACCAGCCAGGGTTTCCCGGTGCTGGACCTCACCGAGAACGAACTGGCCAAGTTGCACATCCGCCATATGGTCGGCGGGCATGCGGCCAAAGTCAGCGACGAGCTGGTGTTTCGCTTCGAATTCCCGGAGCGGCCGGGGGCGTTGTTCAACTTCCTCCACAAGCTCGGCGGGCGCTGGAACATCTCGATGTTCCACTACCGCAACCACGGCGCGGCTGATGGCCGTGTGGTTGCCGGGCTGCAAGTACCGGCGGACGAGCGCCACCTGGTGCCTGCCGCGCTGGCGCAAATCGGTTACCCGTACTGGGATGAAAGCGAAAACCCGGCTTACCAGCTGTTCCTCGGTTGAGCGACTACGCTGACTGAGCGGCCTATAAGGAATAGAGACCATGGAAACGCTGACCACCCTCAAGGTTGTCCACATCACCGCCACCGTATTGCTGCTGCTCAGCGGCCTGGGCCTGGCGGTATTGGCGTGGCGTAAACGCAGCGCCGGCCCGGCCGCGACCGTGCAGCGCCCTTGGGCATTTGTATGGCTGCTGATGGGCATTTGCCTGGTGAGCATGCCCTTCACCGGCTGGTGGCTGGTGCACCTGCTCGGCTGGCCATTGGGGCAAACCTGGATCTTGGGCTCCAGCATCCTCTACACCGTGGCGGCGCTGGCGTGGTTCTGGCTGGTGGCGCGGCTCAATCGGCTGCGCAAGGGCGAGGGCGGGAGCCTGAATTTTACCCTGGTGCTGGCGGTGGTCAGCCTGGTGGGGTTTGTGGCGATTGCAGGGCTTATGGGCGCCAAGCCTGTTTGATTCCCTGTAGGAGCGAGCTTGCTCGCGAAAAACTCAAGGGCGCCGCGTTCATTCAGGATGCGCGCGTCATCGTTGACGATTTTCGCGAGCAAGCTCGCTCCTACAGGTGAAACCGGTCAGCTACGCAGTGTAATCACCGGCCAGCCACGCTTTTCAGCCTCAGCGCGCAAATTCGGATCCGGATCCACTGCCACCGGGTGAGTCACCTGCTCCAACAACGGCAAATCATTCATCGAATCGCTGTAGAAGTAGCTGTCTTGCAGGCTATGCCCGGTTTCTTCCAACCAGCGGTTCAAACGTGTCACCTTGCCCTCGCGAAAGCACGGCACATCAGTGCTGCGCCCGGTATAGCGGCCGTCCACCATTTCGCACTCGGTGGCGATCAAGGTCTCGACACCCAGGCGTGCGGCAATCGGCGCGGTGACGAAGCGGTTGGTGGCGGTGATGATCACCAGCTTGTCACCGGCGGCGCGGTGCTTGGCCAGCAGTTCGATGGCCTTGGGGAGCAGGATGGGCTCGATGCAGTCGCGCATGTAGTCGTTGTGCCACGCGTCCAGCTGGGCCATCTCGGTGCGGCCGAGGATTTCCAGGCAGAAGTTCAAGTAGGCGGCGTTATCCAACTGGCCGGCCAGGTAGTCCTGGTAGAACGCGTCATTGCGGGCCTTGTAGGCCACCGGGTCGAGAAAACCGCGTTCACACAGGTAATCGCCCCAGGCGTGATCGCTGTCACCGCCCAGAAGGGTATTGTCCAAGTCGAATAAAGCCAGGCGCATTGCAGTTACTCGCTGAAAAGTCTGTAAAAAGGCGTCCAGAATACGGTCTTTTCACAAGAGTGCACATAAGGTAAGAAGCCTCGTTGCCGCTGGAACAACCTTTGTGGAACAATGCGGCGACATGCGTTTGCGAGGTTGTTGCCGTGATCGACCCCGATGGTTTCCGTCCTAATGTCGGCATTATTCTGACGAATGATGCCGGACAGGTGCTATGGGCTCGCCGAATCAACCAAGATGCCTGGCAGTTTCCTCAAGGTGGAATCAACCCCGACGAAACCCCTGAAGACGCCTTGTACCGTGAGTTGAACGAAGAAGTCGGCCTTGAGCGCGAAGATGTGCAAATTCTGGCCTGTACCCGTGGCTGGTTGCGCTATCGTTTGCCGCAACGCCTGGTGCGTACCCACAGCCAACCGCTGTGCATCGGCCAGAAGCAGAAATGGTTTCTTTTGCGCCTGATCTCCAACGAGCAGCGGGTGCGGATGGATTTGACCGGTAAACCGGAGTTCGATGGCTGGCGCTGGGTCAGCTATTGGTATCCGTTGGGCCAGGTGGTGACATTCAAGCGCGAGGTTTATCGTCGCGCTCTCAAAGAGCTTGCCCCGCGCCTTTTAGCGCGCGACTGACGACGGAGTTCGACCCCGAGCCATGCTCAATACGCTGCGCAAGATCGTCCAGGAAGTTAACTCCGCCAAGGATCTCAAGGCGGCGTTGGGGATTATTGTGTTGCGCGTCAAGGAAGCCATGGGCAGCCAGGTCTGCTCGGTTTACCTGCTGGACCCCGAGACCAACCGTTTTGTGCTGATGGCCACGGAGGGCTTGAACAAGCGCTCCATCGGCAAGGTCAGCATGGCGCCCAATGAAGGTCTGGTGGGCCTGGTGGGGACGCGTGAAGAACCCCTTAACCTTGAGAACGCGGCCGATCACCCGCGTTATCGCTACTTTGCCGAAACCGGTGAAGAGCGCTACGCCTCGTTCCTCGGTGCGCCGATCATCCACCACCGCCGCGTTGTCGGCGTGTTGGTCATTCAGCAAAAAGAGCGTCGCCAGTTCGACGAAGGCGAAGAAGCCTTCCTGGTGACCATGAGCGCGCAACTGGCCGGGGTTATCGCCCACGCCGAAGCGACCGGCTCGATTCGCGGCCTGGGGCGCCAGGGCAAGGGTATCCAGGAAGCCAAGTTCGTCGGCGTACCGGGTTCGCCAGGCGCCGCGGTGGGTACCGCGGTGGTCATGCTGCCGCCCGCCGACCTCGATGTGGTGCCGGACAAGAGCGTCAGTGACATCGACGCCGAGATCAAACTGTTCAAGACCGCCCTCGAAGGCGTGCGCGCCGACATGCGCAACCTGTCGACCAAGCTGGCCACCCAACTGCGCCCCGAAGAGCGTGCGCTGTTCGACGTGTACCAGATGATGCTCGACGACGCGTCCCTGGGTAACGAAGTCAAGACCGTGATCAAGACCGGCCAGTGGGCCCAGGGCGCGTTGCGCCAGGTGGTCACCGATCACGTCAACCGTTTCGAAATGATGGACGACGCCTACCTGCGCGAGCGGGCATCGGATGTGCGCGACCTGGGTCGCCGCCTGTTGGCGTACCTGCAGGAAGACCGCAGCACCAACATGGTCTTCCCCGATAACACCATTTTGGTCAGTGAAGAATTGACCGCCACCCAGCTTGGCGAAGTGCCTGAAGGCAAGCTGGTGGGCCTGGTCTCGGTATTGGGTTCGGGTAACTCCCACGTGGCGATCCTGGCCCGGGCCATGGGTATCCCGACGGTGATGGGCCTGGTGGACCTGCCGTATTCCAAGGTCGATGGCATCGACATGATCGTCGACGGGCATCGCGGCGAGGTATTCACCAACCCCAGCGACGTGCTGCGCAAGCAATACGCCGAGGTGGTGGAAGAAGAGAAGCAACTGGCCCAGGGCCTGGATTCGCTGCGCGAGCTGCCGTGTGTGACCCCCGATGGCCACCGGGTACCGCTGTTGGTCAACACCGGCCTGCTGGCGGATGTAGCCCGTGCGCAACAGCGCGGCGCCGAAGGGGTGGGGCTGTACCGCACCGAAGTGCCGTTCATGATCAACCAGCGTTTCCCGAGCGAGAAGGAGCAGCTGGCGATTTATCGCGAGCAACTGCAAGCCTTCCACCCGTTACCGGTGACGATGCGCAGCCTGGATATTGGCGGCGATAAGTCACTGTCCTATTTCCCGATCAAGGAAGACAACCCCTTCCTTGGCTGGCGCGGTATTCGCGTTACCCTCGACCATCCCGAAATCTTCCTCGTCCAGACCCGCGCCATGCTCAAGGCCAGCGAGGGCTTGAACAACCTGCGCATCCTGCTGCCGATGATCTCCGGCACCCATGAACTGGAAGAAGCCCTGCACCTGATCCACCGCGCCTGGGGCGAAGTGCGCGACGAAGGCGCCGATGTGCCGATGCCGCCGATTGGGGTGATGATCGAAATCCCGGCGGCGGTGTACCAGGCCAAGGAACTGGCGCGGCAGGTGGACTTCCTGTCGGTAGGCTCCAACGACCTGACCCAGTACCTGCTGGCCGTGGACCGTAACAACCCACGGGTGGCCGACCTCTACGACTACCTGCACCCGGCGGTGCTGCAAGCACTGCAACACGTGGTGCGCGACGCCCATGCCGAAGGCAAACCGGTGAGTATCTGCGGCGAAATGGCCGGCGACCCGGCGGCGGCGGTGCTGTTGATGGCGATGGGTTTTGACAGCCTGTCGATGAACGCCACCAACTTGCCGAAAGTGAAGTGGATGCTGCGCCAGGTGGAGTTGAGCAGGGCCAAGGATTTGCTCGCCGAGTTGATGACCATCGACAACCCGCAAGTTATCCACAGCTCGCTGCAACTGGCGTTGAAGAACCTGGGGCTGACCCGGATGATCAACCCGGCCTCGGCCAAAACCCTCTAAACCGAGGCGCCTTCATCGCAGGCAAGCCAGCTCCCACAGGGAACCGCATTCCAAATGTGGGAGCTGGCTTGCCTGCGATGACGTCAGCCCAAGCGCCGTCAGATTTCCAGTTCGACCTCACCCAGCCGCCCTCCATGGGGGCCAAAGCTACGCTCCAGCATCCGTCGCGTCCCATCGGCATTCACAATCAGCGCCGTGCTCGCCCGTGTCCCGTAACTGGGGCTGGCGATAAACACGCTCGACAGCAGGCTTTCTGTCGCCAGGCCTACGCCGGTGTCCGGCAGCTCAGCAAACGGCGCGATCTGCGGGTCGCTCAGAATCTCCAGCAGGGCCTCCGGCTCGGGGTTCTCCAGCACTGCGCTGAACGCTGCCTTGGCCTTTAGCAACTTCGGCCAGGGCGTATCCAGCCCGGCATTGGATAACCCATACACCCCAGCCTTCAACCGCGTCGGTTCGGTGTCCTTGGCGTTGTAGTGCCACAGCTCATCCCGCGTGCCCACCAGCAGGTTGAACCCGGCGTATTCAATCGAGCGTCCATTCACATCGGCCAAATAATCGTCGATCGGCAGCGAACCACTGAGAAACCGCGCAACCAGTTCGCCGCGAGACTTGCGTGCCGGTGGCTGGTGCGGGTCGCGAATATTGGTCAAGGCGGCAAAGCGCCCATCCGCGTTCACCCCCAGCCAGGTGCCCCCGGCCTCCTGATCACGACCGGCGTAAACCCGGGGCGCATCCGCCCACTGGGCCAAGGGCAGGCTGGGGCGGGCGTAGAACTCATCGCGGTTGGCCGCGACGATCAGTGGTTGGGCATGGCCCGTTCGCCAGGCGAAAATAATCAGGCACATCGGGTGACCCCTTTTGTGTTTTTGCCACTCTACCCACAGACGCGCAGGTGTTCCATCGTCTCGAAGTTGGGCCGTGCACCTCTGATCCGTTAACATGCCGGGCTGTTTGGTGTGTATGTGAACTTCTTAATTTGATCTCGCAGCTGTAACGCAGGCTTAATCGCACATCGGCATGGTCCGGTGCGTCATGACTAAATGTTTTAACGAGGAGTCGCAATGCTGCCTTACCCGCAGATCGACCCGGTGGCCCTGGCCATCGGTCCGCTGAAAATCCATTGGTACGGGTTGATGTACCTGATCGGCATCGGCGGTGCCTGGCTGCTGGCTTCCCGGCGCCTGAACCGTTTCGACCCGACCTGGACCAAGGAGAAGCTCTCCGACATGGTGTTCTGGATGTCGATGGGCGTGATCGTCGGCGGGCGCCTGGGGTATGTGCTGTTCTACGACCTGTCTGCGTATCTCGCCAACCCGACCCTGATCTTCGAAGTGTGGAAGGGCGGCATGGCGTTCCACGGCGGGTTTATCGGCGTGATGATTGCCGCCTGGTGGTTTGGCCGGCGCAATGGCAAGTCGTTCTTCCAACTGATGGACTTCGTCGCCCCCTTCGTGCCGATCGGCCTGGGTGCCGGGCGCATTGGTAACTTTATCAACGCCGAGCTGTGGGGCAAGCCGACCGACGTGCCGTGGGCGATGGTGTTCCCGCCGTTCAGCGACCCGGCGCAACTGCCGCGCCACCCGTCGCAGCTGTACCAGTTCGCGTTGGAAGGTGTGGCACTGTTCCTTATTCTCTACATCTTCTCGCGCAAGCCACGCCCAACCATGGCCGTGTCGGGCATGTTCGCGCTGTTCTACGGGATTTTCCGCTTTATCGTCGAATTCGTACGGGTGCCGGATGCGCAGTTGGGCTACCTGGCGTGGGGCTGGCTGACCATGGGTCAGGTGCTTAGCCTGCCGATGATCCTGGCGGGCCTGGGCATGCTGTGGTGGGCGTACAATCGCCCGCAGCCGCTGAAGAACGCCGCGCTTTAAATTCGAATGCCAAGACCAGGAGGTCTTGGCTTCAACGATACGGGTAAAAACATGAAGCAATATCTCGAACTGCTGCAGGACGTCGTGACCAATGGCCTGACCAAGGGCGACCGCACGGGCACCGGCACCAAGGCTGTGTTTGCGCGTCAGTATCGGCATAACCTGGCCGACGGCTTCCCGCTGCTGACCACCAAGAAGCTGCACTTCAAAAGCATCGCCAACGAACTGATCTGGATGTTGAGCGGCAACACCAACATCAAATGGCTCAACGAAAATGGCGTGAAGATCTGGGACGAATGGGCCACCGAAGACGGCGACCTGGGCCCGGTCTACGGCGAGCAGTGGACCGCCTGGCCGACGAAGGACGGCGGCACGATCAACCAGATCGACTACATGGTGCACACGCTCAAGACCAACCCCAATAGCCGCCGCATCCTGTTCCACGGCTGGAACGTCGAATACCTGCCGGACGAAACCCAGAGCCCGCAGGAAAACGCGCGTAACGGCAAGCAAGCCCTGCCACCGTGCCATTTGCTGTACCAGGCGTTCGTGCATGACGGCCATCTGTCGATGCAGTTGTATATCCGTAGCTCCGACGTGTTCCTGGGCCTGCCGTACAACACCGCCGCGCTGGCGTTGCTGACCCACATGCTGGCCCAGCAATGCGACCTGATCCCCCACGAGATCATCGTCACCACCGGCGACACCCATGCCTACAGCAACCACATGGAGCAGATCCAGACCCAGTTGGCGCGCACGCCGAAAAAACTGCCCGAGCTGGTGATCAAGCGTAAGCCTGCGTCGATCTACGACTACAAGTTCGAAGACTTTGAAATCGTGGGTTACGACGCCGACCCAAGCATCAAGGCCGACGTGGCGATCTAAAGCCTTACTCGGTGAGAAACTGTGGGAGCTGGCTTGCCTGCGATGGCGGAGTGTCAGGCGACATCAATGTTGCTGGTCCACCGCTATCGCAGGCAAGCCAGCTCCCACATGGGTTCGGTGTTCGCTTGAGTTAGTGGCCGTGGCTTCTGCCCACATGCGAAGGCTCGGCCTCGCTGGGCGCAATCCCTCCGCTGACTTCCAACTGCTGCAAGATCCCGCACTGGTTCCCACCGCCGCAACGTTGGCGCAGGTCCAGCAGTTGCTCCTGCAAGGCCAACAACCCGTCGATCCGCGCTTTCACATGGTGGATATGCTCGTCGATCAAGGCATTCACGCTTTCGCACTGGTCCTGGGGACTGTCGCGCAGCCCCAGCAGGCTGCGGATTTCTTCAAGGGTCATGTCCAGGCTGCGGCAGTTGCGGATAAAAGTCAGCCGCTCGGTGTGCGCCTGGGTGTACACGCGGTAGTTGCCGTCGGTGCGGGCCGGGGGTGGCAGCAGGTTTTCCTTCTCGTAATAACGGATGGTTTCCACCGGGCAATCGGTGAGTTTGGCCAGTTCGCCGATCTTCATCGCAGCAATCTCCAAATGGGTGCTTGACCCTATAGTGGCTACAGGGTCTTTACTTGGCAACAGGCACCTTTACGGACGCGACCTGATGAGCCACTCCATTCATACCCCGCACAAGCACGACCACAAGCATGATCACGATCACGATCACGATCACGATCACGCTCATGACCACGGCCATGATCACAAACATGACCATGCGCCCGCCAAACTCACGCCTGTGGATAACCACGGCCATTCCGGCTCCTGCTGCTCCGGCGCTGCCGGGCCTGCCATCGTGACCCTGAGCGAGGCGCCCACCGCCGGCTCGCGCCTGAGCACCTTCCGCATCGAAGCCATGGACTGCCCCACCGAGCAGACGCTGATCCAGAACAAGCTGGGCAAGCTCGCTGGCGTGCAGCAACTGGAATTCAACCTGATCAACCGCATCCTCGGCGTCACCCATGACCTGCCGAACACCGCGCCGATCATCGAAGCAATCAAGTCCATCGGCATGCAGGCCGACCCTATCGAAGAAGGCAGCCCCGCCGCCGCGCCGCCCGCCAAGAAGCATTGGTGGCCGTTGGCGGTGTCGGGCGTGGGTGCCCTGGGTGCCGAGGTGTTGCATTTCACCGGCGTGGCGCCCACCTGGGTAATCGCGCTGGTGGCGCTGGTGTCGATCCTCAGCGGCGGCCTTACTACCTACAAGAAGGGCTGGATTGCCCTGAAGAACTTCAACCTCAATATCAATGCCTTGATGAGTATCGCGGTGACGGGCGCGATCCTGATTGGCCAGTGGCCGGAAGCGGCGATGGTGATGTTCCTGTTCACCGTGGCCGAGTTGATCGAGGCCAAATCCCTGGACCGGGCGCGCAACGCCATCAGCGGCCTGATGCAGATGACCCCCGAACAGGCCACGGTGCGCCAGGCCGACGGTTCCTGGCTGGAACAAGAGGTCAAAAGCATTGATCTTGGCGCGATTGTCCGAGTAAAACCCGGCGAGCGCATCGGCCTCGACGGTGAAGTCACGGCCGGCCAGTCCACCATCGACCAGGCACCGATCACCGGGGAAAGCCTGCCGATCGAAAAAACCGTGGGCGATAAAGTCTTTGCCGGCACCATCAACCAGGCCGGTTCCCTGGAGTACAAGGTCACCGCAGCGGCGAACAATTCGACCCTGGCGCGAATTATCCACGCCGTGGAACAGGCCCAAGGCGCACGCGCACCGACCCAGCGGTTTGTCGACAGTTTCTCCAAGGTTTACACCCCGGCCGTCTTCCTGTTTGCCCTCGGTGTGGCGGTGATTCCGCCCCTGTTCATGGCGGGCGTGTGGTTTGACTGGATCTACCGCGCCCTCGTGCTGCTGGTGGTGGCCTGCCCGTGTGCCTTGGTGATCTCCACTCCGGTGACCATTGTCAGTGGCCTGGCAGCAGCAGCGCGCAAAGGCATCCTGATCAAAGGCGGCGTGTACCTGGAGGGCGGCTACAAGCTCGATTACCTGGCCCTCGACAAAACCGGCACCATCACCCACGGCAAACCGGTGCAAACCGATTACCTGCCGCTGTTCCCGAATATCGAAGACAGCGCGCCGGCCTTGGCCGCGAGTTTGGCATCGCGTTCTGACCACCCGGTGTCCCTGGCGATTGCCAACGCGGCTGTGGATAAAAACTTGTCGACTCACGCTGTGGATAACTTCGAGGCCCTGGCCGGGCGCGGTGTGCGTGGTGATATCAACGGTCAGACCTATCACCTGGGTAACCACCGCCTGGTGGAAGACCTCGGCCTGTGTTCCGAGGCCCTGGAAGAAAAACTCTTCGCCCTGGAAAAACAAGGCAAGTCCGTGGTGCTGCTGCTGGACAAGTCCGGCCCGCTGGCGCTGTTTGCCGTGGCCGACACGGTCAAGGAGAGCAGCCGCGAAGCTATTCAGCAGTTGCACGACCTGGGCATCAAGACCCTGATGCTCACCGGCGACAACACCCATACCGCCCAGGCCATTGCGGCTCAGGTCGGTATCGACCAGGCCCAGGGCGACCTGTTGCCCACCGACAAGCTGCAAGCCATCGAAACCCTCTACGGCCAGGGCCATCGGGTGGGCATGGTCGGTGACGGCATCAACGACGCCCCGGCCCTGGCCCGTGCCGAGATCGGCTTTGCCATGGCCGCAGCGGGCACCGACACCGCCATCGAGACCGCCGACGTGGCGCTGATGGACGATGATTTGCGCAAGATTCCGGCTTTCATTCGGTTGTCGCGGCAAACGTCGAGTATCCTCAAGCAGAACATCGCCCTGGCGCTGGTGATCAAGGCGATCTTCCTGGCCGTTACGTTCATGGGCATGGCGACCATGTGGATGGCGGTCTTCGCCGACATGGGCGTGAGCCTGCTGGTGGTGTTCAATGGCCTGCGCCTGGTGCGCAAATAGCGGATGAGAGGGTGGTGTGCTGAGTGCTGAGTTAAAGGCGTTTTTCATGGTCGCCCGCCTGGGCAGCATTACCCAGGCGGCGAAGAAACTCGGCTTGAGCCAGCCCACGGTGACCACCCAGATTCGCAACCTGGAAAGCCAGTATGGTGTCGAGTTGTTCTACCGTGGCGGCCGCCGTCTCACCGTCAGCGACGAAGGCGCGCGGCTATTGCCGATGGTCAAGGCGCTGTTGCAGCAGGAAGCGGATATCGAGTTTTTCCTGCGCAACAACGGCCAGGTCCAGGGCGCGCTGAGAATTGCCGCAACTGCGCCGTATTACATCCTGGATCTGGTCAAAGCCTTTCGTGAGCGACTGCCCCAGGTGGAAGTCTCGGTGGAAATCGGCAATTCCCAACAGGTGCTTGAGGCGTTGGATGATTACCGCGTCGATGTCGCGGCCTCGTCGCAACTGCTGGAAGACGCCCGTCTGATCCGCCGCGTGCTGGGCACGGACCCGCTGGTGCTGGCGGTGCACCGCAATCACCCGTTGGCCAAGCTTGATCATGTACCGTTGAGCGCGCTTATCGGGCACACCTTGCTGATGCGTGAAGCGGGCTCCACCACCCGCCGGCTGACGGAAGAGATGTTGAAGAGCGCCGGCGTGGGGTACGGGCCGTTGCTGGAGATTGGCAGCCGTGAGTCGATTCGCGAGGCGGTGCTGCGCAATATCGGCATCAGCATCATCGCTCGCCAGGAAGTGCCCCATGACCCGCAGTTGCGTGTGCTGACCATCGAGAATGCACCGCAGATTCCGGAGTACCTGTATTGCCTCAAGGAGCGCAAAGGGGCGCGGTTGCCGGCGGCGTTTCTTGGCTTGGCTCAGGAAATGTCACCCCTCTGAATTTTTCGCTGGCTTTGAGGGCCTCTTCGCGAGCAAGCCCGCTCCCACATTTGATCGCGTTTCAACATGAGAATGCGGTCAGCCTGTGGGAGCGGGCTTGCTCGCGAAGGCGGTAGACCAGGCAGCTCATTACCATGAGTCCTACACAAATCCACCAATACCACTATCACCTCCTTTTGCCTTTCTGCCACACCCGCTACGCATTGCCTCCCTAGCATGGCCTTCATCCGTTCGATGAGGTGCCATCATGCACACAGCCCTGACCCAACCCGGCGCACCGATGAAAGTGCGCGCAATCCAGAAGCGCTTTGGCGCGTTCACCGCGCTGGACAACGTCTCCCTGGACGTCGCCGCCGGCGAGCTGGTGTGCCTGCTGGGCCCTTCCGGCTGCGGCAAGACCACACTGCTGCGTTGCATCGCCGGCCTGGAGCGCCAGGACAGCGGTGAGCTCTACCTGGGCGAACGGGACGTGTCCCTGCTGCCACCCCAGGCGCGGGACTACGGCATCCTGTTCCAGTCCTACGCGTTGTTTCCCAACCTCAGCGTTGAAGCGAACATCGGCTATGGCCTCACCGGCAGCGGCCGCGATGAAGTGCGCAAGCGGGTCGCGCAGATGCTTGAGCTGGTGGGCCTGGTGGGCAGCGAAAAGAAGTACCCCGGCCAACTCTCCGGCGGCCAGCAACAGCGCGTCGCCCTGGCCCGCGCACTGGCGCCGGCGCCGTCGTTATTGTTATTGGATGAGCCGATGTCGGCCCTCGATGCCCGGGTGCGCGAGCACCTGTGCACCGAACTTCGCCAACTGCAGCGACGCCTTGGCATCACCACCTTGATGGTGACCCACAACCAGGACGAAGCCATGTTGATGGCCGACCGCATTGCCGTGATGAACAACGGCAAGGTCGAGCAGTACGCCACGCCCCAGGAAATCTACGACCGCCCGGCCACGCCGTTCGTGGCGGAGTTTGTCGGCCAGGGCAACTGGTTGCCGTTCAGCCGTAACAGCGCCAGCCATGCCCAGGTGGGTGGGTTGAACATGCGCCTGGCTGAGGACGCGGGTGTCGCCCAGTCCGGCCGCTTGTTCTGCCGCCCGGAAGCCATTTGCGTCAACCCGCCGGTGCATGAAGAAAACCTGTTCCCGGCCAAAGTTCGCGAGATCACCTTCCTCGGCAACCGCTGCCGCATGAGCTTTGAACTGGAGCAGTTGCCGGGCCATCCGTTGCTGGCTGAACTGGCGCCGGAAGCCATGCCGCGCCTGGGCGCCCAGGACATCTGGGTGGCGTTGCCGCCGCGCAGCCTGCAGGTGTTTGCCTGAAATGGGGGCTGTGATGACATTGCCGGTACCGCGTCAGGTGTCCCGCGCCGAGTGGGGCGACCGCCTCTTTGTGGTCGGCGGCAAATGGCTCTGGCTGGGCCTGTTGGTGGTGGCGGTGCTGTTGCCGCTGTTGGCGATCTTCTGGCGCGGCTTCAGCAGCGAAGCCGGGCAGGGCGGTGGCCTGGTGGCCGCGCGCGAACTGCTGAGCAGCGCCAACTTCCACTGGTTGCTGGGCAATAGCCTGAAAGTTTCCCTCAGTGTGGCGGCCATCGTCGTGCCGCTGGCCTACTTGTTTGCCTATGCCCTGCAACGCACGCTGATCCCCGGCAAGTCCATCTGGCGTGGCCTGTCCTTGCTGCCATTGATGGCGCCGTCGATGCTGCCGGGCATTGCCCTGGTTTATCTGTTCGGCAACCAGGGCCTGCTGCGGGGCATGTTCTCGGAGAATATCTACGGGTTCTGGGGCATTGTGCTCGGCGAGGTGATCTACACCTTTCCCCATGCCTTGATGATTTTGCTGTCGGCGTTATCCCTGGCGGATGCGCGCTTGTTCGACGCCGCTTCGAGCATGGGCGCCAGCCCGGCCCGGGCGTTTCGCAGCATTACCTGGCCGGCCACGCGCCAGGCGGTGTTCGCCGCGTTTTGCCTGGTGTTCACCTTGACCATCACCGACTTCGGGGTACCGGTGGTGGTGGGCGGCGATTACCAGGTGCTGGCGCTGGAGGCCTACAAGGCCGTGGTGGGCCAGCAACAGTTCGGTCGCGGCGCGTTGATCGGCATGGTGTTGCTGCTGCCGGCGCTGTTCAGCTTTGGCGTGGATGCCTGGTTGCGCCGTCGGCATGGCGACGCGATGAGCGGCCGCGCCCAGGTGTTCCAGCCAGCGCCATCGCGGCTGCGCGACGGGTGCTACCTGGCCCTCGTGCTGCTGATTTGCGCGGCGTTGCTGCTGGTGTTCGGCATGGCGGTGTACTCCTCGCTGGTGAAATTCTGGCCGTACAACCTGTCGCTGTCGCTCAACCACTACCAGTTCGAAGACACCGCTGGCGGTGGCTGGCTGGCCTATCGCAACAGCCTCACCATGGCGTTGTGCACGGCGTTGATCGGCAGCGTGCTGATCTTCACTGGCGCTTACCTGATGGAAAAGACCAAGGGCCAGAAGAACCTCAACCTGGCACTGCGCATGCTCAGCTTCGTGCCGATGGCCGTGCCGGGCCTGGTCCTGGGGCTGGGCTACGTGTTCTTCTTCAACCTCAACGGCAACCCGCTGCATGTGTTGTACGGCAGCATGGCGTTGCTGGTGGTGTGCACCATTGCGCATTACCTGACCACCGCGCAGATGACCGCGACCACCGCCTTGCGCCAGTTGGACGCCGAGTTCGAAGCCGCCGCGCTGTCCCTCAAGGCGCCGTTGTATCGCCATTATCTGCGCGTCACGGTGCCGATCTGCCTGCCGGCGCTGCTGGACATCCTGCGCTACCTGTTTGTGTCGGCGATGACCACCGTGTCCGCCGCGATCTTCCTCTACAGCCCCGACACCATCCTCGCCGCTGTCGCCGTGCTGAACATGGACGACGCCGGCAATGTGGGCGGCGCGGCGGCCATGTCGACCCTGATCCTGTTCACCTCGGCCAGCGTCTCGCTGCTGCTGGCGTGGGCCTCACGTGGCGCGTTGCGCCGCTCCCAAGCCTGGCGCCAGCGCGCACCCGGCCAATAAAACATCCCTGAAGGAGGTGCTCCATGTTCAAGTCCCTGGCGCTGGTCGCTGCAGTTCTCACGGCATTCAGCCTGAATGCTTTGGCCAAGACCGAATTGACGGTGTACACGGCCCTTGAAGCCGAGCAATTGAAGACCTACAAAAAAGCCTTCGAACAGGCCAACCCCGACGTCGAGATCAAGTGGGTGCGCGACTCCACCGGCATCATTACCGCCAAACTGCTGGCTGAGAAAGACCGCCCCCAGGCTGACGTGGTGTGGGGCCTGGCCGCCTCCAGCCTGGCGATCCTCGATCAGCAAGGCATGCTCGACAACTACGCGCCCAAGGATCTGGACAAGATCGGCAAAAACTACCGCGACGCCGCCAACCCTCCGGCCTGGGTCGGCATGGACGTGTGGGCCGCCACCATCTGCTTCAACACCGTCGAAGCCGAGAAGCAGGGCCTCACCAAACCGGTGAGCTGGCAGGACCTGACCAAGCCTGAGTACAAGGGCAAGATTGTGATGCCCAACCCGGCGTCGTCGGGCACTGGTTTCCTGGATGTCAGCGCCTGGCTCCAGACCTTCGGCGAGAAGCAAGGCTGGCAGTACATGGACGACTTGCACCAGAACATCGGCCAGTACGTTCACTCCGGCTCCAAGCCGTGCAAGCTGGCGGCCTCCGGTGAGTTCCCGATTGGCATTTCCTTCGAATACCCGGCGGTTCAACTCAAGCGCCAGGGCGCGCCGCTGGACATCATCCTACCCAAGGAAGGCCTGGGCTGGGACATCGAAGCCACCGCCGTGATCAAAGGCACTGCCCATGCCGACGCGGCGAAAAAACTCGCTGACTTCTCCGCCAGCACCGCGGCGATGGACCTGTACAAGGACAACTTCGCCGTGCTCGCCCAACCGGGTATCGCCAAGCCGCAGACCGAATTGCCGGCGGACTATGAGCAACGATTGATCAAGAACGACTTTGTCTGGGCTTCCAAAAACCGTGACAGCATCCTGGCCGAATGGCGTAAGCGTTATGACGGTAAGTCGGAAAAACAATAACTTTTACCTCAACCTGTAGGGGCGAGCTTGCTCGCGAAAAACTAACAGGCGACGCGGGTAATCAGACACACCGCGTCATCGTTGGCGACCTTCGCGAGCAAGCTCGCTCCTGCAGAGGGCTGCATACTCCATGACAGATTTACTGATCGTCGGCGCCGGCATCCTCGGCCTCTCCCACGCCTATGCCGCCGCCAGGCGCGGCCTCAAGGTCAAGGTGTTCGAGCGCAGCGCCACGCCATTGGGCGCCTCAGTGCGCAACTTCGGCCAGGCCCTGGTCACCGGCCAACCACCAGGGCCCATGCTGGACCTGGCGCGGGAAAGCCGCGAAATCTGGGGCCAGTGGGCGCAAGCGGCGGGCCTGGCGCTCAAGCGCAATGGCTCCTACCTGTTCGCCCGCACCGAAGCCGAAGAGCATCTGCTCGAAGCCTTCTGCGCCGGGCGAGCGCGGGAGCACGGCTACAACGTCGAGCTGCTGCAAGGCGCTGCCATGAACGACCTGTACGCCGGCCAGTTCCGCCATCACCGCGCCGCGCTGCATGGCAAGGACGATCAGCAACTCTATTCCCGTGAGGCCATACCGGCGCTGATCCATTACCTGAGCCAGGCGCTGAACGTGGAGTTTCATTTCTCCACCCTGGTGCGCGAGGTTGAGCCGGGCCAGTTGCACAGCACGGCGGGCAGCTTTCGCGGCGAGCAGATCATCGTCTGCTCCGGCCACGATTATCAGACCCTGCTGGCCGACGCCATCGCCGCGCTCAACCCGCAAACCTGTCGCCTGCAAATGCTGCGCGCCCGGCCGGTGCTCAACCTGAACCTGCAACATGCCTTGCTCACCGGCTTGAGCTGCGTGCACTACGGCGCCTTCGCCGACCTGCCGGAAGCGGCCGCGGTGCAGGCGCAGATCCTGTGGGAAACGCCGTACCTGCACGAGCACGGCATTCACCTGTTGATCAGCCCTACGCCCCATGGTGAGTTGATCATCGGTGACTCCCACCATTACGACAGCGATCCGTCGCCCTTCAACGACGAGCAGGTGGATGACTGGCTGATCGAACTGGCGCAGCAGACCCTGGGTTGCAAGGTCCAGGTGGTCGAGCGCTGGCAGGGTGTCTACGGTTCGCGCGGGCCTGGGCCGTTTTCGTTTGTGCAGGCGGCACCCGGCGTCAGCGCTGCTTTGATGCACACCGGCGTAGGGATGAGCGTGGGGCCGGCGATGGCCGAGCGTAATATCAGCACACTGTGGGGCGCGACGCGATGAGCCCGGAACAGGCGATTGCCCAGGTGTTTGGCTTGTACGAGCAGCATGGCACGGCTGACTACATCGGCGAGCCGGTGTCGCAAATCGAGCACATGTCCCAGGCCGCACAATTGGCCATGGCCGAAGGGTTTGACGACGAGGTGGTGCTGGCGGCGTTCTTCCACGACATCGGCCACCTCTGCGGCCAGGGCGGCGCGAACATGGGCGGTTATGGTGTGGTCAGCCACGAGCGGCTGGGCGCCGATTACCTGCGCCGCGCAGGCTTCAGCGAACGCCTGGCCAAATTGGTGGAATACCACGTGCAGGCCAAGCGCTACCTGACCTTCAGCCAGCCGGATTATTACGCACGCTTGAGCCAAGCCAGCCGTCGCACCCTGGGTTATCAGGGCGGCGTCATGAGCGCCGAAGAGGCCAGGGCTTTTGAACAGGACTCGCTATATGCCGTGAGTTTGCGTATGCGCCACTGGGACGAGCAGGCCAAGCAAACGCAGGTGCCGGTGTTGGATCTGCAACTGCTCAAAGCCATGGCCGCCCGACTACTGGCCGCGTAGACGGGCCTTACACACATCGCAGATACGCCGCCTGGAGCCTCGATAGCCGCCGCACTAAGGTGCTTGCTTCTAAGCAAGGGAGCAACGCAGATGCGCTATTTAAAGGTGGTTGCACAGGATCAAACGGGAGATGGCCGAGCGAATACGGTGCGTCTTCAGTTCTACCAAGGTACGCCCTGCAATCAGGACGAGTTGCTCAATGAGGCCGTAGCCTATGACTTCACCTCAGACGCAAAGGTCGATTACAGCAGGGGAGACGTTACCCATGACGGTCAGGAAAGCAGTCTTGATCGAGCGTTGCTGGATCAATTTGCCAATGCCTATTTGAAGATCAACTGGGTGAATCGCGGCGCCAGTAGCCGGCTTTACATGAAGATCTTTTCCGAAGACTTCTATAAAGACGGCACCCCCGACACCGTGCGCCTGCACTTACACAAAGGCCCCGGGCTGCTGAGTTCGGACGCTCAGGTGTCTTGGAGCGCCGCCTATGATTTTGATAACAACGGTGAACTTGAGTGGAACATTCACGCCGACATCAACTGCGATGGCGTCATCGATGAAGTTGATAAGCACTTGGTCCAGCAATTGGCTGAGCTTTATTTGAAGTTCAATTGGCACACACCTGAGCCCTTCGATGCCAAGGTTGTGGATATTCAGGCACATTGATCAGTAAGCAAAAGACCACACCGTTTGACGCTGCTTACTGAGCATTCAAGGCATGAGCCCCGGTTCATTCAGTTGCACCGACAATGCCTCGACCTGCTCCTGACGTTCGGCCTGGCTCAGTTTGGCGTGGGGATTGAGGGACGACCATTGCGGATAGGCGCGGGCCTTGTGCAAGGCGTCCGGCAGCTTGCCTTCGCGCCAGGTTTTGTCCTGGGGCGTATCGACCTTGATGCTGTGCATCGCCGCATGCCCGCGCAGGTTCAGGGCCTTGAGCAGTTGGCGTTGGCGCAGGGCGAGCAGGCGCAGCACGCTGTCATCGACGGTGAGTTCGCGTTGGCCCTTGATCTTGCCCATCAGGCGGCTGCCATAGCTGCGCGCGGTTTGCAGCGCACCGCCGGCAATCGCGCCGGCCAGGGCAGCAGCGCCCAGTGTCAGGCCACCGACCAGCAGATCCACGCCTGCACCGGCCGCTGCGCCGGCGGCGATCCCGCCACCTACGCGCACGCCCAGTTGCTTGAGGGTTTCGGGGTTGAACAGGTCGTCGCCCCAGCGCCCGTCCAGCAGTGGCAAGTCGCTGGCGGCGGCGTCCTGTGGGCGGAAGCCGAACAGTTTGAGCAGGGCTTCGACGCACTTTTGTTCGCGCTGGCGCACGGCCTTGCGTAAATCACTGATGGCCTGGGGCTCATCCTCGGTGGTGACGCTGCGGCGGCAGGCGGCGCAGTCGATCAGCAACTCGGCGATCAGCCGTGCTGCGCTTTGCTGGCGAGCCTGGCGCTGGGCTTCTTGATCAAGGATCAGGCGTTCCAGCTGGGGGCGGGCGTTTTCCAGCAGCAGGGCCAGGCTTTCATACAGCCGACGTTCGCCGTCTTCGGGCGGTGCCACGCTGTCGAAACGCACCAGCGCATGCAGGCCGAGGCGGGCCAGGGCTTCGCGCCAGTCTGGTTCGCGGTGGTCGCTGCTGCTGACGAAGTTGAGCACCGGCAACAACGGCTTGCCACAACTGGCCAGCACTTGCAGCTCGTCGCGGTACTTGGCCAGCACCGGTTCCCGGGCGTCGATTACGTACAGGCCGGCATCCGAGGCCAGTAATTGGCGCAGCACCTTGGCTTCCTGTTCGAAACGCTGGCGCGCTTCGCTGCCTTCCAGAAAACGCGCCAGCCGCGCCGGGCCATCCAGGCGTTCGCCGGGGCGGTCGAGGCGTTCCAGGTAATCGAGCAGGGCGATGGCGTCTTCCAGGCCGGGCGTGTCGTACAGCTCCAGCAAGGCTTCGCCATCTACCGATAGGCGCGCACCTTCCACGTGCCGCGTGGTACTGGGGCGATGGGACACTTCGCCAAAGCCGACATCGCGGGTGAGGGTGCGCAGCAGTGAGGTCTTGCCCACGTTGGTGTGGCCGACCACGGCGAGTTTCAGCGGTTTAGTCATGACCGGTCTCCAGCCAGCTTAACGGCGCGCAATCGGCAAACGACAGCTCAAGCTGTTGCAGCGCGGCATGCCAGTCGCCCAGGCGCTCGGCGTCCAGCGCCTGGCCCGGTGGCGCCTGCAGCAGCCATACGCGGGTGTCTGTGGCGCTGCGTGCCAGCTCGGCGATCAGCGCCAGGCTGCCACGGTCGGGGGAGCGGCGCGGGTCACAGGCGATGGCCAGGCGCGCGGGGGGGAAACGGCTGAGTTGTTCCAGCAGCTTGTTGCGTGATTCGCGGCTGTCGAGGATGCCGGCGTTCTTGACGTTGGCGGGCAGTTTGGGCGGCCAAGGGTGTTGGTCATCGAGTTCGATGGCGACCAGCAACGCACCGTCGCTCTCCAGCTCGCTCACGCCGCCGCTGACCTGGTGCAGGTGCTCGGGCGCCACATCGTTGACCCCAAGGCGCTCGCTGCTGGGCATCAGGCGTTCGCGCAGTTGGGCGTAGCTGGGCAGGTTGAGGTCCAGGCGCAACGCTGCGCGCCCGCGTTTCCATCGCCACAGGCACAGCAGGGCGAGGATCAGCCGCGGCAACAGGCCGTAGACCAGCAACACGCCCACCAGCCAGGCGGCCCAGGCCTGGCGGGCGCTTTCGATATTCAGCGCGGAGTCGCCGCTGGCGCGGATCATCTCCACGGTTGGCACATTGAAACCCAGCAGAGCCGGGAGTGTGCCGAGGGCCTGGGTCACGGCGACAAACGTATCGGCGCCGAGAATGGTGGTTTCCCACACAAACCCGTAGCGGCGCGTGGCGAGCAGGGTCAGCAGGATCACCAGGGCGCTGAGCAAGGCCAGCAACCACAAGCTGTTGACCAGCACACCCACCGCCCAGCGATTGAGTTTTTGCCGTTGCAGCAACAGCAATAACGCTGGGGCCAGTTGCGCGGCCTTGGCGTCGCGCGCCAGTTTCTCGCTGAGCCACAACCACAGTCGGCCGAGACTGGCGCTGTGTTCACCGGCAAACAGCAGGCCCAGGGCCCAACTGACCAGCAAAATCAGGTTCAGGCCGAGCAGGCTGCCCAAGGCCCAGAACACATTCACCGGGGCCAAGCCATTGCCCAGCGCCGCGAACGCCAAACCGGCGCCGCTGATGACGGCGACCACCGCCAGTAACACCAGGGCCAGGCGTGCGCCTTGCAGCCAGCGGCTGAGCGCGGCGGTCAAACCATCGCGTTCGGCCAGGTGCAGCGCACGCTGCTGGATGCGCGTGGGCAGGTCGCCCCCGGCGGTGCGGGCCAAGCGGTTGGCTTCCAGGTCTTCCAGGGGGCCGGCGTGTTCTTCGCGCAGGCGCACGGTTTCTGTCAGCCAAAGTCTGTGCAGCGGGTTCAGTGCAGTCACGCGCCGTCCTGTCGTGTTGATGAGGTTGGAGCATAACCGCTGGCTCGCCGCTCTGGTATTCTCGTCGCCATGAAAAAAACTCTCCCTTTAAGCCTGATCGCAGCCCTCGGTGAAAACCGTGTGATCGGCGTCGACAACAGCATGCCCTGGCATTTGCCGGGGGATTTCAAATATTTCAAGGCCACCACGCTCGGCAAGCCGATCATCATGGGGCGCAAGACCTGGGATTCCCTGGGCCGACCGCTGCCAGGGCGTTTGAACCTGGTGGTCAGCCGTCAGACCGATCTTGTGCTGGAAGGTGCGCAAGTGTTTCCGTCATTGGAGGCTGCGGTAGAGCGCGCTGAGGAATGGGCCAGGGAGCAAGGCGTGGATGAGCTGATGCTGATCGGCGGCGCGCAGTTGTATGCGCAGGGGCTGGAACAGGCCGATCGCTTGTACCTGACCCGCGTAGCGCTGAGCCCGGAAGGGGATGCTTGGTTTCCAGAGTTTGATAGGAACCAGTGGAAGCTGGTGTCGAATGTCGAGAATCCAGCCGAAGGTGATAAGCCGGCCTACAGCTTCGAAGTGTGGGAGCGCAACTAGTGTAGGAGCGAGCTTGCTCGCGAAGATCGTCAACGATGACGCGGGCATTCTGAATGAGCGCGGCGCTCTCAGGTTCTTCGCGAGCAAGCTCGCTCCTACAGTTGATTGGCTTCAGACCTGCGCTAACTCGGCATGCTCATCGGCATCCAGCAACGCCTTATCCGTCTGCCCCATGATCTGGCTGGTAATCGCCCCGGCCGTCATCGAACCATTCACGTTCAACGCCGTGCGGCCCATGTCGATCAGCGGCTCCACGGAAATCAACAGCGCCACCAGTGACACCGGCAAGCCCATGGCCGGCAGCACGATCAGCGCGGCAAAGGTCGCACCGCCGCCGACGCCGGCAACGCCCGCCGAACTCAAGGTCACAATCGCCACCAGGGTCGCGATCCACAGCGGGTCCAGCGGGTTGATGCCCACGGTCGGCGCGACCATCACCGCCAACATGGCAGGGTAAAGACCGGCGCAACCGTTCTGGCCGATGGTCGCGCCAAACGAGGCGGCGAAGCCGGCGATGGATTGCGGAATGCCCAGGCGACGGGTCTGCGCTTCAATGCTCAGCGGGATGCTTGCAGCGCTGGAGCGGCTGGTAAAGGCGAAGGTCAGCACCGGCCACACCTTGCGGAAGAAGCGCAGCGGGTTGATCCCGGCCAGGGACAGCAGCAGGCCGTGCACCACGAACATCAGGCCCAGGGCCAGGTACGACACCACGACGAAACTGCCGAGCTTGATGATGTCTTGCAGGTTGGAACCGGCGACCACTTTGGTCATCAGCGCCAGCACACCATAAGGGGTCAGCTTCATTACCAGGCGCACCAGGCGCATCACCCAGGCTTGCAGGGTGTCGATGGCGTTAAGGACTTTCTGGCCTTTTTCCACGTCGTCCTTGAGTAGCTGCAGCGCGGCAACCCCAAGGAACGCGGCGAAAATCACCACGCTGATAATCGACGTCGGTTTGGCCCGGGCCAGGTCGGCGAACGGGTTGGCCGGTACGAACGACAGCAGCAACTGCGGGATATTCAGGTCGGCGACCTTGCCTGCGTAATCACTCTGGATCACTTGCAGGCGCGCCATTTCCTGGGTACCGGCCACCAGGCCTTCGGCGGTGAGGCCGAACAGGTTGGTCAGGCCGATACCGATCAGCGCCGCGATGGCCGTGGTGAACAGCAGCGTGCCGATGGTCAGAAAGCTGATCTTGCCCAGGGACGAGGCGTTATGCAGGCGCGCCACGGCACTGAGGATCGAGGCGAACACCAGCGGGATCACGATCATTTGCAGCAGTTGCACATAGCCGTTGCCGACCAGGTCAAACCAGCCGATGGAGGCTTTGAGCACCGGGTTGCCGTCGCCATAGATCGTGTGCAGCGCCGCGCCGAACAGCACGCCCAGCACCAGGGCGAACAGCACCTTCTTGGCCAGGCTCCAGTGGGTACGGCGGGTTTGTGCCAGGCCCAACAACAGGGCCACGAACACCAATAAATTGAGAATCAGGGGCAGATTCATTGAAGCTCCGTTGAGAAGGCAGCCAATCGCGTGAGCCTGCGATTGCGAACCGGGAAGCCTAACAGCTTGAAATATATTGATTTAATACCGATATGGAATGGCGACTGTCGTTTTTGGAATAAGCGTTTGACGCTCAGGCGTATGTCCTTGGCGTGATCACGACGTCCTTGGTCGTGCTCGGGCGATAACTGTCATACGGATTTGTTAGCGTCGATGTCTTTCACTTGAGGGAGACAACGCCTATGAAGCTCGCGCCGAAACTATTGGTATCCGCCGCCTTTTGCCTCGGGCTCGCCAGCCAGGCGTTTGCCGCCACCGAGTTGAAACACTGGCCGGCACCTGCCGCCAAACAACTCAACGAAATGATCGCCGCCAACGCCAACAAGGGTAACTACGCGGTGTTCGACATGGACAACACCAGCTACCGCTACGACCTTGAAGAGTCCCTGCTGCCGTTCATGGAAAACAAGGGGCTGATCACCCGCGACAGCCTCGACCCGTCGCTCAAGCTGATGCCGTTCAAAGACACCGCCGAGCACAAAGAGAGCCTGTTCAGTTACTACTACCGCCTTTGTGAAGTGGACGACATGGTCTGCTACCCGTGGGTGGCCCAGGTGTTTTCTGGCTTCACCCTCAAGGAACTCAAGGTTCAGGTGGATGAGCTGATGGCCTCCGGCAAGCCGGTGCCGGTCAGTTATTTTGAAGGCGACGCGGTGAAGACATCCGAGGTGCAGCCGCCCAAAGTCTTCACCGGCCAGGCCGAGCTGTACAACAAGCTGATGGAAAACGGCATTGAGGTGTATGTGATGACGGCCGCATCCGAGGAGCTGGTGCGCATGGTCGCCGCCGATCCGAAGTACGGCTACAACGTCAAACCCGAAAACGTCATCGGCGTGTCCACCCTGCTCAAGGACCGCAAGACCGGCGAGCTGACCACCGCCCGCAAGCAGATCGCGGCCGGCAAGTATGACCAAGCCGCCAACCTCGGCCTGGAACTGACCCCCTACCTGTGGACCCCGGCGACCTGGATGGCCGGCAAGCACGCGGCGATCCTCACCTACATCGACGAATGGAAAAAACCGGTGATCGTCGGCGGTGACACACCGACCAGCGACGGCTACATGCTGTTCCACGATGTGGACGTGGCCAAGGGCGGCGTCCACCTGTGGATCAACCGCAAAGACAAGTACATGACCCAACTCAACGGCATGATCGCCAAGCACGCGGCGGCGCAGGCCAAGGAAGGGCTGCCGGTGACGGCGGATAAAAACTGGGTGATCGTGAAGCCGGAAGATATCCAGTGACCATGGATGTAAGCCGGTAAATGTGGGAGCGGGCTTGCTCGCGAATGCGGCCGGTCAGTAACAGATGAGATGACTGACCCAACGCTTTCGCGAGCAAGCCCGCTCCCACATTTTGATCTTCAGCGTCCTGAGTTTTTCTCCAGGCAAAAAAAGCCCCGCACCTGGCGGGGCTTTTTTATGCGCGAAGCTTACAGGCCGTCGAGCATGGCTTTGTTGCGCACCGCACCTTTGTCGGCGCTGGTGGCCAACAATGCGTAGGCCTTCAACGCGGTAGTGACTTTACGCGGGCGCTTCTCCACTGGCTTCCAGCCTTTCTTGTCCTGCTCAACCCGGCGTGCCGCCAGTTCTTCATCGCTGATCAACAGGTTGATCGAGCGGTTTGGAATGTCGATCAACACCTTGTCGCCATCCTGCACCAGGCCAATCGCGCCACCGGCAGCGGCTTCCGGGGAAGCGTGGCCGATGGACAGGCCCGAGGTGCCGCCGGAGAAACGGCCGTCGGTCAGCAGGGCGCAGGCTTTGCCCAGGCCTTTGGATTTCAGGTAGGACGTGGGGTAAAGCATCTCCTGCATACCCGGGCCGCCTTTGGGGCCTTCGTAGCGGATGATCACGATGTCGCCTTCCTTGACTTCGTCCGCGAGGATGCCGCGTACCGAACTGTCCTGGCTTTCGTAGATCTTGGCGCGGCCTTCGAAGACGTGGATGGATTCATCCACACCCGCCGTTTTGACCACGCAGCCGTCGAGGGCGATGTTGCCGTACAGCACGGCCAGGCCGCCTTCTTGCGAGTAGGCGTGCTCGACACTGCGGATGCAGCCGTTTTCACGGTCGTCATCCAGGGTGTCCCAACGGGTCGACTGGCTGAACGCGGTCTGCGTCGGAATGCCCGCAGGGCCGGCCTTGAAGAAGGTGTGCACGGCTTCGTCGTCAGTCTGGGTGATGTCCCACTTGGCGATGCCTTCGGCGATGGACTTGCTGTGCACGGTCGGCAGGTCGGTGTGCAGCAGGCCGCCACGGGCCAGGGAACCGAGGATCGAGAAGATCCCGCCGGCGCGGTGCACGTCTTCCATGTGGTATTTCTGGATGTTCGGCGCGACCTTGCACAGTTGCGGCACGTGACGGGACAGGCGGTCGATGTCGCGCAGGTCGAAATCGATCTCGGCTTCCTGGGCGGCGGCCAGCAGGTGCAGGATGGTGTTGGTGGAACCGCCCATGGCGATGTCTAGGGTCATGGCGTTTTCGAACGCCTTGAAGTTGGCGATATTGCGCGGCAACACCGACTCATCGTTCTCGCCGTAGTAGCGCTTGCACAGCTCGACGATGGTGCGGCCGGCCTGCAGGAACAACTGCTCGCGGTCGCTGTGAGTGGCCAGTGTGGAACCGTTGCCCGGCAAGGCCAGGCCCAAGGCTTCGACCAAGCAGTTCATCGAGTTGGCGGTGAACATGCCGGAGCACGAACCGCAGGTCGGGCAGGCGCTTCGCTCGTATTCCGCAACCTTCTCGTCAGAAGCGCTGGAATCGGCGGCGATTACCCTGGCGTCGACGAGGTCGAGGCCGTGGGAGGCGAGTTTGGTCTTGCCGGCTTCCATCGGGCCGCCGGAGACGAAGATCACCGGGATGTTCAGGCGCAAGGCAGCCATCAACATGCCGGGGGTGATCTTGTCGCAGTTGGAGATGCACACAATGGCGTCGGCGCAGTGGGCGTTGACCATGTATTCCACGGAGTCGGCGATGATCTCGCGGCTCGGCAGCGAATACAGCATGCCGTCATGGCCCATGGCGATGCCGTCGTCCACGGCAATGGTATTGAATTCTTTTGCCACGCCACCGGCGCGTTCGATCTCGCGGGCGACCAGTTGGCCCAGGTCCTTGAGGTGAACATGGCCCGGCACGAACTGGGTGAACGAGTTGGCAATCGCGATGATCGGCTTCTTGAAGTCGTCATCTTTCATTCCCGTGGCACGCCACAGCGCGCGCGCACCGGCCATGTTGCGGCCGTGGGTGGATGTTTTCGAGCGGTAATCAGGCATTGGAGCACTCCGGGCGGCTAATCAAGTACTAAAGGGGAGTGAGCTTCTAATTGACGACTGGAACACTCAGAAAATGACCGTGTGTCCGGTAGTTGCCACTCGCATCGCGGGATCGCCGCTTGCTTGGGCCTCGAGCTCATAAACCCGCCGGGGGATGACTGGCGATGAATAGGGCCGATTCTACACCGCTGGCGGCTGGAGGGAATGGGCGTATGTGTATTGGCGGGTTCAGCCGACGTTCAGCAATTCCAGGCGACGTGAAATCAACGAATTCAACACGAGGGCCGCTGTACTCAGCAGCAAAAAAGCTAATGCCAGGGTCATCTGCGGGTTATCTGTACTCATGTTGATCAATGCGCTAATCAATCCACCCAGTATAAAAATTAAAGTGTTCCCAGCCGACGCCGCGGTGCCTGCATTTTCCGGAAACACGTCCATAGCTTTAGAGGTAGCGATGGGCCGACAAATGGTAGTTCCGGTGGTGCAGACGATCATTGGGATTAATACTGTCATCGTTGAAAGCTCAAAAGTGCTTGAAAAAAAGAGCATCAATAGCCCAGAACAAAAAATCAGGGCCAAACCGAGCACGATTTGAACCTTGGGCGCCAGCCTATTAGCGAGTATGCGAGCTACGATGCCGCCAGCAATATACGCCGCGCCGTAAAGTAGCAAGGCTAGTGAGAATTCATAAGTGGATAGCTGCAACTGATCCATGAAGATGAGCGGTGATATGACGATGAATGAAAAGTGGCAGGCGAAAGCAATTGCTGCAATTAACCAGTAACCGACGAAACTGCGGTTGCTGAGTACCCGTTGATAAGCGCAGAAAATATCTTCTTTTGGATGAGAGTTTACATGATGATTGTCTAGTAAAAAATACGCGATTGACAAAACGCCAAGGGCCAATACGATAAAAAGAAAAAAGCTGCCAGGCCAGTCAAAAAGCTGTTGCAGTACACTACCAAGTAGCGGAGATATTGAAATAAAAATGCCACTCGCCGTGATCATCAGAATTCTCAACTGGTCCCTTTCTTTACCTTCAAACATATCCTGAACCAACGCCTGTGACAGCACGAAGCAGCCGCAACCGATGGCTTGGACCATTCTAAATATCAGAAACCACATATATTCGGTAGAGAATACGCAACCGGTGGCACCTGCAATGGATACAACCATCCCGCTAATCAACAACCCCTTGCGCCCTACGATATCTGAGAGTGGTCCGATTAAAAGTTGTGATAGGGAGATACCGATAGCAAAAAGGCTAATAGAGAACGCAATATCCGAAGGTTTATTTTGAAAGTGTTCAGCCAGTGCGGGGAAAGAAGGGAGTAAGACATCTAGAGGGAAAACACCAAGTAACACCATGGTCATTAATAGCACGATCGCCGACCTTTGTCTTTTTTTGTTACCGTTAGCGGTACGTGTCTTATTCATCTATAAGCCCCACATTTGAGAACAGCTGGCGAATATCAGTTCGTTTAAAAAAACCTGCTTTTTTCAATGCTTGAAATGTGGTGCTGGCACCTTCGCGAGCGCGAAGAATATGAGCGTGCGGGTCAGCCATCATGGTCACGACTTGATCGACGGTGGTCTCACTTAATTGCACGCTTCGTAAACTCAATTCGAGCCATTTTTTATCCGTCTCAAAGAAAATAAGGATAATATCTAAGAGCTGTTTGGCAGATAAAATTCGTTGCTCGTCACTCATCTGAATCCACAAATAATGAAAGACTTCGCTAAAATATCGACTGTGTCGGGCCTCGTCAGCGAGGTGATCTTTGAGCATCTCCTGAACGCAGCAGACCAAGTTTTTTTGATAAACATCACGTAGATCTTTTGCAATGATGGTTTCCGATACGAAACCAATTAGAAGCCACGTGATCGACTTCTGCTTATTCGGGGTGGTATGGATTAGCTGATTGAGTTTTGTTATTCGTCTGTGGATAGTTGATTGAGTTGCCATATCATAAAATTTACTGACTTGTTCGGCAAGCTGATAGGAGAATAGCGCGTGATAACCTTCGTCAGTGTAAAGCTGCAGTGCCGCTGTTTTCATACGAGAAGGTATCGTAAATTCAAGCTCGTCATGAATTATTAGTTCTACGGAGCGATTAACGATCTGGTGTTCAAGTAGTGTTGTGTAGTTTAGGACGTTTACTAAGTGATTGGCGCAGAGACGCTTAGTGATGGCTTTGTCGGCTAATTTGACTTCCGGATGTTTAAGATAGGGAAGTAGGGCGGGAGGAAACCAATCTCTTGACTCCAGCTGTTTCTCTAAATCTGGAGGTAACTTGTATTGGTAATCACTGGTTCTTACTGATGCGCGGGTGTTCCAGTCTCCAAGAGTGAAGCTGGCTTTCCACAGATTAGAGTCGATGAGCGGCTCAACCATAATTCCTACCCTCGGTTGTTTAGCAGCGATTTTAGTTCCCTGCATATCACTTGTCCGTCGCTTTTACCGCACCCGACAAAAAATAAGACTTGTTCAGGATTGTTTTCTTCAAATCCTAATAAGGATTCAACCTGATTGTCTGTAAGTGCGCCCGTTAACCAAGTGCTCAGTCCCATCGCTGTCGCGACCAGTTGGTAGGTTTGTGAAATATGACCCGCTTCGACATAAGCCATTCGATAAGCTCGTGAGTGCTCGTATTTCCACCAGAGTTTGTCAAATCGACAAGTGATGAAGAGACCTGCCGGGAGTTCGTTAATGAAGTGCTGTCCTGAAAGCACTTGCCCCAATGCCGTTTTCAGTTGCGTATTGACGGTACTTAGAGTGTGCTCGGATGCGTTATAAGCGTAAATGCCGGGCTTCAACCCATCTATATTTTTAGCGTAAAGGAAACCTTCACACGCGTTTAATCCCCCACCGGAAGGGCTGCTCCTTCGGGCTTCGAGTCCTTTCGCAATACTTTCATCAACATTGTTTGCTCTTTCGTTTAAGTGTCCTAAGCACAAGTAAAGAATTGTACTTATGGTTTGCAGGGCAACGGATTCGCCTGTGAATGAACGGCAGGTTTTTCGGGTGAGCAATGCACTTTGAAGTGAGTTCTCTGACAGGTTGATAGGTGCTGGCAAGCGAATTAATGGAGTGTCAGCTTTGTGTTTGTGTATTCGGTCTGGAGGGGGAGGTGTTGATAATGTTTTTGTACAATGGTCTAGGTAGATGCTCGCCCATTCGTCTGCGTTTTCGGGCATTTGATCGCAAGGTATGTTTTTGGTGCCAATATGGAAAATTTTTGATAACTCATCCCAGCCCCAATTAATTGGCGGAGAAGGTGTGTCTGTCAAAATTTCGGCTTCTAATAGCTGAGTGTCTATTGGGTTTGAATTGTCGAAGATTTTTGGATCGTTTATCAGTTTGGTGAGTCGTACTGAGTATTCTAGATTGAGCTCGTATTGTTTGTGATTTTTATAGTTCCAAACTATCGCTGTAGGTGTTTTTGGGAGTATAAATATATAAGGGTTTATCTGCATTGCACTGCCTCCGTGCGGAGCGGAAAAACGCTGGGTAGCCGGCACTCCCCAGCGTTTTAGTTGCTTAGCGGGCTTTCAGTGCTACCAAGAAAGCCAAGTTGGCGATGTGGGAAGTTTCCAGTTTGATATTTTTCATTTTGGATCTCCTTATTTTCAACTTTATATTTAATTAAAGTGTCGCCGTCATCGGTGACAATTGAATAATAGGATTTAATGATGAAATTTCAAGAAAAAAACGCGTAGGAATGTTCGAGTTTTTTTGTCGGATTGGTACTACGAAGTGGCGTGGGGTAGTTATTCTATGCTTAATAGGCAGTCGGTAAAATACGGTCGGGCGGAATGGCTTAGATGTAATGAAATCATGGGAGATCCATTTTGGATCCCCCATTCAGATGTTAATCAGCTATTAGGCAACAACCGGCACGTAATGCTCTTGATATACCGCGTCTCGGCAATCGCCGGGTGCACCGGGTGGTCCGGGCCTTGGCCGCCGCGTTCGAGCATCTGGATGTTGCGGTCCAGGTGGCGGGCGCTGGTCAGCAGGATGTTTTGCAGGTCATCTTCCGGCAGGTGCATGGAACACGAGGCGCTGACGAGGATGCCGTCCTTGCTGAGCAGGCGCATGGCTTGCTCGTTGAGGCGGCGGTAGGCGCCTTCGCCGTTTTTCATGTCTTTTTTGCGTTTGATGAAGGCCGGTGGGTCGGCGACGATCACGTCGAAGCGTTCTTCGCTGGCTTTCAGTTCCTTCAAGGCTTCGAACACGTCGCCTTCGATGCAGGTCATCTTCTCGGCAAAGCCGTTCAGTGCGGCGTTGCGTTCTACGCCGTCGAGGGCGAAGGCGGAGGCGTCGACGCAGAACACTTCACTGGCGCCAAAGGCCGCCGCTTGCACGCCCCAGCCGCCGATGTAGCTGTACAGGTCCAGTACGCGCTTGCCCTTGGCATACGGGGCCAGGCGGGCGCGGTTCATGCGGTGGTCGTAGAACCAGCCGGTTTTCTGGCCCTGGATCACCGGGGCTTCGAATTTCACGCCGTTTTCTTCCAGCGCCACCCACTCCGGCACCAGGCCGAATACGGTTTCGACGTAGCGGTTGAGGCCTTCGGCGTCGCGTGCGGCGGAGTCGTTCTTGAACAGGATGCCGCTGGGCTTGAGCACTTGGGTCAGCGCGGCGATCACATCTTCTTTATGGGCTTCCATGGTCGCCGAGGCGATCTGTACCACCAGAATGTCGCCGAAGCGGTCGACCACCAGGCCCGGCAACAGGTCGGAATCACCGTAGACCAGGCGGTAGAACGGCTTGTCGAACAGGCGGTCACGCAGGGACAGGGCCACGTTGAGGCGGTGTACCAGCAGCGACTTGTCCAGTGGCAACTTGATGTCGCGCGACAGCAGGCGGGCGCAGATCAGGTTGTTCGGGCTCATGGCCACGATGCCCAGGGTCTTGCCGCCGGCTGCTTCCAGGATAGCCTGGTCGCCTGCCTGGAAGCCGTGGAGTGGGGTGGCGGCCACGTCGATTTCGTTGCTGTAGACCCACAGGTGGCCGTTGCGCAAACGACGATCGGCGTTGGCTTTGAGACGCAGGCTTGGCAGGGACATGACGTCGCTCCGGAAAAAAGAGCGGGAGTATAGCGTGTTGTGTATTACTTGGCGGCACCGCCGGACATGTGGGAGCGGGCTTGCTCGCGAAAGCGGGGTGCCAGTCGCCGAATGTATTGGCTGGTCCACCGTATTCGCGAGCAAGCCCGCTCCCACATTTGATCCGATTTCACAGTTGGGTTTTTGGGTGTCGGCCATGTCGGCATAAGGGGTAGAATTCGCGCCTAGCCCAGAGTGTGTACTTATGTCCCAAGAGCTTTCCCCCGAGCAGATCCAACAGGCCCTGCAAGGCATCAGCGTGCCGCCTCAACCGCAAATCATGGTGGATTTGCAGATGGAGCAGTACATGCCCGACCCGGACCTGGAAGTGATTGCGCGGCTGATCTCCCAGGACCCGGGCTTGTCCGGCGCGCTGCTCAAGATCGTCAATTCGCCGTATTACGGCCTGAGCAACAAGATCGCTTCGATCCAGCGTGCGGTGAACCTGCTGGGCAGCCGTTCGATCATCAATCTGATCAACGCGCAGTCGATCAAGAGCGAGATGTGCGACGACACCATCGTCACCCTCAACCGCTTCTGGGACACCGCCCAGGATGTGGCCATGACCTGCCTCAGCCTGGCCAAGCGCACTGGCTCCCAGGCCGTGGACGAAGCCTATGCCTTGGGCCTGTTCCATGATTGTGGCGTGCCGCTGATGCTCAAGCGCTTCCCCAATTACATGGCGGTACTGGAAGAAGCCTACGCCAATGCCGGCCCGGATTGCCGCGTGGTCGACACCGAAAACAAAGCGTTCCACACCAACCATGCGGTGGTTGGCTACTACACCGCCAAGTCCTGGCGCCTGCCGGAGCATGTGACCGACGCCATCGCCAATCACCACAACGCTCTGGCGATTTTCAGCGATGAGACGTCGCGCAACCCGCAGCTCAAGAACCTGCTGGCCATTTTGAAGATGGCCGAGCATATCTGTTCGTCCTATCGCGTACTGGGTAACCAGGCGGTGGACCATGAGTGGAATGCCATCGGCCATCTGGTGCTGGATTACGTGGGCCTGTCGGACTACGACTTCGAGAGCCTGAAGTTGTCGATCCGCGAACTGGGCGCGCACTGACCCGTTATTCAAGAGGTACACATGCCCGAGTTACCAGAAGTCGAAACCACCCGCCGCGGGATCGCCCCGCACCTGGAAGGCCAGCGCGTCAGCCGCGTGGTAGTGCGTGAGCGGCGCCTGCGCTGGCCGATTCCGGAAGACCTGGATGTGCGCCTGTCGGGGCAGCGCATCGTGCTGGTGGAGCGCCGGGCCAAATACCTGTTGATCAATGCCGAAGTGGGCACCTTGATCAGCCACCTGGGCATGTCGGGCAACTTGCGCCTGGTGGAAGTCGGCATGCCGGCGGCCAAGCATGAACATGTGGATATTGAGCTGGAATCGGGTATGGCCCTGCGCTACACCGACCCGCGGCGTTTCGGCGCGATGCTCTGGAGCCTCGACCCGCACAACCATGAGTTGCTGATGCGGCTGGGGCCAGAGCCGTTGACCGACCTGTTTGATGGCGAGCGCTTGTTCCAGCTGTCTCGCGGCAAGTCGATGGCGGTGAAGCCGTTCATCATGGACAACGCGGTGGTGGTGGGCGTGGGCAATATCTATGCGACAGAGGCGCTGTTTGCGGCGGGGATTGACCCGCGCCGCGCCGCCGGGGGGATTTCACGCGGGCGTTATTTGAAGCTGGCGATTGAGATCAAGCGGGTGCTGGCCGCTGCCATTGAGCGGGGCGGTACCACGTTGCGGGACTTTATCGGTGGCGATGGGCAGCCGGGGTATTTCCAGCAGGAACTGTTCGTGTATGGCCGGGGCGGCGAGGCGTGCAAGGTCTGCGGTACTGAGCTGCGCAATGTGGTGCTGGGGCAGCGGGCGAGTGTGTTTTGCCCCAAGTGTCAGAGCTGAATGGTGCGGAGGGCTGATGCAGCCTTCGCGAGCAAGCCCGCTCCCACATTTGACTGCATTTAACCTGAAGAAACTCGGTCAATGTGGGAGCGGGCTTGCTCGCGAAGAGGCCTTTACGGGCAATGAAGAGGCTTAGGCCTTACCGGTAATCTTGCGGTACTTCTCCATCAACTGCTCTTCAGTCTCAGGGTGTGCCTCATCCAGCGGAATGCAATCCACCGGGCATACCTGCTGGCACTGCGGTTCGTCGTAGTGGCCGACGCACTGGGTGCACAGGTTAGGGTCGATCACATAGATCTCTTCGCCCTGGGAAATGGCGGCGTTCGGGCACTCGGGTTCGCAGACGTCGCAGTTGATGCAATCGTCGGTGATGATCAGGGACATGGAAACTCCTGCCAGGGCACTCTGCCAAGGCATCTGAAAACTAATGCGCGCAATTGTGCCGCATTGGCGCCCGCAGTGCGAGCAGGCACCGACCGAGCAGCCTTACTTCTTGAAGCGTAGCGTCAGCGCATCGGCCACGGCTGGGTGGACGAACTTGGTGATATCTCCGCCCAAAGCGGCGATTTCACGAACCAACGTCGAGGAAATGAACGAATAACGCTCCGACGGCGTAAGGAACAGACTTTCGACGTCCGGCGCCAATTGGCGGTTCATGTTGGCCAGCTGGAATTCGTATTCGAAGTCCGACACCGCGCGCAGGCCACGCAGGAACACATTGGCGTTCTGCTCCTTGGCAAAATGCGCCAGCAATGTCGAAAAGCCCACTACTTCCACATTTGGCAGGTGCTTGGTGACCTCTTGCGCCAGCTCCACACGTTGTTCCAGGGGAAACAGCGGGTTTTTCTTGGGGCTGGCCGCGACCGCGATGATCACATGGTCGAACAGGCGAGAGGCGCGTTCGACCAGATCGCCATGGCCTTTGGTAATCGGGTCGAAGGTACCTGGGTACAACACTCGGTTCATCGCGTCGTCCTGGCGGAGTCCGTTGGGGAACCGGATGGTATCGCAGCATTACCGGTGGGCCAAGTCGACTTATGTAGATAGATACCGTGAATACCCTGTCTTTTCATGCCGTTTTCAGACGTTCGGCCAATGCGCTCGCCAGTTGCGCGGTCAATCCGTACACCGACAATTGCGGGTTGGCGCCAATGCTGGTGGGGAACAGCGAGCCGTCGTGGATCGACAGATTGCGCAACTGATGGTGGCGACCCAGGCTATCGGCCACGGCATTTTTTGGATCTTCACCCATGGCACAACCGCCCATCACGTGGGCACTGCCCAGGGTGGTGCGATGCAGTTCCAGGTTCAGACCGTCGATCACGCTGCGCGCTTCGGCCAGGTTGTTCACAAAGCGCGCGTCGTGATGCAAGGGCTTGACCGATTTGGCCCCCGCCGCGAACTGAATCTCGGCCATGCTGTGGAAGGCCCGGCGCAGGCCGTCCCAGGCGTAGGGCGAGACCTGATAGTCGAGCACTGGCGTGCCGTCACCGCGTAACTCCACGGTTCCGCCTGGGCTGTCGGGGTGAAAACCGTCGCGCAGCAGGGCGAGCATGGCGTGGGTATGGGGTAATTGGTTCATGTCCAAGGCGTTCTGGTTGCCGTAGCCACCGAACAGGGTGCTTGCCAGGCCTGGGTGCAAGGGTGGTGCTTCCAGTTTGTAGGACATTTTGCCGGTAGTGCCGTCCTGCCATTGGAAATGGTCGGAGTAGATGGATTGCGGCGCGCCGTAGAAGGGGTTGATCACCTCGTCGAACAGCCCGGCGGAGAAATTGACCAGGTGCAGGAAGGTGCGCTTGCCCAACCGCGAGTGCGGGTCGGGTGCGTCCGAGCGCATCAGCAGGGCTGGGCTGTTGATGCCGCCGCCCGCCAGCACATAGTGCTTGGCTTTCACGCTGATCTTGCGCCCGGTGGGCGCTACGCAGCGCTCGTCCATGGCCACGCATTCGAGGCTGCTGATGGTGTCGCCGCTGTAGATGAGCCGTTCGGCGCGAGCCAGGTAAAGCAGTTCGCCGCCCTTTTCCAGGGTGGACGGGATAGTCGTCACCAGCATTGACTGCTTGGCGTTGACCGGGCAGCCCATGCCGCAGTACCCCAGGTTGAAGCAGCCGCGCACATTGCGCGGGATCACATGCCAGCTATAGCCGAGCTTTTCGCAGCCTTTGCGGATCACATCGTTATTGGCATTCGGCGGCAGCGCCCACGGCGCGATGCCCAGGCGCTGTTCCATTTTTTCGAACCAGGGCGCCATTTCGGCGCTGCTATGGCCTTTGACCGCATATTCGCTGGCCCAATGCGAGAGGGTGGCATCGGGGGTGCGAAAGCTGGAGGTCCAGTTGATCAACGTAGTACCGCCCACGGCCCGGCCCTGCAGGATGGTGATAGCGCCGTCCTTGCTCATCCGCCCGATGCCTTCCTGGTAAAGGCTGGCGTAGGCTTCGTCTTCCAGCAGCTTGAAGTCGCTGCTGGTCTTGAGCGGGCCTTCTTCGATCAGCAACACTTTGTAGCCGGCGGCGCTGAGGATTTCGGCGGTGGTACCGCCCCCGGCGCCGCTGCCGATGATGGCGACATCCGCTTCCAGGGTGAGGTCGTTATCCAGGGCGGCGCCATTGTGGGTTTTCCAGCCACGGGCCAGGCCGTCGCGGAACAGATCGGGTACGGGCATAGCAGGGCACTCTTATTTTTGTACGAAGTTGCGGCCTATGTGGGAGCGGGCTTGCTCGCGAATGCGCAGTGTCAGTCGATACATGCGTTGCTCAGACACCGCATTCGCGAGCAAGCCCGCTCCCACATTGTTCATTGAAGTTTCAACGCTAGATCTTCGGCGGGCCGGGGTAGCCGCAATGGGCCCAGGACTCGGGCCGGAAGTACCAGGCCATGATCACCAGCTTGAGCAGTGAGCCCTGGCCCATGCGCAACAGGTTCAGGTAGCTGTTTTCCCAGCGGTGCAGGAAATTGCGGATCTGCTCACTGCTGGCATTTTCCCAACTGCCCCAGATACCGGTCAGCGGGCCGCGGGTGATGCCCATTGCCAGCACGTCGAATAATTGCTGAGTGAGTTTGAACATCTCGGGCGACAAGTGCTGCAGGCTGTAATCGAGCTTTTTCAGGGTGTCCTCAATGCCGGCAAACACTTGCTCGGCGCTGGCCGCGCCTTCCAGCAACACCGGGATCACCGCCCGTAAGAACGGCAAGTCGCTGGTGCGCAACATCGCAAAGCCGCTGGCCGGCGTACTGCTGGAGCAACCGCTGAGGCTGGCGCCCAGCCCGGCGGTGGCGAGGAAGGCGCTGGCACACAGGCCGATTTTCAAGACGCCGCGCCGTGACAGCGCGGGTGAATCAGTCAGGCTGGGGTTCATTGTTTTTATTGTCCCGAAGGTGGCGGTTATCAGCGGATAAACAGCTTCTGGATCAGCTTCTGGATCGACTTGCCATAGGGCGGGTAGATCAACTTCGCCGCGTTCAGGCGCTGTTTGACCAGCACACCCTTGGCCTTGCTGAACGTCAGGAAACCTTCGTGACCGTGGTAATGGCCCATGCCCGACGGGCCGATGCCACCGAACGGCATATCGTCCTGGGCGACGTGCAGCAAGGTGTCGTTCAGGCATACACCACCGGAATGGGTTTCGTGGAGCACCCGGGCTTGTTCGCCTTTGTTGTAGCCGAAGTAATACAAGGCCAGTGGGCGAGGGCGCTGGTTGATGTAGGCAAAGGCTTGGTCAAGGCCGCGATACGGCACGATGGGCAGGAGCGGGCCGAAGATTTCGTCCTGCATCACGGTCATGTCGTCGCTGACATTCAACAGCAGGCTGTGGACCATTCGCCGCGCCTGGCCTTGCTCGTACAGCGGGATCAAAGTGGCACCTTTGTCGGTGGCGTCCTTGGCATAGGCATTGAGCCGAGCCAGTTGGCGTTCGTTGATGATGGCGGTGTAGTCCGGGTTGTCGGCCAGCGTCGGGTAAAACCCACGAACGGCCTTGGAATACGCCTCGACAAAGCCCTCTACGCGATCTTCCGGTACCAGCACATAATCCGGTGCCACGCAGGTTTGCCCGGCGTTCAAGGCTTTGCCGAAGGCGATGCGTTCGGCGGCGTCCTTGAGCGGCACATCGGCCGAAACGATCGCCGGCGATTTGCCGCCCAGCTCCAGAGTCACCGGCGTGAGGTTTTCGGCCGCCGCACGCATCACGTGCTTGCCTATGCTGGTAGCGCCAGTGAACAGCAGGTGATCGAAGCGCAACTTGGAAAACGCCATGCCCACGTCAGCTTCGCCCAGCACGACGCACACCAGGTCCTCAGGGAAGATCTTGGCCAGCAACGCCTTGAGCAGCTCACCGGTAGCCGGCGTAGACTCACTGAGCTTGAGCATCACCCGGTTACCGGCAGCCAACGCCCCCACCAACGGGCCGATGGCCAGGTACAGCGGGTAGTTCCACGGCACGATGACGCCGACGACGCCCAGTGGCTGGTAAATGACTTTGGCTGAGGCGGGCTGGAAGGCAATGCCTACAGCGCGGCGGGAAGGTTTCATCCAGCCCTTGAGGTGTTTGCTCGCGTAGTGAATGCCATGCAGGCTGGGCATCAATTCGGCAAACAGGGTTTCGTCGGCGCTGCGATGGCTAAAATCCTCGCTGATCGCATCGATCAGCGCCTGGCGTTCGTCGCTCAGCAGATCTCTCAGGGCCTTGAGCCATTGCTGGCGCTGCCCGGCCGGCGGCATCGGGTTGGCGGCATACGCGCGGCGTTGGGCGTCGAACAGGTCCTGGAGTTGATCCAGCGCCTGGGAATCTTGCAGGTAGGCAACGTTGGCAGACATAGCGCGGCACCGTTTGTTATTGGTCTGCCTGGATTTTTAGAGTCATTGCTCTAAATTGTCAAATAACATTGCAGTAACATCCAGATTTATCCTGGCCGGGTTAGGCCGTAAGATGCCCCATCCCGTGTATAGAAGCTGATCCCCTATGGCACCACGAGTAAAGACCAGCGAGCGCATTGTGCAAACCAGCCTGGAGCTTTTTAACCAGCAGGGCGAGCGCAGTGTCAGTACCAACCACATTGCCGCCCACATGGAAATTTCTCCGGGCAACCTGTACTACCACTTCCCTAACAAGCAGGCGATCATCGCCGTGCTGTTCCGCGAATATGAAGCGTTGGTAGACAGTTTCCTGCGTCCGCCCCAGGGACGCACGATGGTGGTGGAGGACAAGCGCTTTTACCTGCAAGCCGTATTGGCCGGCATGTGGCGTTATCGCTTCCTGCACCGCGACCTCGAACACCTGTTGGAGAGCGACCCGGAACTGGCGACCGGCTACCGGCGTTTTTCCCAGCGTTGCCTGATCCAGGGCGGCGCCATCTACCAAGGCTTTGTAGACGCCGGCATTCTCAATATGGACCCGGTGCAAACCGAAGCCCTGACCCTTAATGCCTGGATTATCCTCACCTCCTGGGTGCGCTTTTTGTGCACCACCAATGAAAAATCCACCCACCTGAGCGCCGAGGCGATCAAGCGCGGGGTCTATCAGGTGCTGGTGCTGGAGGCGGGGTTTGTCACGCCGCAGGCCAAAGAGGCGGTGGACGCCTTGTTCAAAGAGTTTTACGTGCCGTTGAATCAGGCACTGGAAGAAGTGAAGTAAGACCTTTCCCCTTTGTATTCACAGGAGTCAGTCATGCCGCTTGCCCAACTGATCAGCCCCCAGCAATTGGCCGAGCGCCAACAGTCGAGCGGGTGGGTGATCCTGGATTGCCGCTTTGCCCTGGAAGACCCGGACTACGGCTTGTGCAGTTACGCCGAAGGGCATATCGAGGGCGCGCAATACGCCGACCTTGAGCGCCACCTGAGCGGCCCGGTGACCAAGGGCGTGACCGGTCGTCATCCTTTGCCGGCGGCGGACACGTTCGCCAGGCAACTGCGGGCCTGGGGTATCAGTGCCGACACCGATGTGGTGCTGTATGACGACGGCCCCGGAGCCTACGCCGCCCGTGCCTGGTGGCTGCTGGCCTGGCTGGGCAAGCGTGATGGCGTGTTTATTCTCGATGGTGGCCTCAAGGCCTGGCATGCCGCGGGTTTCCCCCTGAGTCTGGACGCGCCTGTGGTTGAGCCGGGCACCTTCGCCGGTACGCCGGATTCTCGGCTATTGCTGGATGCCGAACACCTGCAAAAACGCCTGGGCCAACCCGGCCTGACCTTGATCGACGCCCGCGCCCAGCCGCGTTTTCGTGGTGACGTAGAGCCCATCGACCCAATTGCCGGGCATATCCCCGGCGCGCAGTGCGCGGCGTTCAGTGAAAACCTGGGCAGCGACGGCCGCTTCCTGCCGGCCGAGCAGCTCAAGCAGCGCTTTGCCGCGCAGTTGCAAGGGCGCCCGGCGCAGGAATTGGTGGCGTATTGCGGGTCTGGGGTGACGGCGTGCCATAACCTGTTTGCGTTGAGCCTGGCGGGGTACCCGCTGGGCAAGTTGTATGCGGGGTCGTGGAGTGAGTGGATTACTGACCCAGCCCGGGAAATAGCAACGGGCGACTAAGGCTCGATCTGCAAACCCAATCAAATGTGGGAGCGGGCTTGCTCGCGAATGCAGAGTGTCAGTCGATACAGGTGTGACTGATACACCGCCTTCGCGAGCAAGCCCGCTCCCACATGTTTAACCGCGTTGTGTCAGTAACCAGTCAGGGATCCGGCGTTCCAGGTAGTAACCAGGACGCTTCAGCGAACCCTCCACAAACCCCACATGCCCGCCCTTGGCCAGCAACTCGAACTCGGTGCAGTCCGACAGCTCACTGGCGTCAGGCAAGCTGTGCGCAAATACAAACGGGTCATCGGCCGCCTGGATAATCAACGTGGGCGTACGGATATCGCCCAGGTAATAACGGCTCGAGGCGCGGCGATAGTAGTCTTCAGCACTGATAAAACCGTGCAGCGGCGCGGTTACCCGCCCGTCGAAGTCCCAGAACGTGCGCATCTTTTCCAAGGAGCCAAGGGCCTCCAGGGTTTTGAGCCCATCCTCACGACCGTCCTGCAGGAATTGGCGTTGCTTGACGCGGATATACGCGAGCATCTCGCGCATGAAGTGCTTCTGATACACCCGCGAGAACCCCAGGCCGATGCGATCGGCGCATTGATCCAGGCGAAACGGCACCGACACCGCCGCGGCGCCCTGCAAGCCCGAGGCCTGGCCGGTTTCCCCTAAATGCTTGAGCAACACATTGCCACCCAGGGAATAACCCACGGCATACAAGGGCGCCAATGGCCGCTTGGCGCGCAGATGAGCAATCGCGGCTGCCAGGTCTTCGCTGGCGCCGGAGTGATAGCTGCGAGCCAATAGGTTGGGTTCGCCCGAGCAACCACGCCAGTTCAGCGCAGCGCTGGCCCAGCCTTGGGCGGCCAGGACTTTTTGCAGGCCGGCCACGTAGGGCGAGTTGGACGAGCCGGTCAGCCCATGCAACACCAGCACCAAGGGCGCTTGCACGTCATGGGGGCCATGCCAGTCGAGGTCGAGAAAATCGCCGTCGTCCAGCCACAAGCGCTCGCGTTGGCGTTCGATGTGGGTGGTCGGCCGCCACAGCGGCCCCCACAGTGTCTGCAAGTGGGGGTTGCCGAGGCCGAAGGCGGGTTTGAAGCGGTCTGTCGATGGAATCATGAATTACCCGCTGCCGTGTAGGAGCGAGCTTGCTCGCGAAAAACGTTAACGATAACGCGGCGCTGTCAGACAGCCCGTGTCGCCTGTTTGACCTTCGCGAGCAAGCTCGCTCCTACAGGGCGCGATGCCACAACGCGTAATACACCCGCCCGGACTTCTGCTCCCGGTGCAGGCGCCAGCCACTGGGCAGGCCGAGCGTGGAGGGCGCGGTCTCGCTCTCAGTGTAGATCCAGGCATCCGCTGCCAGCCACTGGCGTTCTTCCAGCAGGGTGCAGACGGCCGGCAGCAGGTTCTGGTTGAACGGCGGGTCGAGGAACACTACGTCGTATTCAGTGGCTGCCTGGGTTTCCAGGTAGCGCAGCGCGTCGGCCGTCTGCACCTGGCCGGTGGTGCAACGCAGCGTGCCCAGGTGCTCCTTGAGGCTGGACACCGCCACATTGCTGGCGTCCAGCGCCTGGCCCTGGGCCGCGCCACGGGACAGCGCCTCCAGGAACAGCGCGCCGCTGCCAGCGAACGGGTCCAGCACCTTGGCCCCGCCAATGTACGGCGCGAGCCAGTTGAACAGGGTTTCGCGCACGCGGTCGGGCGTCGGGCGCAGGCCCACGACGTCGGGGAAGCTCAGCTTGCGGCTGCCCCATTCACCGCCAATGATGCGCAGTTGGCCCACACCGTTATGCACGTTGTGGACAGGTTTTTTCGGGCGAGATGAACTGGCCATTAATGCTCCGGAACCCCGAGCGGCTGCTCGGCAGGTTTATCAGTGGGGGGCGGTAGTGGCTTTTGCGCAATCGTCGGGCCGGCGGTCACGATGACCATCTTGTCGGCGCTCAAGTGTTTGTTCATTGCAGCCTTGACCTGATCGACGGTCAGGGCCTGGGATTGTTTCATGAAATCTTCCAGATAGCTCAGCGGCAGGTTGTAGAAACCCATGGCGCCCAACTGCCCGACGATATCGGCATTGCTGGCGGTGGACAGCGGGAAGCTGCCGGCCAGCTCGCGCTTGGCGTCATCCAGTTCTTTTTGCGTCGGGCCGGTCTTGAGGTAGTCAGCCAGTACGTCCTCCACCAGGCGCAAGGTGCCACCGCTCATTTCGGCGCGGGTCTGCAGGTTGATCATGAACGGGCCGCGCACCTGCATCGGTGAGAAGCCGGAGTACACGCCGTAGGTCAGGCCGCGTTTCTCCCGCACTTCGCTCATCAAACGGGTGCCGAAGCCGCCGCCGCCAAGGATCTGGTTACCCAGGGACAAGGCTGCGTAGTCCGGGTCGGCACGGTCAATGCCCAACTGCGCAAACAGCAGGTGGGTCTGCTTGGATGGGAACTCGATCCGGCTCAGTCCGGCTTTGGGTTCGGTCGGCTGGGCGATCTTGGCCATGGCCGGGCCCTTGGGCAGCGAGGCGGACACCTTGGCCGTCATGGCTTCGGCTTCGGCGCGGGTCAGGTCGCCCACCACCGCAATCACCGCGTTACCCGCCGCATAGGCCTTGGCGTGGAACGCCTGCAACTGCGCCAGGGTAATCTTCGGCACGCTCTCGGGGGTGCCTTCGCTCGGGTGCGCGTAAGGGTGGTCGCCGTACAGACGCTTGAACAGCTCGATGCTCGCCAGTTTGCCGGGGTTCTGCTTCTGGTACTCAAACCCGGCCAGGATCTGGTTCTTGATACGTGCCAGGGAATCTGCCGGGAACGTCGGCTGGCCGATCACCTGGTTGAACAGTGACAGGGCTGCGTCACGCTTGGCGCTGTCGCTCAGGCTGCGCAGGGTCACCAGCGCCATGTCGCGGTAGGCGCCGTTGCCAAAGTCGGCCCCCAGGCCTTCGAACCCGCTGGCGATCTGGCTGACATCCTTGCCCGGCACGCCTTCGTTGAGCATGGCGTTGGTCATCAGCGCCAGGCCTGGCACGTCGCCATCCTGGCTGCTGCCGGCGGCGAACAGCAGGCGCATGTCGAACATCGGCAATTCATGGGCTTCGACGAACAGCACCTTGGCGCCTTCGGCGGTGGTCCAGGTTTGTACGTCGAGCTTACGGTTGGTCGGCGCCTTGCCATCCAGTTCCGCCAGGGATTGCAGGGTGCTGGCCGTTTGGGCCTTGTCCAGGGCCTGGCTGGCGACCGACTCGCTGGGGCGCAAGAAGTAAACGGCGCTGGCCGCCATCAGGGTGACGGCGATCAGGCCGGGCAGGATCAGGCGGCTGTTTTTGCGATCACTCATGAGCGGTCTCCTCAGGCAAAACATGGGCGACGCTCAGACGTTCGCGGGTGAAATAGGTGCGTGCAGCCTTCTGGATGTCTTCCGGGGTCACGCTTTGCAGGTCGGCAAGCTCGGTGTCCATGAGTTTCCAGGACAGGCCGACCGTTTCCAGGGAGCCAATGGCCGTGGCCTGGCTGGTGATGGAGTCACGCTGGTACACCAGGCCGGCAATCACTTGGGCGCGGATGCGCTCCAGTTCTTCGGCGGTCGGTGGCTTGGCCTTCAACTCATCGAGCAGGCGCCACAGGCCGGCTTCGGCCTGGGCGACGGTTTTCTTCTTCTGCTGGTTCGGCGTGGCCGAGAGGGTGAACAGGCTGTCGCCACGGGTATAGGCGTCGTAGTTGGTGGATGCGGCGGACACCAGCTCCTCACCGCGTTCCAGCTGCTCGGAGATCCGTGCACTGTAGCCGCCGTCCAGCAGGGCCGAGATCAGGCGCAGGGCCTGCACCGAACGTTTGTCTTCAGCGGTGGCCAGGCCGGGCACGTTGAAGCCCAGGAACACGCTCGGTAGTTGGGTCTGCACGTGCAGGGTCAGCAGGCGCTCGCCGGGCTCGGCCAGTTCCATCGGGATTTTTGCCGGTGGCACGTCACGCTTGGGGATCGGGCCGAAGTAACGTTGGGCAAGGTTTTTCACCTCGTCCGGGGTCACGTCGCCGACCACCACCAGGGTGGCGTTGTTCGGCACGTACCAGGATTGGTACCAGTGGCGCAGTTCCTCGACCTTCATGCGGTCCAGGTCGGCCATCCAGCCGATGGTCGGCGTGTGGTAGCCGCTGGCCGGGAACGCCATGGCCTTGAAGCGCTCGAACGCCTTGGACATGGGGTTATCGTCGGTGCGCAGGCGGCGTTCTTCCTTGATGACCTCGATTTCACGGCTGAACTCGTCGGCCGGCAGGCGCAGGCTGGCCATGCGGTCGGCTTCCAGTTCAAAGGCCACACCCAGGCGGTCACGGGCCAATACCTGGTAATACGCGGTGTAGTCGTCGCTGGTGAACGCATTTTCTTCGGCGCCCAGGTCGCGCAGGATCAGCGAGGCTTCGCCGGGGCCAACCTTGGCGCTGCCCTTGAACATCATGTGTTCCAGGGCGTGGGACAAACCGGTCTGGCCCGGGGTTTCGTAGCTTGAGCCAACCTTGTACCAGACCTGGGAAACCACCACTGGCGCGCGATGATCTTCGCGCACGACCACTTTAAGGCCGTTATCGAGGGTGAATTCATGGGTGGGTTGTGGATCGGCAGCCAAAGCTGAGAGAGGCAGACAAACTGTGCTGAACAGCAGGCCTGCGGCGCGGCGGGCTAGAGCATTCATTCGTTTTTAAACCTGTTGGGCTGCCCGCTTGGTCTTAGCGTCGGCGGGCGAGGAGGTGCTAGGATACTGGTCCGACTTAAGGACGGCCACTGCGGCTGTCTTGTGAAGGCCCTATTTAGGCCTTACAAAATGTTGCGCATGAACGAGCTGGCTAAAAAACAGTCTGTTACGCATCGAATTTTATTTACCGGCGCGCCCTGTTGCGCGTCGCTACCTTGAGATAGCCGTCTCCATGTTTGGTTCCAACGACGACAAGAAGACCCCAGCTGCGGCTGGCGAGAAGAAAGGCCTGTTCGGATGGCTGCGCAAAAAGCCGCAGGAAACCGTCGTCGAACAGCCACAGGTTCACGCTGAACCGACCCCTGAACCCGTAATAGAAGCCGAACCGGTTGCCGAGACGCCTGTACCGGTGGTGTTGCCGATGGCTGAGCCGGTGTTGCAGCCGGTCGTCGAGGCCGAGCCGGAGCCGGAACCTGAGCCCGAGCACAAGCCCTGGTTGGAGCTGCCCGTGGCCGAAGAGCCTGTGGCGTTGGTGGAGGATGTTCAGGCCGAGCACGTCGTGCCGCCGATTCCTGCAGTGGTTGAGCCGGCGCCGGTAGAGGTTGTGGCAGAAGCACCGCCCGTCGTTGAAGTGCCTGCACCGGTTGTCGCTGCACCTGCCGTTATCGAGCCAGAACCCGCCGTTGCCGCAACCGAAACCAGCAAAACCGGATTCTTTGCCCGCCTCAAGCAGGGCCTGAGCAAGACCAGCGCCAGTATTGGCGAAGGCATGGCCAGCCTGTTCCTGGGCAAGAAAGTCATTGATGACGAACTGCTGGAAGACATCGAGACCCGCCTGCTCACCGCCGACGTGGGCGTCGAAGCCACCGCCGTGATCATCCAGAGCCTGACGCAGAAGGTCGCGCGCAAGCAGTTGACCGACGCCGATGCGCTGTACAAATCCCTGCAGGCCGAGCTGGCCGCCATGCTCAAACCGGTTGAAGCGCCGCTGGTGATCACGCCGAAAAAGCCGTTCGTCATCCTCGTGGTAGGCGTCAACGGTGCTGGCAAGACCACCACCATCGGCAAACTGGCCAAGAAGCTGCAGGGTGAAGGCAAGAAAGTCATGCTCGCCGCCGGCGACACCTTCCGTGCCGCCGCCGTCGAGCAGTTGCAGGTGTGGGGCGAGCGCAACAAGATCCCGGTGATCGCCCAGCACACCGGTGCCGACTCTGCGTCGGTGATTTTCGATGCCGTGCAAGCCGCCAAGGCGCGCAACATCGATGTGCTGATCGCCGATACAGCCGGCCGCCTGCACACCAAAGACAATTTGATGGAAGAACTGAAGAAAGTGCGCCGCGTGATCGGCAAGCTCGACGCCGATGCACCCCATGAAGTCCTGCTGGTGCTCGACGCCGGTACTGGCCAGAACGCCATCAGCCAGGCCAAGCAATTCAACCAGACGGTGCAGCTAACCGGCTTGGCATTGACTAAGCTCGACGGCACGGCCAAGGGCGGTGTGATTTTCGCCCTGGCCAAACAGTTCGGGTTGCCGATTCGCTATATCGGCGTCGGTGAAGGCATCGACGACCTGCGCACCTTTGAAGCCGAACCCTTTGTACAGGCACTGTTTGCCGAGCGGGAGCGTTCATGATTCGATTCGAACAGGTCGGTAAACGCTATGCCAACGGGCATGTGGGCCTGCATGAGCTGAGCTTTCGCGTGCGTCGCGGCGAGTTTTTGTTTGTCACCGGCCACTCGGGCGCTGGCAAAAGCACGCTGTTGCGCCTGTTGCTGGCCATGGAACGCCCGACCACCGGCAAGTTGCTGCTGGCGGGCCAGGACCTGGCTACCATCAGCAATGCGCAAATTCCATTTCTGCGCCGCCAGATCGGCGTAGTGTTCCAGAACCACCAGTTGCTGTTCGATCGCACGGTGTTCAACAACATCGCGCTGCCGCTGCAGATTCTCGGGCTGTCCAAAGCCGAAATCGTCAAGCGCGTGGATTCGGCGCTGGAGCGCGTGGCGTTGTCGGACAAGACCGACCTTTACCCGGGGGATCTGTCCACCGGTCAGCAACAGCGCGTCGGTATTGCCCGCGCCATCGTCCATCGCCCGGCTTTGCTGCTGGCGGACGAACCCACCGGTAACCTCGACCCGCGCCTGGCGGCCGAGATTATGGGGGTGTTCGAAGACATCAACCGCCTGGGCACCAGCGTCTTGATCGCCAGCCACGACCTGGCCCTGATTGCGCGCATGCGCCATCGCATGCTGACCCTGCAACGCGGCCGCCTGATCGGCGATGGGGAGGCTGGCGTATGAGTGCTACACGCAGCCCTAAAGTATCAGAACGGGTGGCTCCGAAGCCGGCCGACCCGCAACCGAAAAAGAAGAAACACGACGAAGACGACGGCCCGGACTTCGGCACCCTGGTGCACGCCTGGATCGAAAGTCATCGCGCCAGCCTGCTGGACAGCCTGCGTCGCCTGGGCAAGCAACCGATCGGCAGCTTTTTCACCTGCCTGGTCATGGCCGTGGCCTTGAGCCTGCCGATGGGCTTGTCGCTGTTGCTTAATAATGTGGAGCGCCTGGGCGGTTCCTGGCAGCGGGCGGCGCAGATTTCGCTGTACCTGAACCTGGACACCAGCAGCAAGGAAGGCGAAGCGCTGCGCGATGACATCAAGAACATCCCGGGGGTGGCCGAGGCCGAGTACATCAGCCGCGATCAGGCCCTTGAAGAGTTCCAGCAGCAATCCGGCCTGGGCGAGGCGCTCAAGGAGCTGCCGCAGAACCCGCTGCCGGGCGTGGTGCTGGTAACGCCGAACGAGGTCGACAAGCCGGCGCTGGAAGCCCTGCGACAAAAACTCGCAGAGATGCCGAAGGTGCAACAGGCCCAACTTGATCTAGTCTGGGTGGAGCGCCTGGCCGCAATCCTCAAGCTGGGTGACCGCTTTGTGTTCGGTCTGACGGTGTTATTAGTGTCTGCATTACTTTTGGTGATAGGTAATACCATTCGTCTTCATATTGAAAACCGTCGCACCGAGATAGAAGTGATTAAACTGGTGGGCGGCACGGACAGCTATGTACGTCGTCCTTTCCTGTACATGGGCGCGCTGTATGGCCTGGGTGCCGGGGTGTTGTCCTGGGGCGTACTGGCGTTTGGCCTGAATTGGCTGAACGACGCGGTTGTCGGGCTGGCCGGTTTGTATGGCAGTGACTTTGCCCTGGCCGGTGTGCCGGTAGCCGATGGTCTGAGTCTCTTGCTTGGCGCGGTCTTGTTGGGGTATATCGGTGCCTGGATTGCGGTAGCGCGGCATTTACGTGAGCTGGCGCCGAAGTAGTTAATGCCAGATTAATGTGGTTTCGTTTGTATTGACCGTATCAGCGGTTTAGGGAACTTGTCCTACGGTTCCCAGGTCAATTTTCGCAGTGCTGAACTGCACGAGTTATGTGAGTCGGAGGTTTTTTCGTATGACCACTTCTTTGCAACCTGCTTATGCCTTGGTCCCGGGTGCGAACCTGGAAGCCTATGTGCACACGGTCAACAGCATTCCATTGCTGACGCCCGAGCAGGAGCGTGAACTGGCCGAGAGTCTCTACTATGAGCAGGATTTGGGGGCGGCTCGGCAGATGGTGCTCGCCCACCTGCGTTTTGTCGTACATATCGCCCGTAGCTATAGCGGCTACGGTCTGGCCCAGGCCGACCTGATTCAGGAAGGCAACGTAGGCCTGATGAAGGCTGTAAAGCGCTTCAACCCTGAAATGGGCGTGCGCCTGGTGTCGTTTGCCGTGCACTGGATCAAGGCGGAGATCCACGAGTTCATCCTGCGCAACTGGCGCATCGTGAAAGTGGCCACCACTAAGGCCCAGCGCAAGCTGTTCTTCAACCTGCGCAGCCAGAAAAAACGCCTGGCGTGGCTGAACAACGAAGAAGTCCACCGCGTGGCCGAAAGCCTCGGCGTGGAGCCGCGTGAAGTGCGCGAGATGGAAAGCCGCCTGACCGGCCATGATATGGCCTTCGACCCAGCCGCCGAAGCGGATGACGACAGCGCCTTCCAATCGCCGGCCAACTACCTGGAAGACCACCGGTACGACCCGGCGCGTCAACTGGAAGACGCCGACTGGAGCGACAACTCCAACCACAACCTGCACGAAGCGCTGGAAGTGTTGGACGAGCGCAGCCGTGACATTCTCTACCAGCGCTGGCTGGCAGAAGAAAAAGCCACGCTGCACGACCTGGCGCAGAAGTACAACGTGTCGGCCGAGCGGATTCGTCAGCTTGAGAAAAGCGCGATGAACAAGCTGAAGTTGTCGATCGCTGCGTAAAGCGCTGTGAACAAAAAATGCCCCGGTCGAAAGATCGGGGCATTTTTGTATGTGCTCGTAAATTTCAAATCCACCACAGTCCACTGTGGGAGCTGGCTTGCCTGCGATAGCGGTGTGTCAGTTTGCAGATAAGTTGGCTGACCTGCCCTCATCGCAGCATAGGTATCTACACAACTTTGTAGCCTGTAGCAGCCGACGGTAACCACGATGCGAAGCGAGCCGCTCTTGATCTGCTTTTGATCTTAGGCGCCCCGTTAAACCACGCTGGCCGGAATTCGACAGTGATTTGGGGGGTAAACCGGCAGGGATGCCGGTTTAGCCGCCCCGCGCCATGGATGGCGCGTGGCGGCGGCCCCCCAAATCACTGGCGGATTACGGGCACACCGAGCCTAGGCGAGGTGCCGAGTGGTGGGGCAAGAGCGTTTTGCTTACTTTTGCGCTTTCAAAAGTGAGCCGCCGTCAGGGCGGAACCCTAAGTAGCCGTTACCGCAGCAATGGATATGTACACAATCCAGCTGTGTTGACTGTCAGGCCGTCTTCGCAGGCAAGCCAGCTCCCACATTTGGACTGTGGCGCGTCAGGTAGATATGCGCTGGCCGCCGGGGCCGTCACGGGAGCAAGCTCCCTCGCCACAGGTCCCGTATTGTGTCAGTCGGACCAAGGTGCCTTTCGAGAGTTGTTCAGTTCCACCAGATAACCATCCCCACCCAACTGGCTCATCTGCTGACGAATCCACGCCGCTCTACGTGCCACATACGCCGTCGGATGGCTGGCACTCCACACCCGTGGATTAGGCAACGCCGCCGCCAGGTAACTGGCCTGCTGCCGCGAAAGCCCCTTGGCGCTCACGCCAAAATGGTGCCGCGCCGCCGCCTCTGCGCCAAACACACCTTCATCCCATTCTACGCTGTTGAGGTACACCTCAAGAATCCGCTGCTTGGGCCACAACACCTCGATCAAGCCGGTAAACCACGCCTCCAGGCCTTTGCGCAAATAGCTGCGCCCGGCCCACAGAAACAGGTTTTTCGACACCTGCTGGCTCAGGGTGCTGGCACCGCGAATCGAGCCGCCGCGTTCGTTGTGCAGAAGCGCCGCCTGGATCGCGCCGAAATCAAAGCCCCAATGTTGCGGGAAGCGCTGGTCTTCACCGGCCATCACCGCGACTTTGAGGTCATCGCAGATTTCATCCCACGGCACCCAGCTGCGTTGCAGGTCAATGGGTTCGCCATCTATCCAGGACTCAACCTTGCGCTCCACCATCAGCGCAGTGAACGGTGGTGGCACCACACGAAACAGCAGCACCAGCAATACACTGCCGATGGCAAACCATTTCACGACGTTGAGAAAGCGTTTGAAGAGGACACGCAGCATAGAGATGGCTTGGCCGAACCCGTTGAGCGGGCCATTATACAGACCCTGCCCGATGAGTCTGACTGGAGTTCCCCATGCTGCGTAGCTTTCTGATGCTGGCTGCCTTTTTCGGCTTTACCGGTGTCGCCCTGGGCGCGTTCGCCGCCCACGGCCTGAAAAACCGCCTGAGCACCGACTACCTGGCGATCTTCCATACCGGCGTGACCTACCAGTTGGTGCATGCCCTGGCGCTGTTCGGCGTGGCCTTGCTGGCGGCGCATATTCCGGGCCGGTTGGTCACCTGGGCGGGTATTTCGTTTACCGTCGGTATCCTGCTGTTCTCGGGCAGCCTGTATGTGCTGACCATGACCGGCATCAGTAAACTCGGGATCATCACGCCGTTTGGCGGGCTGGCGTTCCTGCTCGGCTGGTTCCTCCTGGGCCTGGCGGCGTGGCGCTTGCAGCTTTGACCGCTTGACGCTTGGAGCTGACCTTCAGGTTCCAATCGCGCTAGAATGCGGGCCCCTAAAAACGATGGCGGCCCGTGGCATGCGCATTCAGTTGAACGGCGAACCCTTTGAACTGCCCGACGGCGAAACCGTTGCGGCCCTGCTGACCCGTCTGGACCTGACCGGGCGTCGCGTCGCAGTGGAGCTCAACCTGGATATCGTCCCGCGTAGCCAGCACGCCGAGACCTCGCTGAAAGAAAACGACCAGGTCGAAGTGGTCCACGCCATCGGCGGCGGCTAGCCCGCCAAGGCCGCAACGCATTCTGCAGAACCTCATCCAACCAGAGGATTTCCCATGAGCATCGTTCGTAGCGACAAGCCTTTCGTCCTGGCCGGTCGTACCTACCAGTCCCGTCTGCTGGTCGGCACCGGCAAGTACCGCGACATGGAAGAAACCCGCCTGGCCATCGAAGCCTCGGGTGCCGAGATCGTCACCTTCGCCGTGCGCCGCACCAACCTCGGCCAGATCGAGGGCGAGCCGAACCTGCTCGAAGTGCTGTCGCCGCAGCGTTACACCTTTCTGCCAAACACCGCTGGTTGCTACGACGCCATCGAAGCCGTGCGCACCTGCCGCCTGGCCCGTGAGCTGCTCGACGGCCACAACCTGGTGAAGCTGGAAGTGCTGGCCGACCAGAAAACCCTGTTCCCCAACGTGATCGAAACCCTCAAGGCCGCCGAAACCCTGGTCAAGGAAGGTTTCGATGTGATGGTGTACACCAGCGATGACCCGATCATCGCGCGCCAACTGGCAGAAATCGGCTGCATCGCGGTGATGCCGCTGGCCGGTCTGATCGGTTCCGGCCTGGGTATCTGCAATCCGTACAACCTGCAGATCATCCTCGAAGAAGCCAAGATCCCCGTATTGGTGGATGCGGGCGTGGGCACTGCCTCCGACGCGACCATCGCCATGGAGCTGGGCTGCGACGCGGTGCTGATGAACTCGGCCATTGCCCATGCCCAGCAACCAATCATGATGGCCCAAGCCATGAACCACGCCATCGTCGCGGGCCGCCTGGCCTACCTCGCCGGGCGCATGCCGAAAAAACTCTATGCCAGCGCCTCTTCGCCGCTGGATGGTCTGATCAAGTAAGAGCTATTGATGACTGAATCAAACGAAACGCCGAACACCGTGGAAGAGGGCGACGAGTCCAAGCACCGCCGCATCAAGAGTTTTGTGATGCGTGCCGGCCGCATGACCGAAGGCCAGCAAAAGGGCCTGGAGCAGGGCACGCCGCTGTTCGTGTTGCCCCTGGCCGATGCGCCGGTGGACTACGACCAGGTGTTTGGCCGTTCAGCCCCACGTTCCCTGGAAATCGGTTTCGGCATGGGCCATTCCCTGCTGGAAATGGCTGCGGCCGCCCCGGAGCAGGATTTCATCGGCGTGGAAGTTCACCGTCCAGGCGTCGGCGCACTGCTCAACGGTGTGCTGACCCAAGGCCTGAAAAACCTGCGGGTCTACGACTGTGACGCGATTGAAGTGCTCAACCGCTGCATCGCTGACAACAGCCTCGACCGCCTGATGCTGTTCTTCCCCGACCCATGGCACAAGGCCCGTCACCACAAGCGCCGCATCGTCCAGGCCTCCTTCGCGGAGCTGGTGCGCAGCAAGCTGAAAGTGGGCGGCATCCTGCACATGGCCACCGACTGGGAACCGTACGCGGAATACATGCTGGAAGTGATGAACGTCGCCCCTGGCTATCGCAACCTGGCCGAAGACGGCAAATGCGTACCACGCCCGGCCGAGCGGCCGATCACCAAGTTCGAACGCCGTGGCGAGCGATTGGGGCATGGGGTGTGGGATTTGAAGTTCGAGAAGCAATAAACTGTAGGAGCGAGCTTGCTCGCGAAAAACGTCAACGATAACGCAGCGCTATCAGATAGCCTGCGTCGCCTATGGGTTCTTCGCGAGCAAGCTCGCTCCTACAGGGGATGGGGTTGGGGTCAGCGGCGGTCTGCCACTACCCCAATCAACACCAGCACCACGATCAACACCGGCGCCAGGCTGTAGTTATTGAACTGGCTCAACCCCCGCACAATCCACGGCGTGGCGTAGATCAACGCTGCGCCGCTGCCGATCAGGCACAGCAGGGCCATCAAGGGCACGCGCAAGGCGCCGGCGATGCTGCCCAGGCGCGCTTCGACCCAGCCCTTGATGTCAGCGCCGAACAGCACCAGCAAACAGCCTACAAGGGCCAACGAGATTTCCGACAGGTTGCTACGGCTCCAGCGGGATACGGTGGCGAGCAGGTCGAGTACCAGATCCATTCGATTTCCTTAAGAGCTATCAGCTCAAAAACTTCTGCAACAGGTCATTGAGAAAGAGTTGCCCGCGGTCGGTGGCCGCCAGGCGTGACGGTTCGACCTGCATTAATCCACTTTGTTCTGCCTCGCGGCGGCCTTCGTCGAGGCTCGCCAGATCAAGGCCGGTGCGCTCGGCGTAAAGCCTGGCATCAACCCCTTCGGTGAGGCGCAGCGCGTTCATCAGGAACTCGAACGGCAGTTCATCGTTGGTCAGTTCTTTCGCGCCGGCCTGGAAGCTTTTGGCCGGGTTGAGGTAGTCCTTCGGTGCACGGGTTTTCCAGGTGCGGATGATGCGCCCGTCCGGGTGGCTGAGCTTGCCGTGGGCGCCGGCGCCGATGCCGATAAAGTCACCAAAGCTCCAGTAATTGAGGTTATGCCGCGCCGGCCGCCCCGGTTGGGCGTAGGCCGAGACTTCATATTGTGCGTAACCGTGTTCGGCCAGCAGCGCCTGGCCGGCTTCCTGGATATCCCACAGCGTGTCGTCTTCCGGCAGCGCGGGCGGCTGGTTCCAGAACACGGTGTTGGGTTCCAGGGTCAGTTGGTACCAGGACAGGTGCGTCGGCTTGAGTGCAATGGCCTGGCGCAGGTCGCCCAAGGCGTCCTCCAGGGACTGGTTGGGCAGGCCGTGCATCAAGTCCAGGTTGAAGTTGTCGAACCCGGCCTGGCGTGCCATGCCGGCTGCGCGCACGGCTTCATCGCCATTGTGGATGCGGCCCAGGGCTTCAAGCTTCTCTTGCTGGAAGCTCTGGATGCCGATGGACAGGCGATTGATCCCCAGTTTGCGGTACGCCACGAACTTCTCTTGTTCGAACGTCCCGGGGTTGGCTTCCAGGGTGATCTCGATATCGTCAGCAAACGGGATACGCGCTTGAACGCCCTTGAGCAGGCGGCCCAGTGCAGCCGCGCTGAACAGGCTGGGCGTGCCGCCGCCAAAGAAGATCGAACTCAGTTCACGGCCATAAACGGCGTGCAGGTCTTGGTCCAGGTCGGCCAGCAAGGCGTCCACGTACTCTTCTTCCGGCAGCACTTTGCTTGCGGTGTGGGAGTTGAAGTCGCAATACGGGCATTTGCGCACGCACCACGGAATGTGGATGTACAGCGCCAGGGGCGGCAGATGGGGCAGGGCCGCCCGTGGTGTTTGCGCGCCACCGTGGATCAGCGGCTGCGCAGAGGTGTTCTGGGTCATTTCAAACCCAGGCGCTGGCGCAGCAACGCCATGGCGCGGGCGCGGTGGCTGATTTGGTTTTTGTCGGCCGGGCTCAGTTCGGCGCTGGAGACATTGCGCTCCGGCACCCAGAACAGCGGGTCATAGCCAAACCCATGCTCACCGCTGGCGGCTTGCAGAATGCGCCCGTGCCACAGGCCTTCACACAGGATCGGCAACGGGTCATCGGCGTGCCGCACCAGTGCCAGCACGCAGACGAACTGCGCACCACGCTCGGCCTCCGGCACGTCCTTGAGGGCGTCGAGCAGCTTGGCGTTGTTGGCCGCGTCGCCCTTGCCGTCGGCGTAACGGGCCGAGTAGATGCCAGGGGCGCCGCCGAGGAAATCCACGGCCAGGCCCGAATCATCTGCCAGGGCTGGCAAGCCGGAGATACGCGCGGCATTGCGGGCCTTGAGGATGGCATTCTCGACGAACGACAGGCCGGTCTCTTCCGGTTCGACCTGGCTGAACTCACCGATCGAACGCAGTTGCACAGACTCACCGAGCATGGCCTGCAGTTCTTTGAGTTTGCCGGCGTTATGGCTGGCGAGTACGAGTTGGGTAAGGTTCATCATTGGGCGGGGAACAGTTCTTGGTTGAATTGGAAGCCGTGGGCCTTGCCGCCGGTTTCAACGTTGATGGTGAAGGTCTTGTATTCCCGTTGCGTCACGGTGTAGGGCGCGAGGTAGCTGATGCCGCCTTTTTCTTCGATCTGCTTGAACGTCAGGATCTCGCTTTTGCCGCCCAGGTCCTTGATAGTGCCGGTGACTTGCGCGGCCACTGGGCTTACGCCCTTGATCACGGTGACGTTGATCAATCCCTTCTCCTTGCTGCGCACCACGCCGACTTTCTGGGCGGTCTCGGGTGGCAGGAAGCTTGAAGTGAAGGTGTTGTAATGAACGGTGATATCGCCAAAGTCTTTTTTGCGATTAGCGTCGATAGTGTCGGCGGCCATGGCGCTGGCGCCCAGGCATGCGGTCAATAGAAAAATAGCCAAACGACTCATGAACGTCCCTCTTGAAGATGATTAGACGGCAACTTTGTGGTCGGTCAGGCCAGGACTGCTGACCCGGTAGATACCAATTTCGCCCAACAGGTTGGGCCATAGCTTACTCGCCCAGCCGTGGCGGTGCTGTTGATCGACGGCAAGGCGGTTGATCACCTTGGCTTCACGCTCGCCACACAGGGCTTCGAAGTCTTCGAAGGTGCAAAAGTGGATGTTCGGCGTGTTGTACCAGGTGTACGGCAGGAAGTCGGAGACCGGCATGCGCCCCTTGGTGGCCAGGTACCAGCGGCAGCGCCAGTGGCCAAAGTTGGGGAAGGTGATGATGCATTGGCGGCCCACGCGCAGCATTTCGTCAAGGATGCGGTCCGGGTAGTGCACCGCTTGCAGGGCCTGGGTCATCACCACGATATCGAAGCTGTTGCTGGCAAAGTTGCCCAGGCCCTTGTCCAGGTCCTGCTCGATCACGTTGATGCCCTTGGCCACGCATTGGGCGATGTTGTCCGGGTCGTTTTCCAGGCCGTAGCCGGTGACTTGCTTGTGGTCGCGCAGCCAGCTCAGCAGTTCGCCGTCGCCGCAGCCCAGGTCGAGCACGCGGCTGCCGGCGGGGATCCAGTCTTGGATGATTTCCAGGTCGGCTCTCATGGCGTTCTCACAAAGTAATGCGGTTCATGTAGTTACTGAACGCCTGCAGGTAGCGTGGGATCGGAATCAGGAAGGCGTCGTGGCCTTGCGGTGCATCGATCTCCAGGTAGCAGACGTCTTTCTTGGCGGCCATCAGCGCATCCACCAGCTCACGGGAGCGTGCCGGCGAAAAGCGCCAGTCAGTGGTGAACGACATCACGCAGAACTTGGCCGTGGCGTGCTCGAAAGTTTTTGCCAGGTCGTCATCGTGGTTGGCGGCCGGGTCGAAGTAGTCCAGGGCCTTGGTCATCAGCAGGTAGGTGTTGGCGTCAAAGCGCCCCGAGAATTCCTCGCCCTGATAACGCAGGTAGCTTTCCACCTGGAACTCGACGCTGTGGAAGTCGTAGTTGAGCTTCTCGCTCTTGAGGCCACGGCCGAATTTCTCACCCATGGAATCGTCGGACAGGTAGGTAATGTGGCCGACCATCCGCGCCAGCATCAAGCCACGCTTGGGGATCACGCCCGCTTCCTGGAACGAGCCACCGTGGAACTCGGGGTCGGTGAGGATCGCCTGGCGCGCCACTTCGTTGAAGGCGATGTTCTGCGCCGACAACTTGGGCGCCGAGGCGATAGCCAGGCAATGACGCACGCGGTCCGGGTAAGTAATGGTCCATTGCAGGGCCTGCATGCCGCCCAGGCTGCCGCCAATCACGGCGGCCCAGTGGCTGATGCCCAGCAGGTCGGCCAGGCGTGCCTGGCTGTGCACCCAGTCTTCCACGGTCAGCACCGGGAAGTCGGCGCCGAACGGCTTGCCGGTTTCCGGGTTGAGGCTGCTGGGGCCGGTGGAACCGTTGCAGCCGCCGAGGTTGTTCAGGCTGACCACAAAGAACTTATTGGTGTCGATGGGCTTGCCGGGGCCGATACAACTGTCCCACCAGCCGGGCTTGCGGTCGTCAACGCTATGGAAACCGGCGGCGTGATGATGGCCGGACAAGGCATGGCAGATCAGCACGGCGTTGCTCGCCGTGGCGTTCAGTTGGCCATAGGTTTCGTAGATCAGGTCGTAGGCTGGCAACGAACGGCCGCAGGCCAGGGCCAGGGGTTCGCTGAAATGCGCCACTTGTGGCACGACCAGTCCAACAGAATCGGGGGGGAAGGCAGCTGGCATCGACCCTGCTCTCGTTTAAATGAGGCGTAAGTCTAAAGAGCGGGGACCCTAGCGGCAAGCAAAGGTCGGGGGGGTAAGCGCATTGCTTTGTGTAGGAGCGAGCTTGCTCGCGAAAAACCTGAGAACGCAGTTGGGTATCAGGTTTCCCGCGTTATCGTTCACGTTCTTCGCGAGCAAGCTCGCTCCTACAGGTCAGATCAGGCCAAACAACTCTTTTGGCATGTAGGCAAAGTAGGCCAGGCGTGGAATCACCCAGCTTTGCAGCAGTTGAATCACGATAAACGCGAAGATCGGCGAGATATCCAGGCCACCCAGGTTCGGGATCAGGCGACGGAAGGGTGCCAGCACGGGTTCGGTGATTTGAGCCACCAACTCGGCACCCGGGCTACGGCTGCCTGGTGCAACCCAGGAGAGAATCACGCTGATGATCATCGACCAGAAAATGATCTTCAGGAACAGCGAGAAAATCCCGATCAGGCCCCATGGCAACAGCAGCACGGTGAAGGCCTGGTAGCCATTGAGCATCAGGATCACCACGAACAGCAAAATCTGCAGCAACAGCGCCAGTACCAGCGACGACATGTCCAGGCCGAACAGGCTCGGGATCACCCGGCGCAGCGGCTTGAGCAGCGGTTGGGTAGCCTTCACCACGAACTGGCACAGTGGGTTGTAGAAATTGGCGCGCACCAGCTGCAGGATAAAGCGCATCAGCACGATCAGCAGGTACAGGCTGCCCAGGGTCTGGATGATGAAAATGGCAGCGTCATTGATTCCGAGCATGTTTGATTACCTTGGTAAGGGACGACTATTTGCCCAGTTGCTCAGCCATCTCGGCTGAACGATGTGCGGCGGCACCCAGTGCTGTTTCCACCAGGGCTTCAAAGCCCCCGGCCTGGAACGACTCGATAGCCGCTTGTGTGGTGCCACCTGGCGAGGTGACGCGACGGCGCAGTTCGGCGGCATCCACCTCGCTGCCGACGGCCATCTTCGCAGCGCCAAGGGCGGTTTGTTCCGCCAGTTGCTCGGCCACGTCGTGGGGCAGGCCCAGCTTGACGCCGGCGGCGGTCATGGCCTCGATCAACAGGAAGAAGTAGGCCGGGCCGCTGCCGGAGACGGCGGTGACCGCATCCAGTTGCTGTTCCTGCTCCAGCCACACGGCGATGCCCACCGCAGACAGCAGTTCCTGGGCCTGGTCACGTTGCTGTTCGGTCACTTCGCCAGTGGCATACAAACCGCTGACGCCCTGGCGCAGCAGCGCCGGGGTGTTGGGCATGCAGCGCACGATGGGCTGGGCGCCGAGCCAGTTGGTCATGCTGGCGCAGGTGATGCCAGCGGCAATCGACACCACCAGTTGATGGGGTTGCAGGCTCGGGCGCAGGCTCTCGCACACGGCCTTCATGGCCTGGGGCTTGACCGCCAGCACGATCACATCGACGCCGTGGATGGCCTCGGCGTTATCGGCGAAGGTTTTTATGCCGTGTTCGGCGCTGACGCGCTCGCGGGTCTCGGCGCCCGGGTCGCTGGCGCGGATCTGCTCGGCGTCCAGGCCCTTGGCCCGCAGGCCACCGATCAGGCTGGCCGCCATGTTACCGGCGCCGATAAAGGCAATACGCGTGTTGCTCATGACAGGTCCTTATTTCGAGGGATGTCAGCCATTTCACGGCTGGCCGTAGTCGCGGGCGCCAAACAGGGCGGTACCGATCCGCACCCAGGTGGCGCCTTGGGCAATGGCCGACTCAAGGTCGTGGCTCATGCCCATGGAAAGTGTGTCCAGCGCCAGGTTCAAGCTGGCTTGCAAGTCGCGCACCGTGGCGAACGCCGCATCCTGTTCGGCCCGATCTTCAGTCGGCTCGGGAATCGCCATCAAGCCCCGCAGCTTCAAGCGCGGCAGGGCGCTGATCGCCGTGGCCAGGGCCGGCAGGTCGGCGGGCGTGCAGCCGGACTTGCTGGCTTCGCCACTGACATTGACCTGGATGCAGATATTGAGCGGCGGCAGGTCGGCCGGGCGTTGTTCGGACAGGCGTTGTGCGATTTTCAGGCGGTCCACGGAATGCACCCAAGCGAAGTGCTCGGCGATGGCGCGAGTCTTGTTCGATTGAATGGGGCCGATGAAGTGCCAACTCAAGGGCAGGTCGGTTAAATCCGCCTGTTTGCCCAGGGCTTCCTGCAGGTAGTTTTCACCAAAGTCGCGCAGCCCGGCGGCGTAGGCTTCACGCACTGCCTGCGCGGGTTTGGTCTTGCTCACGGCCAGCAGGTGGATGCTGCTTGCGTCACGTTGCACGGCGTCGGCTGCGGCGCGGATGCGCTGGCTAACCAGGCCGATGTTGTCTGCTATCGTCGACATTCAAGATGCGCCCGTGGATATGGAGTCCGCGGCATTCTACTGGAAATGGAAAGCCCTATGGATATCACGCAATTGCTGACGGCCAGTGTAAGCCGAGGCGCCTCAGACCTGCATCTGTCAGCCGGCCTGGCACCGATGCTGCGCATTGATGGCGAGGTTTGGCCCCTGGATGGGCCGGCGCTGAACGCTACCCAAGTGGTCGACTTATTGAGCCCTTTGCTGAATAAACATCAACAAAAGGATTTCGAAACATCTCTTGAAACGGATTTTGCCTTCGAGTTGCCAGGTGTGGCCCGCTTCCGGGCGAACGTGTTTCGCCAGGATCGCGGCGTCGGTGCGGTGTTCCGGGCTATTGCGACTGAGGTCCAGAGCCTGGAGGACCTGGGATTGGGCGAGGTGTTCCAGCGTATCGCCCGCCTCCCGCGCGGCCTGGTGCTGGTGACCGGGCCCACCGGCTCCGGCAAATCCACGACCCTGGCGGCGATGATCGACGACCTCAACCGGCATCGACGCCAGCATAGCCTCACGCTGGAAGACCCCATCGAGTTTATCCACAGGCCGAAAATGGCCCTGGTCAACCAGCGCCAGGTGCATCGCGACACCCACAGTTTCTCGGTGGCCCTGCGTTCAGCCCTGCGCGAAGACCCGGACGTGATCCTGGTGGGTGAATTGCGCGACCTGGAAACCATCCGCCTTGCGCTGACGGCGGCAGAGACCGGGCACCTGGTGTTTGGCACCTTGCACACCTCGTCGGCGGTAAAGACGGTAGACAGGCTGGTGGACGTCTTCCCGGCCGGGGAGAAGGCGATGGTCCGCTCGATGCTGTCGGAGTCGCTGCAGGCGGTGGTGTCTCAGGTGCTGGTGAAGAAGGTGGGCGGCGGGCGCGTGGCCGCCCATGAAATCATGCTGGGCACCCCGGCGATTCGTAACTTGATTCGCGAAGACAAGGTGGCGCAGATGGTTTCGGCTATTCAGACCGGTGGGGCGTTGGGGATGAAGACCCTGGATATGAGTTTGAAGGCGTTGGTCGGCGCGGGAGTGATTAGCCGGGAAGAGGCGCGGGAGAAGGCGAGGGTGCCTGGGGATATCTAGATCGGCAGGCAGGCCCGGAAACAAATGTGGGAGCGGACTTGCTCGCGAATACGGTGTGTCAGGCAACGAATAGGCTGACTGATCTACCGCATTCGCGAGCAAGCCCGCTCCCACATTTTCTACTGCATTGCAGTGTTAAATCAGCGCTGCACGATCCGCAGGTTGCTGTTCTGCTCTTTAGGCAGTACCCGCTTGGCAATCACGTAGTTCTTGTTCCAGAACGGCTTTTTCAGCGTGTCGATGCTCACCGACTTGCCACGGCGCGGTGCGTGGATAAAGCGGTCGTTGCCCAGGTAGATGGCAACGTGGTTGACCTGGCGGCTCTTGAGCTTGAAGAACAACAGGTCGCCCGGTTTGAGGTCCTTGCGGTCAACCTTCAACCCGTGGCCGGCTGCCATGGCGTTGGAAGTGCGGGGCAGGTCCACTGCTTTTACATCGTTAAATGCATATTTCACCAGCCCGCTGCAGTCGAACCCTTTACTTGGGCTGCTGCCGCCCCAACGATAAGGTGTACCGAGCACGTTGACGGCACGGCTCAAGACGTTGCTGCTTTGCTTGGTGTTCACGGCCAGTTGGGTGGAAAGCGCTTTGCCGTTGGCCTTGCTCACTTGAGTCGGGCGGCTGACGGTTGGCTTTGCCGATTTGGCAGTGCTAGGCGTGCTATGGACTTTAGGGGTGAAACCGTTAACGTTCGGAAGTCGTTGCTCACGATTGGTGGCGTGGGCGGCCAGTGGCATTAATAGGCAAATGGTTAGCCATGTCTTGAAAAATGGTCGCATTAGGCGTGGCTCTTATGGGTTTGCGCGCAACTTTATAACAGCTTTTTGTGCTGTTCTCAGGCCGTTTGTCGACTGAACCTTGGGGTCAAACTCAGGAAAAACGCGACGATTCGCCGCAATTGTCCTACACAAGGCAGGTGGCACAAGGCTTTGAGGGCAGGAAGATACCATTTACCGTACGTCGGGCGCCCGTAAAAAAGTCACAAAGAAAATGAAAAAATTTATCTATCGAAGCAAAAGAGGTCCTTCATGAACACCTATCAACAGGTTGGTCAGCAGCACGATACCCACAGTAAGGCGATTGGTTACCTGCTGTGGATTTTCGGTTTTACCGGGGCTCATCGCTTTTATTACGGTAAGCCCGTGACCGGTACAATCTGGTTTTTCACTTTCGGCTTGTTCGGCATTGGCTGGCTGATCGACTTGTTCCTGATCCCGGCCATGGACCGTGAAGCCGACCTGCGGTTTACCGCTGGGCCGATTGAATACAACGTGGCCTGGATTCTGTTGGCGTTCCTGGGGGTGTTTGGTGTGCACCGCATGTATCAGGGCAAATGGATCACCGGCCTGATCTACCTGCTGACCGGCGGTTTGTTTCTGGTCGGGGTGCTGTATGACTTCTGGACGCTGAACACGCAGATCTCGATCCGCAATGCCGAGCGCAACAGCGGGCGCTGAATTCCTAGGCATACACATAAGCAACTGTGGGAGCGGGCTTGCTCGCGAATGCAGTAGATCAGTCAAATAAATGTCGACTGAGACTCCGCATTCGCGAGCAAGCTCGCTCCTACAGTTTTGGCCGCATCAAGCCTGGTAGCTGATCCGCCCATCCATCAAGGTATACCGCACCGTCGCCGGCAGGCTGTGGCCGATGAACGGGCAGTTTTCGCCCTTGGACAACCAGCGCTCACCAGCCACCGTCGAGCTTGCCAGGTCGAACAGCACCAGGTCCGCCGGTGAGCCCACCGCCAGTTGGCCCGCCGGCAAGCGCAGGGCCTCTGCCGGGCCAGCGCTCAGGCGTGCCAGCAGCGTCGGCAGGTCCAGCAAGCCGTCTTCCACCAGCGTCATCGCCAACGGCAGCAACAACTCCACACTGCTGATGCCCGGCTCGGTCGCGCCAAACGGTGCCAGCTTGGCATCTCGCTCGTGAGGTTGGTGATGGCTGGAAATCGCTGACACAACACCCGACTTCACCGCCGCACGCAAACCATCACGGTCAGCCTTGGTGCGCAGCGGGGGCTGTACGTGGTACAGGCTGGAGAAGTCGATCAGCGCCTCATCCGTCAGGATCAGTTGGTACAGGGCGACGTCCGCGGTTACCCGTAAGCCACGGGCCTGGGCCTGGGCGATCAGGGCCACGCCCCGGGCGCTGGTCAACTGGCTGAAATGCGCACGTACGCCGCTTTGTTCCACCAGCAACAAATCACGGGCCAGGGCCACGGTTTCTGCGGTTTCCGGAATGCCTGGCAGGCCGAGGAAGCTGGCCACTGCGCCTTCATGGGCCAGGCCACCTTCGGCCAGGTCGCGGTCCTGGGAATGGAAGATCACCGTCAAGTCGAAGGTGGCCGCGTATTCCAGGGCGCGGCACAAGGTGCGCGTGCTGCGAAAGCTTTCCAGGCCATTGCCGAAGGCCACGCAACCGGCGTCACGCAGGGCGATCAATTCGGCAAGTTGTTCGCCGTCCAGGCCCTTGCTCAAGGCGCCAATGGGAAACACTTTGCAATTGCCGGCTTCGCGGGCGCGGTCGAGGATCAACTCGGTCACAGCGGAAGTGTCCAGCACCGGCTTGGTATTGGGCGGGCAGCACAGGCTGGTCACGCCACCGGCGGCGGCGGCTTGGGTTTCGCTGGCGATGCTGCCTTTGCGGCTGTAGCCCGGCTCGCGTAGGGCGACATTCAGGTCCACCAGCCCAGGCGCGGCCACCAGGCCCTTGGCATCGATGCTCTGGCCGGCATTGAAGCCTGCGGGGGCGGCGCCGATGGCGACGATCTTGCCGGCGTCCAGGTGAAGATCGGTAACTTGGTCCAGGCCACTGGCCGGGTCGATGACTCGGGCGCCGAGAATGCTGAGCTTCACTGGGCCTGCTCCTGCTCGAATTGACGTTGCGCGGTTTGCCCGCTCATGGCCATGGACAGCACGGCCATGCGCACGGCGATGCCGTAGGTCACTTGGTTGAGAATCACCGACTGTGGGCCGTCGGCCACCGCCGACTCAATTTCTACGCCACGGTTGATCGGCCCCGGGTGCATCACGATGGCATCCGGCTTGGCCTTGGCCAGGCGTGCGGTGGTCAGGCCGAACAGGCGGTAGAACTCACCTTCGCTGGGCAACAAGCCCCCGGCCATGCGCTCGCGTTGCAGGCGCAGCATGATCACCACGTCCACATCCTTGAGGCCCTCGGCCATGTCGGTGTAGACCTTCACGCCATACTGTTCGATACCGATGGGCAACAAGGTCTTGGGCGCGATCACGCGGATATCCGGGCAACCCAGGGCCTTGAGGGCCAGCATGTTAGAACGTGCTACTCGCGAATGCAGGATGTCGCCGACGATGGCCACCGAGAGGTTTTCAAAGCTGCCTTTGTGCCGACGAATGGTGAGCATGTCGAGCATGCCCTGGGTCGGGTGCGCGTGGCGGCCGTCGCCGCCATTGATGATTGCCACGTTCGGGCAAACATGCTCGGCGATGAAATGTGCAGCGCCGGAGTCGCCGTGGCGTACCACGAACATGTCGGCCGCCATGGCTTCCAGGTTGCGCAGGGTGTCGAGCAGGGTTTCGCCTTTGCTCGCCGACGAGGTGGACACGTTCAGCGTGATCACATCGGCAGACAGGCGCTGGGCCGCCAGTTCAAAGGTGGTGCGGGTGCGGGTGGAATTCTCGAAGAACACGTTGCAGATGGTTTTACCGCGCAACAGCGGGACTTTCTTCACTGCCCGGCCACCGACTTCCAGGAACGAGTCGGCGGTGTCGAGGATTTCGGTGAGCAGTTCGCGGGGCAAACCGTCGAGGGACAAGAAGTGTTGCAACTGGCCCTGAGCATTGAGCTGCAGCGGGCGCTTGGCATCTAGAGGCGTCATCGCGGGGACTCTTTACAAGGCGGTTTAAAGGGCAAGGTCTTGCAGTTCGAGTTCGAGCGGCGTGGGACCGGACAATTTTACCCGCTGCTGGGGTGCAAGCGACAGGGTGGCGCCTACGACGTCCGGGCTGATCGGCAGCTCGCCAGCGTCCAGGTCCAGCAGGCACACCAGGGTCACGCTGGCCGGGCGGCCATAGTCGAACAGCTCGTTCATGGCGGCGCGGATGGTGCGGCCGCTCATCAGCACGTCGTCGATCAGTACCAAGTGCTGGCCTTCGATCTCGAAGGGCAGCGCCGAAGGGCGCACTTGTGGGTGCAGGCCGTTCTGGCTGAAATCGTCGCGGTAGAAGGACACGTCCAGGGTGCCCAGGGGCGAATCACTGCCCAGTTCTTTGAGCAGCGCCTGGGCCACCCACACGCCACCGGTGCGTATGCCGATAAAACGCGGTTCGCTGATGGCACGGTGTTCCAGGTGCGCCTTGAGGCGTATCGCCATCTGGCTGATCAGTTCGGCAGGGTTCGGCAAGCTCATGGTGGCTCCTTGTTAAGTGTGTAGGAGCGAGCTTGCTCGCGAAAAACGTCCACGATAACGCGTGAAAACCTGGAAGTGCGCGGTGCCTGTGAGTTCTTCGCGAGCAAGCTCGCTCCTACAAAAACGGCATAGCAGCAAGCCGCGTCAGTCAGGATTCAAATAAAGCGGTGTTTTCATCCAGCCAGCCCTGCAACAGCAAGGCGGCGGCGATGGCGTCCACCGGGTTGTCGCGATAACTGCCCTTTTGCCCGCCACGGTCACGGCGCTCACCCTTGGCTTCAAAGGTGGTGAGGCGTTCGTCGTGGGTATAGAAGGGCAGGTTGTAGCGGCCATTGAGGCGGCGTGCGAACTTCTCGGCGCGCAGGCACATGTCACTGGGGGTGCCATCCATGTTCAGGGGCAGGCCGACCACCACCGCGTCAGGCTTCCACTCTTTGATGAGGGCTTCGACCTGGTTCCAGTCCGGCACGCCGTTCTGGGCCTTGAGGGTGCACAGCTCGCGGGCCTGGCCGGTGATGACCTGGCCAACTGCTACGCCGATCTGCTTGGTGCCGTAGTCAAAACCGAGGATCAGACGCAAAGCCATCAGGCGTGCCCCGCCTGGCTGGTCAGCAGGCTGAGGTTGACCCGCAGCTTGGCCGCGGCCGCTTCCAGGCGCAGTTCGCTGGCGGTGTTGAACAGGATGTCAGCGTCGAACGGGCAGGTCAGCCAGGCATTGCTGGCCAGTTCGGCCTCCAGCTGCCCGGCTTCCCAACCGGCGTAGCCCAGGGTGATCACACTTTGCTCAGGGCCGACGCCGTCGGCGATGGCGAACAGCACGTCCTGGGACGTGGACAGTGACACGCCTTCAAGGTCTACCGTGGCCTGATACTTCGGCCCGGTGGGGTGCAAGACAAAACCGCGATCGGTCTGCACCGGCCCGCCGATGTAGATCGGCACATGCTGGCAGCTTGCCGGCGGGTCGATTTCCGGGCGCAGTTGCTCAAGGATATCGGCCAGGTTCAGCTCCTGCGGGCGGTTGACCACCAACCCCATGGCACCATTGGCCGTGTGCTCGACGATGTAGGTCAAGGTCTGCGCAAAGTTCGGGTCGGCCATATGGGGCATGGCGATCAGGAATTGGTGCTTGAGGTAAGTCGGGCTGACGTTTTTCATGTCCGCTAGTGTGGCGTTGGAGGGGCGAACTGACAAGTGCGGGCGCGATCAGCAGGGGAGTCAGTTACTGGACAACCGATCGCCCTTGGCAAACCGCCAGGTGCGGATGATTTCCAGGCGATCGACGTCGTTCAAGTCGCCGCTGAACGGCGCAAAGGGCGCGGCCAGCCGTACGATACGTTGCGCGGCCTGGTCCAGCAGCGGTTGGCCGGAGGACTCCAGCACCTGCACTTCATACAGCGAGCCGTCACGGTTGATCGACACCAGTAAGCGCAAATTGCCATAAATCTGCTGGCGCCGCGCCTCGTCCGGGTAGTTGAGGTTGCCAATGCGTTCGACCTTCTTGCGCCACTCGTCCTTATACCAGGCGCCTTTATCGCGCATGGTTGAGGCGGCGTTCAGGCGGTAGATGCGCGGGCGCTTGGCATACAGCTGTTGCTCATGGGCCAGTTCGGCTTCCAGGCTGGAAATTTCGTCGGACAACGTCGAACTGTCGAACGTCGGCGCAGGTTTCACCGGTTCGGGCCTGGGCTCGGTCTTGGCCTTTTCGCGCTGGGTCGGGGCTTTTTGCGGTTTGGGCGCGACGGTGGTCACTGCGGCCTTGGGCGCGGCCTGCTTGACCTCGGGCTTGGGCGCCGGCGGCGGGGTGACCTTCTTGACCTGGTTGTCGTGGAAGGGCGCCACTTCGGTGGTCTTGGGCACGGCTTTCTTGTCGAGGGTGCCGCTGCCCTGCTGGTTGTCCTGGGCGAGAAAGTCAGCCTTCTCGGGCTTCTTTTCGCTCTTGAACGTGGCGAGGGTGATTTCCAGGGTCTTGGTAATCTGCTTGGGTTCGACCAGGGTGAACCCCACGCCCAGCAGCAGGGCGAGGTGAATCAGCGCAGCGAGAAACAGGGTAAAACCGAGACGATCAGCCGGGCGCACGCCGCTATGGGTGAATTCGGGGGGCAGATCGGACGGGAGTGTCATGACAAGAAAACCAACATCGCGCGTTTCACAGGTGGCGCATGATAACGCAATGTTGGTGTGTGTCCGGCTGTTCTATGTCACTTGGCTTTTAGCTTGCGCTCAATGGCGGCCATCAGCATTTCGCCGATGTTCGTGCCAAATGCATTGTCGATCTCGCGAATACAGGTCGGGCTGGTGACGTTGATTTCAGTGAGGTTCTCACCAATTACGTCGAGTCCGACAAACAGCAGGCCTTTTTCCCGCAGGGTCGGGCCGACTTGAGCGGCGATCCAGCGGTCCTTGTCCGACAACGGCCGCGCTTCACCGCGACCACCGGCGGCCAGGTTGCCACGGGTCTCGCCGGCTGCCGGGATACGCGCCAGGCAATAATCCACCGGCTCGCCGTCGATCATCAGGATGCGCTTGTCACCGTCCTTGATCGCCGGCAGGTAGGCCTGGCCCATGATCTGCTGGGTGCCCAGGGCGGTCAGGGTTTCGAGGATCACCGACAGGTTCGGGTCGCCGGCGCGGTGACGGAAGATCGAGGTGCCGCCCATGCCGTCCAGCGGCTTGAGGATCACGTCGCCATGCTTGGCGGCGAATTCACGCAGTACATCGGCGCGGCGGCTGACCACAGTCGGTGGCGTGCACTGCGGGAACAGGGTGGCGAATAGCTTTTCATTGCAGTCGCGCAGGCTTTGCGGCTTGTTGACGATCAGCACGCCAGCGCGTTCGGCCTGCTCCAGCAGGTAGGTGGAATACACAAATTCCATGTCGAACGGCGGGTCCTTGCGCATCAGGATCACGTCGAGGTCGCTCAGGGGGCTGTCGATTTCATCCGAAAGCTCGAACCACTTCTCAGGGTTGGCGAACACCTGCAGCGGGCGCATGCGTGCGCGGGCCTCGCCGTCACCCTGGTAAAGGTCGCGCTGCTCCATATAGAACAAGGTCCAGCCGCGGGCCTGGGCGGCCAGGAGCATGGCCAGCGAACTGTCCTTTTTATAGGAAATGCTGGCGATAGGGTCCATGACAATGCCGACGCGAACGCTCATGGGGGATTTCCTCTAGCAAATTAGGGCGCATAAAAGTGGCGTCAGAGTGGCGCTGCGGCTGTTGTGGGTCAAGGAAAAACCACTGGGCGGGCGCCTCGATAGATTGCGCCAGGAGACTGTGCTAAAAAGGCTGGCACGGCGCAGCAGCCCTTGTATTCCAAGGCTTGCGGCGTTCATCCTGTGCAACATCAGGCAGTACACACCGAAAACCGATTCGCTGTGGCGATGGTAGAGCAGATATGGAACAGCATTCCAACGCCTTGAAGGTGATGGTGATCGACGATTCGAAAACGATCCGCCGCACCGCCGAGACGCTGTTGAAGAACATGGGGTGCGAGGTCATCACGGCGATCGACGGTTTCGACGCCCTGGCCCGTATTGTCGATCATCACCCGCACATTATCTTTGTCGACATCATGATGCCGCGCCTGGATGGCTACCAGACCTGCGCCCTGGTGAAGAACAACCCGGCGTTCAAATCGATCCCGGTGATCATGCTGTCCTCCAAGGACGGCCTGTTCGACAAGGCCAAGGGGCGCATCGTGGGTGTCGATCAGTTTTTGACCAAGCCTTTCAGCAAGGAAGAACTGCTGGGGGCGATCAAGGCCTATGTGCCTGGGTTCGCCGCAGTAGAACAAGCACACTGACGCCGCCTCACGAGGGCCGGCGCCTATCAATGTAGCGGGGAAAACCATGGCACGTGTTCTGATCGTCGACGATTCGCCGACTGAAATGTACAAACTCACCGGCATGCTGGAAAAGCATGGCCACCAGGTGCTCAAAGCCGAAAACGGCGCGGACGGCGTGGCCCTGGCCCGCCAGGAAAAGCCCGACGCGGTGCTGATGGATATCGTGATGCCCGGCCTCAATGGCTTCCAGGCCACGCGCCAGTTGTCCAAGGAGCCGGAAACCAACGGTATCCCGATCATCATCATCACCACCAAAGACCAGGAAACTGACAAGATCTGGGGCGCACGCCAGGGCGCCAAAGACTACCTGACCAAACCGGTAGATGAAGAAACCCTGATTGCCACCCTGAACAAGGTGCTGGCCGGCTAAGGCTTGCGATCATGACCGAGTCGCAAACCGCCTTCGAGCTGCTGCTGGACATCGACCGCCGCTGCCGCTTGCTGGCCGCGGACCTGCCGTCCCAGGAAACGCGCCTGCAACGCTGGAGCGGCATCGCTTTTCGCGTAGGGCCAAACGCCTACGTGGCGCCCATGGGCGAGGTCGCCGAGGTCTTGCATGAGCCGCGTTGCACCTTGATGCCGGGGGTCAAGCCCTGGGTCAAGGGCGTGGCCAACCTGCGCGGGCGCTTGCTGCCGGTGATGGACCTGGGCGGTTTCCTGGGCCTTGAGTTGTCCCGGGCGCGCAAGCAACGGCGGGTGCTGGTGGTGGAGTTCAACGACCTGTTTGTCGGGCTGCTGGTAGACGAGGTGGTAGGCATGCAGCATTTCCCATTGGACGCCTGGGTGGCGAGCACCGCCTCGAGCGCGCCGTTTATTCAGGGCCAGTTCGACGGCGACCCGCTGTGGCAAGTCTTCAGCCCCTTCGCCCTGGCCCAGGCCCCTGGCTTCATGGATGTTGCCGCATGAGCACCGTTACCACGCCCAAACCCCAGGCCGCTTCGCGCAGCCGTTCGCAGATCATCGTGCTGTTTATCGCCTTGATCGTGTTCATCATGTTGCTGTTCGCCAACTTCGCGTACCTCAACACCCAGTCCACCTACGACAAACAGTACATTGGCCACGCCGGTGAGCTGCGCGTGCTGTCCCAGCGCATTGCCAAGAACGCCACCGAGGCTGCCGCCGGGAAAGCGGCGGCGTTCAAGCTGCTGGGCGATGCGCGCAACGATTTTGCCCAGCGCTGGGGTTACCTGAAAAAAGGTGACCCGCAAACCGGCTTGCCGGCGGCGCCCAGTGCGGTACGCGCCGAAATGCGGGCAGTGCAGACCGACTGGGAGGCGCTGCTGAAAAACACCGACGCCATCCTGGCCAGCGAGCAGACCGTGTTGTCGTTGCACCAAGTGGCCGCGACCCTGGCCGAAACCGTGCCGCAACTGCAGATCGAGTCGGAAAAGGTCGTCGATAGCCTGCTGCAACGCGGCGCCCCGGCCAGCCAGGTGGCCTTGGCCCAACGCCAGTCGCTGCTGGCCGAACGTATCCTGGGGGCGGTCAACACCGTGCTGGCGGGGGATGAAACCGCGGTGCAGGCCGCCGATGCCTTCGGTCGTGATGCCAACCGTTTTGGCGTGGTGCTCAATGGCATGCTCAACGGCAACCCGGGGCTGCGTATCACCCAGGTCGAAGACCCGGACGCCCGGGCGCGGCTGGCGGACATTGCCGAGCTGTTCGAATTTGTCTCCGGCTCCGTGGATGAAATTCTCGAGACCTCGCCGCAGTTGTTCCAGGTGCGCGCTTCGGCGAGCAATATTTTCAACCTGTCGCAAACCCTGCTCGATGAAGCCTCGCACCTGGCCACCGGTTTTGAAAACCTCGCCAGCGGGCGCAGTTTGGACACCATCGGCGGTTACGTGCTGGGCTTGCTGGCGCTGGCCTCGATCATCCTGATCGGCTTGGTCATGGTGCGCGAGACCAACCGCCAACTGCATGAAACCGCGCAGAAGAACGAGCGCAACCAGAACGCGATCATGCGCCTGCTGGATGAAATCGAAGACCTGGCCGACGGCGACCTTACCGTCACCGCCTCAGTCACCGAAGACTTTACCGGCACCATCGCAGACTCCATCAACTATTCCGTGGACCAACTGCGCGACCTGGTCGCCACCATCAACCTCACCGCCGGGCAGGTCGCCGGCGCGGTGCAGGACACCCAGGCTACCGCGATGCACCTGGCCCAGGCGTCGGAGCATCAGGCCCAGCAGATTGCCGAAGCGTCTACCGCCATCAACCAGATGGCGCAGTCTATCGACCAGGTATCGGCCAACGCGGCCGAATCCTCGGCGGTGGCTGAGCGTTCGGTGGAGATCGCCAACAAAGGCAACGAGGTGGTGCACAACACCATCCACGGCATGGACAACATTCGCGAACAGATCCAGGACACCGCCAAGCGCATCAAGCGCCTGGGCGAGTCGTCCCAGGAAATTGGCGACATCATCAGCCTGATCGACGACATCGCCGACCAGACCAACATCCTCGCCCTCAACGCCGCGATCCAGGCCAGCATGGCCGGTGACGCCGGGCGCGGCTTTGCGGTGGTGGCCGATGAAGTGCAACGGCTGGCCGAACGCTCCTCGGCGGCCACCCGGCAGATCGAAACCCTGGTACGCACCATCCAGGCCGACACCAACGAAGCGGTGATCTCCATGGAACAGACCACCACCGAAGTGGTGCGCGGCGCGCGCCTGGCCCAGGACGCCGGGGTGGCACTGGAAGAGATCGAAGGCGTGTCCAAAACCCTGGCGGCGCTGATCCAGAGCATTTACAACGCGGCGCAGCAACAGACCTCATCGGCGGGGCAGATTTCCCTGACCATGAACGTGATCCAGCAGATCACCACCCAGACTTCGTCGGGTTCCACCGCCACCGCCGAAAGCATTGGTAACCTGGCGAAGATGGCCAGCCAGTTGCGCAGGTCGGTGTCGGGTTTCACCTTGCCGCCGCCCAAGCAGGTGGACGATTGAAATACGACCTGAACAACACCACAGTCCAACTGTGGGAGCTGGCTTGCCTGCGATAGCGGTCTGTCAGATACAGATATAGTGCTGACCCACCGCTATCGCAGGCAAGCCAGCTCCCACATTGGATCTCCATTGTTTGTGCGATACCAGCAACTCATGAATTCTAAGCGGAGCAGTTATGGTTGATCGGCACGACTACGTGGCCCTCGAATGGGTCAAGGGCGATATTGCCGAAACCCTGAAGCAGGCCCGGTCGGCCCTGGACGCGTACGTTGAAACCCATGACGACGACGCCCTCAACGAATGCCTGGCCGGTATCCACCAGGTGCATGGCGCGCTGCAAATGGTCGAGTTCTACGGCGCGGCGCTGTTGGCCGAAGAGATCGAGGAACTGGCCCTGGCGCTCCAGGCCGGGCACGTCGGCCAGCGCGATGAAAGTATCCGCCTGCTGCAACAAGCCCTCGGCCAACTGCCGCTGTACCTCGACCGCGTGCACAGTGCCCGCCGCGACTTGCCGCTGGTGGTGCTGCCGCTGCTCAACGACTTGCGCAGTGCCCGTGGTGAAAGCCTGCTATCGGAAACCAGCCTGTTCAGCCCGCAACTACTATTGATCGAGCCGTTGCCTGAGCAAGCCCTGGCCCAACGGGCAACGCCGGATCTGCATGAGCAGTTGCGCCAATGGCGCCACCTGCTGCAACAAGCCCTTGCCGGGTTGCTGCGTGAAGACCACGGCCCCAGCAACCTGGAAGACATGGCCCGGGTGTTCGCACGCCTCGAAGCGCTGTGCCAGGGCGCGCCGCTGTTGCCGTTGTGGCAGGTCACCTCGGCGCTGGTCGAAGGCATGCTCACCGGCGTGGTCGCCAACAGCCCGGCGTTGCGCAGCCTGCTCAAGGCCAGCGATAAACAGCTCAAGCGCTTGCTGGTTCAAGGCGTCAATGGCATCAACCAGCCGGCGCCGGATGAGTTGCTCAAGAGCCTGCTGTTCTACGTCGCCAAAGTCACCCGGCCGACGCCGCGCATGCAAAGCCTGAAGGAGCGCTACGGCTTGGACGAAGCCTTGCCCGACAGCGCCGTGGTCGATGCTGAACGTGCGCGGCTGGCTGGGCCGGATCGCAATGCCATGGGTTCGGTACTCGGGGCGTTGTGTGAGGAGCTGGTGCGGGTTAAGGAACGCCTGGATCTGTTCGTGCGCAGTGATCGCCAGCACACCCAGGACCTCGACCCCTTGCTGGCGCCGTTACGCCAGATCGCCGATACCCTCGCGGTGCTGGGTTTCGGCCAGCCGCGCAAAGTGATCATCGACCAACTCGCCGTGGTGTTGAGCCTGGTCCAGGGGCAGCGCGAACCCAATGACGCGGTGTTAATGGATGTGGCCGGCGCGTTGCTGTATGTCGAAGCGACGTTGGCCGGGATGATCGGCACCGTCGAACCGCAAAGCCGTGAAGACAGCCGCTTGCCCACCACCGACCTGACCCAGATTCACCAGCTGGTGATTCGCGAGTCGTGCCAGTGCCTGCGCCAAGCCAAGGAGCTGGTGATCGACTGCATCGAGGCCGACTGGGACCGTCAGCGCCTGGAGTCCTTGCCCGAGCTGTTGAGCCAGGTACGCGGTGCCCTGGCGATGATTCCTTTGCCGCGCGCGGCGAGTTTGATGCGCGGTTGCACCGACTACGTCGATGAGCAGTTGATGGTCAATGACGCCGCGCCTTCGGCGGCACAGCTGGGGCATTTCGCCGAGGTGGTCAGCAGCCTGGAGTACTACCTCGAACGCATGCTTCAAGACCCTGACGCGGCGGGCGAAAAAGTGCTGGAACTGGCCACCCAGGGCTTGAATGCACTGGGCTACCTGCCGGCGGAAAAACCCTGGCGCCAGGCCCTGGCCGCGCCCGAGGGGGCACTGTCCGAGGCCGCACCCAGCCAGTCCCAATTCGATGCGCTGGCCAGCCCCACATCACGTCTCAACCCTCCGGCCTTGCAGCGTCCCGGCAGCTTGTTGCCGCCGCCGGCCGGTGAAGAACCGATTGACGATGAACTGCGCGAAGTCTTCCTGGAAGAAACCGATGAAGTCCTCGACGTGCTGCATCGCTACCTGCCCGACAGCGCGGACAAAACCGCCCAGGGCGAAATGCGCCGCGCCTTCCATACCCTCAAGGGCAGCGGCCGCATGGTGCGCGCCCTGGTGCTGGCCGAGCTGGCCTGGGCCGTGGAGAACCTGCTTAATCGCGTCCTGGAACGCAGCGTAGCCCTCGGCCCTGAGGTGCAGCAGGTATTGGATGAGGCCGTGGCCCTGCTGCCGGAGCTGATCGCCGATTTTGCCAGCGACGACCAACGCCAGCGCGATGAGGTCGATGCCTTGGCCGCCCGAGCCCATGCCCTGGCCAGTGGCGCCGTCACGTCGGCCACCGAGCCCCATGACCCGATGCTGCTGGAGATCTTCCGCAACGAAGCCCAAGGCCATCTGGACAGCCTCGAGTACTTCCTGCAACAGGCCGCCGAGCAGATGCCGCTGCAGGTCAGCGATGAACTGCAACGCGCCTTGCACACCCTCAAGGGCAGCGCCTACATGGCCGGCGTATTGCCCATCGCCGAACTGGCGCGCCCGCTGGATCACCTCACCCGTGAGTACAAGGCCCACCGCCTGCCGCTGGGCAAGGACGAAGTGGCGTTGCTACTTGAAGCACAAGGTCTGTTCCAGCGCGGCCTGCGAGACCTGAACACCCATCCCCTGGCGCCGATCAACGGCGCCGCCGACCTGATCAGCCGCACCCAACGCCTGCTGGACCATCAACTCGCCGCCTTGCTCGACGCGCCCACGACCGGCCTGCGCGTCAAGCGTGACCCGCACTTGATCACCAACTTTCTGGCCCAGGGCATGGACATCCTGCTCGACGCCGAAAGCCTGCTGCGTCGCTGGCAGCAACACCCCGGCGACCGTCAGGAACTCACGGCGTTGCTGGACGAGCTGACCACCCTGGGCGAGGGCGCGCACCTTGCCGACCTGCACCCTATCGACGCGTTGTGCGAAGCCTTGCTCGACCTCTATGGCGCGGTGGAAGAAAGCAGCCTGGCGGTCAGCGCCCGCTTCTTCCAGGAGGCCGAACAGGCCCACGACGCGCTGATCAATATGCTCGACCAGTTGGCCGCCGGCCAGGAAATCAGCCCCGCGCCCGCACGGCTGCAGGCATTGCGCGAGTTGCTCGATGAAGCACTGGACCCGTCCGCCACGGGCCTGATCAAAAGCGACGGCAGCCGCGCCCTGAGTATTTCCGAGTTGGGCGCGGCCACTGCGCAGCTGGATCACGCAACGGCGATGGACGACGAAATTGTCGAGATCTTCCTTGAAGAGGCCGTAGACATCCTCGACAGCGCCGGCCAGTCGCTCAAGCGCTGGCTGCTGGAACCCGAAAACGCCGCGCCCTTGTCCTCGTTGCAGCGGGACCTGCACACCCTCAAGGGCGGTGCGCGCATGGCCGAAATCGACCCCGTGGGCGACTTGGCCTACGAGCTCGAATGCGTTTATGAGGGGCTGGTGGACCGCCGCTACAGCTATTCCGTGGAGCTGTCCCAGGCACTGATGGCCAGCCATGAGCGCTTGGCCCAACAGTTGGACGAGTTGCAACAGCAGCAACCCTTGAGTGACGGCGCCGAACTGGTCGAAAGGCTACGGGAATTGCGCCAGGCCAGCAGCCCGGCAGCGCCGGCCGCTGTGACGCCAGCCTCGGGTGCCGACCCGGAATTGCTGGATATCTTCCTCGAAGAAGCCGCCGATATCCTCGACAGTTCAGGCAGCGCGTTAGTGCGCTGGCAGGCCGAGCCGGGCAATCGCCAGGAAGTGGAAACCCTGCTGCGTGACCTGCACACCCTCAAAGGCGGCGCACGCATGGTCGAGATCGGGCCAATCGGCGATCTGGCCCATGAGCTGGAATTTCTCTACGAAGGACTGTCCGCCGGTTTGCTCGCGCCGACCCCTGAGTTGTTCGCTCTGCTGCAAGGCTGCCATGACCGCCTGGCGCAAATGATCGACGCCGTGGCCGAGGGGTTGCCGGTGGGCTCGGTGGATAAACTGATCGAGCGCATCAAGAGCCTGGTGCACCCCAGTGATGAGCCGGTTACACCCGTGGCACTGCCGGCGGGCAAGGCCGAAGCGGTCGCCGATCCGGCTGCCGACATGGTGAAAATCTCTGCTGACTTGCTCGATGACCTGGTCAACCTCGCCGGTGAAACCTCGATCTTCCGTGGGCGTATCGAGCAGCAAGTCAAGGATGCGCGCATTGCCTTGAATGAGATGGAAACCACCATCGAGCGCATGCGCGACCAACTGCGCCGGCTCGACAGCGAAACCCAGGGCCGCCTCCTGAGCCGCCAGCAAGCCGAGGCCGAACGCCTGGGCTACGAAGAATTCGACCCGCTGGAAATGGACCGCCATTCGCAGCTGCAACAGCTGGCCCGTGCGCTGTCCGAATCCGCCTCCGACCTGCTCGACCTCAAGGACACCCTCGAGCGCCGCAACCAGGATGCCCACAACCTGCTGCAGCAACAGGCGCGCATCAACACCGAATTGCAGGAAGGCCTGATGCGCACGCGCATGGTGCCTTTCGAGCGCATGTTGCCACGCCTCAAGCGCATCGTGCGGCAAGTGGCGGGCGAATTAGGCAAAGACGTGGAGTTCATCGTCGGCAATGCCGAAGGCGAGATGGACCGCAATGTGCTGGAGCGCATGGCGGCACCCTTGGAGCATATGCTGCGCAACGCCGTCGACCACGGCCTGGAGTCGCGCGAAGTGCGGCTGGCGGCGGGCAAACCGGAGAAGGGACGCATCACCCTGGACCTGACCCACGAAGGCGGCGACATCGTCTTCGACATGCGCGACGACGGCGCGGGTGTGCCCCTTGAAGCGGTGCGGCGCAAGGCAATCAAGCGCGGCTTGCTCGCGCCCCATCAAGAGATGAGCGACCGTGACGTGTTGCAGTTCATCCTGCAGCCGGGCTTTTCCACCGCCGAAAAAATCACCCAGATTTCCGGGCGCGGCGTGGGCATGGACGTGGTGCATGAGGAAGTGCGCCAGCTCGGCGGCTCCATGGTGATCGACTCGACGCCGGGCATGGGCGTGCATTTTCGCATTCGCCTGCCGTTTACCGTGTCGGTCAATCGTGCGTTGATGGTGCACTGCGCGGACGACCAATACGCGATCCCTCTCAACACCATCGAAGGCCTGGTGCGCGTGCTGCCCCACGAATTGGCCGGGCATTACCAGCAAGACCCGCCGCACTATGAATACGCCGGCCAGCGCTACGAGTTGTTCTACTTAGGCGACCTGCTGCACACCGCCAGCCGCCCGAAACTGCTGGGCCAATACCAGCCGGTGCCGGTGCTGCTGGTGCACTGCAATGAGCGCCGCGTGGCGGTGCATGTGGATGCCATGGCCGGTACCCGCGAGATTGTGGTCAAGGGCCTGGGGCCGCAGTTCTCCGGGGTGCAGGGCGTGACCGGCGCGACCATCCTGGGCGACGGCCATGTGGTGCTGATCATCGACCTGCTGGCGCACATCCGCGCCCGGCAACCGGCCTTGCCGGCCCAGGCGGTGGATGCGCCGCTGATCCTCAACGACCCGCTGAAAAAACGCCCGCTGCTGGTACTGGTGGTGGACGACTCGGTCACCGTACGCAAAGTCACCAGCCGCCTGCTGGAGCGCAACGGCATGAACGTGCTCACCGCCAAGGACGGGATCGACGCCCTTGCCATCCTGGAAGAACACACCCCGGACTTGATGCTGCTCGACATCGAAATGCCGCGCATGGACGGCTTCGAAGTAGCCATTCAGATACGCAACGACCCACGCCTGATGCGCTTGCCGATCATCATGATCACCTCACGCACCGGCCAGAAACACCGCGACCGCGCCATGGCCATTGGCGTCAACGACTACCTCGGCAAGCCGTACCAAGAGTCGGTGCTGCTGGAAAGCATTGCCTACTGGAGCAAGTCCCATGCTTGAGCACCGCACCAGCCAACTCACCGGCCTGCTGCTGCCCCTGGCCGACCGCCACCTGGTGCTGCCCAACGTTGCCGTGGCCGAGCTGATCGACTTCCAGCGCGGCGAACCGGCCAGCGACGCGCCGCCGTGGTACTTGCGGCAGGTTACGTGGCGCGATCGGCAGATTCCGTTGATCAGCTTTGAAGCGGCCTGCGGAGAAGCCAGCATGACGGGTGAACGCTCACGCATCGTGGTGTTGAATGCACTGGGCGGGCGACCGACGTTGAAATTCATTGCCCTGGTGATCCAGGGCATTCCGCGCTCGTACAAGCTCGATAGCGAATTGAGCTACGTGGACGTGCCCCTGTGCCCGCTGGAACTGGCGGCGGTGCAAGTGGGCGAGCAGGTGGCGAAGGTGCCGGATTTGATGGGGCTTGAAGCGTTGTTGGTGGAGTCCGGCCTGGCCTGATCCTGAGCCCTATGAAGATCTACTGTGGGAGCTGGCTTGCCTGCGATAGCGGCCTGTCAGTCAACATCTCAGTAGCTGACCTACCGCTATCGCAGGCAAGCCAGCTCCCACGCTGAGCAGCGCTCATCTTCATGTCTCAATCAATCCACGCAGAGCTTGCAAATAATCGGCGATATGTCGGAATAGGGTGGAGTTGCTGTAGGCGAGTTCTGAATTGGGAATAGGCGGGTTTTCAGGTCGCAGTGGAGTGGCTAGTTTCTGCACTCCTCACTGCCAGCAAGGACTCGCAAATGGCCGTACCGTTAATGCCGCCCGGTGTTTCAATTCTTGAAAACATGGCGATATCCAACTGCAAGCGCATTCATCTCAAGCCCGGCTCGGCATTCGCCTATTCCTGGTTTTACTCCCAGGTCCGTGCGGCCGGCCCTTGGAACTACAAGAAGCAGGGGCGTCAGTACGAAGCTTTTGGTAACTTCAATTACGGTGCCACAGGCACGGTGCTGGGCATTCCCGAAAATGTGTTGCTGCGAGCCGCCGGTGTGGCTCAAACCGTCGCCAGAACGACTCGTCCGGATTTTGGATCATGGTGGGGCGGTGAGCCTTTTGGTGACGACCCACGGGATCAATATTGGATAAGAAGAGGTATCGAATATGCCATTTCGCAAGGCCACTAAGCGCCTCATACCTGTTCTGCGTAATTGCCTGCTTGTGATCTGCCTGCTCTATATCGGCGGCAGTTGGGTCCTGTCGCCCGGAACACCGGACCTGGATGAAGTGGTGTTGAAGCATTCCCTGGGCAACGGTATGTCGATCTATGGTGCGCGAGATGGCCAAGGTGGCGCGACGGTGGGGTTTTCCTACAGGTACTACGTGCATAAGGATTTGGGAAGTGATCAGGAAATACTCAGCGCATTAGTGTCTGCACCTCCTTTTCTCAAAACAAAAGAGCCGGATGTTCAAGTCAATAATGAGGGGGGTGCCCTGCATCTGGTTATTCAGGGAGAAGTGTATGAGTACCACAGTTATGCGCTGGAGGGCCTGGGGAAGGTCAGGGTGATGATGGTGTTGTGAGGAGCTAGCGTTCAGATTTTTCCTGCAAGATGTCGGGCTGTGCATGAACTTGTTGTGATTGATCATCGCGCCTAGTCTTCGCTCCGTCATCGCAAAAAACGGTGACACGGACGTGCAAGTCCGGTTACATGTCGGCGCACCAACGCCCATAGCCATTCGACGGGCGTTTTTTATGCCTGCTGTACTCGTTATGGCGGCTGTGCGTGGGAGATTCTTCGGAGTCTGCCGGGGTCCGATATGCCCGGTCTTGCACACCTGCGTACAGCTGCCACCTTCATTCGCGTGCAAGCGGAGAGAGGGCAGCCTCCATCACATATCGGAGCTGTAAATCATGGTCAAACCTACGCCCAATCCACCGCTCTTCACCGTAAACCCCCACCAAGACACCGAAACCCTGCTGGTCAATGCCAGCGAAACCCTGTCCTCGCTCAATGCGCTCACCTGCAACCTGGCCTTCGACTTGGACACTTCCCAGCGCGCCATCATGCTGGGAATTCAGCAAATGGCCGAGCTGGGTCAGTTGTTGGTCGATAGAGCGCTGGAGCAAATCAGCCCATCGCCAGCAACTTGAAACGGTCCCAAAAAGGGACTGATCATTCCCTCTTTGGGACCGCTATCTAACCAACACCACCGACCCATGTGGGAGCTGGCTTGCCTGCGGCCATAGGTATCTACACAACTTTGTGGGTTGTAACAGCAGACGGTAACCACGATGCGAAGCGAGTCGCTCTTGATCTGCTTTTGATCTTAGGCGCCCCGTTAAACCACGCTGGCCGGAATTCGACAGGGATTTGGGGGGTAAACCGGCAGGGATGCCGGTTTAGCCGCCCCGCGCCATGGATGGCGCGTGGCGGCGGCCCCCCAAATCACTGGCGGATTACGGGTACACCGAGCCTAGGCGAGGTGCCGAGTGGTGGGGCAAGAGCCCTTTTGGTTACTTTTGGGGCTCTTTTCCAAAAGTGACCCGCTGTCAGAGCGGAACCCTAAGTCGCCGTTACCGCAGCAATGGATATGTACACGGTCCAACTGTGTCGCCTGTCAGGCCGCCTTCGCGAGCAAGCCCGCTCCCACAGTTGGATTGCGGTGCGTCAGATAGATCAGCGCCGGCTGTCAGGCTGTCACGGGAGCAAGCTCCCTCGCCACAGGTTCAGCGTCGCACCAAAATTGTGTAGATACCTATGCTGCGATGGCGGTAGGTCAGCTACTGAGATGTTGACTGACAGTCCGCCATCGCAGGCAAGCCAGCTCCCACATCAAGCTTTATGTGCTACGGCCGATAAGCAGGAATCAGTTTTAGGGATGGAGTGATGTGGGCGTGATGGAATTTCTTGGCGCAGTAGGCAACAGTTTTTCATTTCTCTACAACATGGTTACCGGCGCTTTGATCTTATGGGTCCTGACAGTGACCGCAACAGCGTCCGCAGTCAGGTCATTGGCTGAGGGGCGTGGTGCGCTATGGGGGGCCATGATTTCCACTGTAGGTGCAGTGATTATCCTACTGCTTATCCAGTTGATCGGTGTTCCCGAAGACACAATTAACGTTTTAAACAACTTCATCATCATGACCCTTGGAGGGCTGGGGTCCGGTCTGCTGGCTGTTGCACTCGTGGCGGAGCCGAATGCGGTCGAGGCGTTGAAGTTCAAACGGGCGTTGTTCAACATTCTTGATTACGCCTTTGTCTGGTTGGGGCTGTCCTCTCTGTCCATGATTTTTCTTTTCCTTATTTCGAAGCTCTCTGGCCGCATAGTGGCAACTGATCATGCGCTTGGAATCATGCTTATTACCTTCTTGTTCACCTTTTTGAGCATTGTGCTGCTTGAGTGCCGTAACAAATTCGCTAAATGGGGAGAGTCGGTCGGACTGGGTCTATTTCTCATACTTGTTGTGCTGTTGGTGCTCTATGTAGGGACGCTTGCCTCGGTATGGTCCAAGGCACCGGGTTGGATACTGACGTTAAATAGTCTGGTGGCTTGCTCGATATTGAGCACATCGCTGTATTACCGCAGGCGTGGCGCTGCACCGTTACTCCAGCCGTAACGATCCAGCACCAAGCTTGATTGATGCCTCTCCACATTCGCTCCTAAGGTACAGCCCACGACAGCAAACCCCGTGGAGCGACCATGACAACAACCATCACCCCCGACTCGCGCTGGACGCGGCGGCGCGACGAGAAGCAGCGGCGGCTCGGGCTGGTCAAAAAATACGCAGACGGGGCGGTGTTGCCCAGTGACAAGATCGTCGAGGCCCTTGAAGCCTTGATCCTCCCCGGCGACCGCGTGGTGCTGGAGGGCAACAACCAGAAGCAGGCCGATTTCCTCTCGCGCTCCCTGGCCAAGGCCGACCCGGCCAAGCTCCACGATTTGCACATGATCATGCCCAGCGTCGGCCGTGCCGAGCACCTGGACCTGTTTGAAAAGGGCATCGCCCGCAAGCTGGATTTCTCTTTCGCCGGCACCCAATCCCTGCGCATCAGCCAGTTGCTGGAAGACGGCCTGCTGGAAATCGGCGCGATCCACACCTACATCGAACTCTACGCACGGCTGGTGGTGGACTTGATCCCCAACGTGGTGCTCTCTGCCGGCTTCATGGCTGACCGCGCCGGCAACATCTACACCGGCGCCAGCACCGAAGACACCCCGGCGTTGATCGAGCCTGCTGCCTTCAGCGATGGCATCGTCATTGTGCAGGTCAACCAGTTGGTGGATGACGTCACCGACTTGCCCCGTGTCGACATCCCCGCAAGCTGGGTGGATTTCGTAGTGGTGGCCGACAAGCCGTTCTACATCGAACCGCTGTTCACCCGCGACCCACGCCATATCAAGCCGGTGCATGTGCTGATGGCGATGATGGCGATCCGTGGCATCTACGAAAAACACAATGTGCAGTCGCTCAACCATGGCATCGGCTTCAACACCGCCGCCATCGAATTGATCCTGCCCACCTACGGCGAATCCCTGGGTCTGAAAGGCAAGATCTGCCGCAACTGGACCCTCAACCCGCACCCCACATTGATCCCGGCGATTGAAAGCGGTTGGGTGGAGAGTGTGCATTGCTTCGGCACCGAACTGGGCATGGAAAACTACATCGCCGCTCGCCCGGATGTGTTCTTCACCGGCCGCGATGGTTCGATGCGCTCCAACCGCATGTTCTGTCAACTCGCCGGCCAGTACGCCGTGGACCTGTTTATCGGCGCCACCCTGCAAGTGGATGGCGACGGGCATTCCAGCACCGTGACCCGTGGCCGCCTCGCCGGTTTTGGTGGCGCGCCGAACATGGGCCACGACCCACGCGGCCGCCGCCATGGCACCCCAGCCTGGTTGGATATGCGCCACGACGATGCGCCAGAAGCCCTGCTTGAACGCGGCAAAAAACTGGTGGTGCAGATGGTCGAGACCTTCCAGGAGGGCGGCAAACCGACCTTTGTCGACACCCTGGACGCGGTGGAAGTGGCGCGCAAAAGCGGCATGCCCCTGGCACCGATCATGATCTACGGTGACGACGTCACCCATTTGCTCACCGAAGAAGGCATCGCCTACCTGTACAAGGCGCGCTCCCTGGAAGAACGCCAGGCGATGATCGCCGCCGTCGCCGGGGTGACCGCCATCGGCATGCGCCACAACCCCAAGGACACTGCGCGCATGCGTCGCGAAGGCTTGATTGCCTTGCCCGAAGACTTGGGTATTCGCCGCACCGACGCCACCCGCGAGTTGTTGGCCGCCAAGAGCGTAGCCGACCTGGTGGACTGGTCCGGTGGCCTGTACAACCCGCCCGCCAAGTTCAGGAGCTGGTAAATGCGCGCGCTCAAACTGCATGAACTCAGCCTCGCCGATCGCCTCGCGGATATGGCCGTCGATGCGCTGATCGATGAAGCCGACCTGTCGCCCAAGCCTGCGCTGGTGGACCGGCGTGGCAATGGTGCCCACAGCGATTTGCACCTGGGGCTGATGCACGCTTCGGCGCTGTCACTGTGGCCGATGTTCAAGGAAATGGCCGAGGCTGCGCTCGACATCGGCGAAGTCGGCCTGCCGTTGCGCGAAGCGCTCGGGCGTATTGGCCGGGAAGGCGAGCAGGCCATGCTCGCCACCACCCAGGGCGTGAACACCCATCGCGGTGCGATCTGGGCGCTGGGGTTGCTCACCGCTGCGGCGGCCTTGGAACCCCGTGCCGTAACCCTGACCGCCGCCAAACTGGCCCTGCTCAACGACCGTTACGCACCGCAGCCCATGAGCCATGGCGCCCAGGTTGCCCAGCGTTATGGTGCACGCGGTGCCCGTGAAGAAGCGCAGCTCGGCTTCCCCTCGGTAATCCAACGCGGCCTGCCGCAGCTGCACAAAAGCCGCCGCGAAAATGCCGGTGAACAGAACGCCCGTCTGGATGCCTTGCTGGCGATCATGACGGACTTGGCAGACACCTGCGTACTCTACCGCGCCGGTACCCAAGGCTTGGCCGCCATGCAACAGGGCGCCCAGGCCGTGCTCGACGCCGGTGGCAGCGCAACCCTCGCGGGGCGCCGCCAATTGCATGAGCTGGACCTGCAACTGCTGGCCTTGAATGCCTCCCCCGGTGGCGCCGCCGACCTGTTGGCCGCCTGCCTGTTTATCGACCGCCTCGACGGAGCGTTGTGATGGAAACCTTGTCCTTTGAATTCCCCGCCGGGCAGCCCCCCAAAGGCCGTGCGCTGGTGGGTTGCGTCGGCTCGGGCGACCTGGAAGTGCTGCTGGAGCCGGGCACGCCCGGCACCCTGACCATTCAGGTGCAAACCTCAGTCAATGGCGCGCAGCAACGCTGGCAGCACCTGTTCGAACGCATCTTCCAGGAGCAGACGCCGCCGGCCCTGAACATTGATATCCACGACTTCGGTGCCACGCCCGGCGTAGTGCGCTTGCGTTTGGAGCAAGGTTTCGAGGAGATCGGCCATGACTGACTTACTCGCCAAACACAGCTTTGTGGAGCTCGGTGCTCGGCAGCGCGCCAAGGCGCTGTTGGATGCGGGCACCTTCCGCGAGTTGATCGACCCGTTCCAGCGGGTCATGTCGCCGTGGCTCAGCCGCCAAGGCGTAGTGCCCCAAGCCGATGACGGTGTGGTCATCGCCAAGGGCAGCATCGGCGCCAAGCCTGTGGGGATTGCCGCGATTGAAGGCAACTTCCAGGGCGGCAGCCTGGGTGAAGTCGGCGGCGCAAAAATCGCGGGCGCCTTGGAACTGGCCGCCGAAGACAACCGCAACGGCATCCCCACCTGCGCGGTGCTACTGCTGGAAACGGGCGGCGTACGTTTGCAGGAAGCCAACCTCGGCTTGGCCGCCATTGCCGATATTCACGCGGCGATTGTCGACCTGCGCCAGTACCAGCCGGTGATCGGCGTGGTGGCCGGCAGTGTCGGTTGCTTTGGGGGCATGTCCATCGCGGCTGGCTTGTGCAGTTACCTGGTGGTCACTCGCGAAGCACGCCTGGGCTTGAATGGCCCGCAGGTGATCGAACAGGAGGCGGGCCTGGAGGAGTACGACTCCCGCGACCGGCCTTTTATCTGGAGCTTTACCGGTGGCGAGCAACGCTTCAACAGTGGCTTGGCCGACCGTTATGTGGCGGACGATGTGGCGCAGATCCAGCAGACCGTCAGCGCACTGTTGCAGCAAGGTGTGCCCGCACAACCTCGCAGCCGGCGCGCTGATTTCTACCTGGCGCGCCTGGCCGAACTGGACGCCACGGCGCAGATCGAGCCCGGCGCGGTTCGCGCGCTGTATCAGGGAGAACGCTCATGAGAGGCTTGCAGTGGTTCAACGCATTGAGCACCAACGCAACGCCCGTTGAGGGTTTGCCGGGCTCATTGAAAGTGGCGGACGGAGTATTGGGTGAACAGGCGGTGCGCTATATCGCCGTGGTTCCCGACCCGCATAACCGCTTCCCCCGTGCCCGTAATGGTGAAGTCGGCCTGCTGGAAGGCTGGGGCTTGGCCAAGGCGGTGGACGAAGCCATCGTCCGGGGTGACAAGCGGCCCATCATCGCTATCGTCGACGTACCCAGCCAAGCCTATGGCCGCCGCGAAGAAGCCCTGGGCATTCATCAGGCCCTGGCCGCCGCTGCTGACAGCTACGCTCGCGCCCGGCTTGCCGGTCACCCGGTGATCGCCCTGCTGGTGGGCAAGGCCATGTCCGGCGCGTTCCTGGCCCACGGCTACCAGGCCAATCGCCTGATCGCCCTGCGCGATCCTGGCGTGATGGTGCATGCCATGGGCAAAGCCTCGGCGGCACGGGTGACCTTGCGCAGCGTGGAAGAATTGGAAGCCCTGGCCGCCAGCGTGCCGCCGATGGCCTATGACATCGACAGCTATGCCAGCCTGGGTTTGCTGTGGGAGACGCTGACAGTCACCCAGATTGAACAACCCACGGCGGATGACGTGGCGCGGGTTCGCGATTGCCTGGTGCAGGCGGTCAAGGATATCGGCAGTACCGACTTGAGCTCACGCCTCGGCGCGACCAACCGGGCTGCCTCCAGCCACGTGCGCCAGCTGTTGCGGGAGCAATGGTGAACGCCCACGACTTGCTCTGGGGCATGACCCTGGCGCATCTGCCTGCCGATGCCCCGGCCTGGGCGCGGGATGCGATCCGTGCCGGGCATCCGGTGGTGGTGCGGCGCGCCATCGCCGAGCCGGGCCACGTGACGGTCGGTGTGCGTGGGCGTTTGCGTGAGCAGCGTTTTGCCGCCCAGTTGCCCATTGCGGCAGTGCAACGGCGGGTGGCGCCGCAAGCTTTGCGAGACGTGCCCTCACCAAGGGATTTACCGGCGCTGCGGGCCCTCGATCAACTGCGCCCGGTGCTGGCGCAGCAAGACTGGGGCGTCAGTGGCAGTGCCGGGTTTGAATTGGCCAGTGGCATTGAAGCGCTGCATGCCAACAGTGACCTGGATTTGATTCTGTGCACGCCCAATCCTTTGGCTCGTAGCGAGGCGCAAGCGTTGTTGGCAATCCTGGGCACCGCGCCCTGCGCCGTCGATCTGCAACTGCAAACCCCTTTCGGCGCCGTCGCCTTGCGCGAATGGGCCGGCCCCTCACGCCGTGTACTGCTCAAGACCGTCAGCGGTGCGCACCTTGTGCTCGACCCTTGGCAGGCCGTGGCATGAGCAGCCTTCTGGTGTTTCCGGGGCAGGGGGCCCAACGCAGCGGCATGCTCCAGGGGTTGCCGGCCGACATTGTGCAAGAGGCCAGTGATGCCCTGGGTGAAGACGTTCGTCTGCTCGACTCGGCGCAGGCGCTGGAATCGACGCGGGCTGTGCAACTGTGCCTGTTGATCGCCGGCGTGGCCCATGCCCGACGATTGGCGTGCACGCCGGATTATGTGGCGGGCCTGTCCATTGGCGCCTACCCAGCCGCGGTGATCGCCGGCTCCTTGGACTTCGCTGATGCGATAAAACTGGTCAGCCTGCGTGGCGAACTGATGCAGCAGGCTTATCCACAGGGCTATGGCATGACCGCGCTGATCGGCCCTGATCTGTCCAGCGTCGAGGCCTTGCTGGCGGATATCCACAGCCCACAAATGCCGGTGTACCTGGCCAATATCAATGCCGACAACCAGACCGTCATCGCCGGCAGCAACGAGGCGATGAAGCGGGTTGCCGAGCGCATCAAAGGCAACGGCGTCGCCAAGCGCCTGGCCGTCAGCGTGCCGTCCCATTGCCCGTTGCTGGAGCAACCCGCCCAGGCACTGTTGCAAGCCTTCGTCGCGCTCAAGGCGCCGCGTATCACCTACCTGAGCAGCACCCGCGCGCGACCTATCCACAACCCCGAACACCTGCGTGACGACCTGGCCTTCAATATGTGCCGCGTCGTCGATTGGCGCGGCACGGTGCAAAGCGCCTACGAGCGCGGTGTGCGCCTGCAAATCGAACTGCCTCCGGGTGCGGTGCTCACCGGTCTGTCACGCCGTGTTTTTGAACAAGGCACGGTGATCGCCTGCGAAGGCGCCCGCCTGGACACCTTGCAGGCTCTGCTGCAAGAGGAGGAACGCCGCCACCGATAACGCAATACCCAAGGCTTTCGAAGCACAAAAACAACAATTTCGAACGAGCACTTTGAGGACAACAACCATGATTATCTACGGTGTGGCTTTTTTGGCGTTCTGCACGTTGGCAGGGCTGTTTGTAGGTGAACTGCTGGGCAAGCTGCTGGGTATCCCGGCCAACGTCGGCGGGGTGGGTATCGCCATGCTGCTGTTGATCGGCCTGGGCAGCTACCTGAGCAAACGCGGCCTGTTTACTGGCAAGTCAGAGCAAGGCGTGAGTTTCTGGGCGGCGGTGTATATCCCGATTGTGGTGGCGATGGCTGCCCAGCAAAACGTGTATGGCGCCATCAGCGGTGGGCCGATGGCGATTCTGGCCGGGACCCTCGCCGTGGTGCTCGGCTTTGCCCTGGTGCCCGTGCTGGTGCGTATCGGTAACCGCGAGCCGGTTGCTCCTGTTCCCACCAAAGAAGCCGGGTGATCGCCATGTACGAATCGATGATGAAAGTGATCACCGGCTACGGCTTGATCAGTGGTTTTGCCGTGATCGGCCTGACCATGTGGGTGTCCTATTGGATCTCCGATACCTTCACCAAGGGCCGCCTGCATGGTTCGGCCATTGCCATTCTGCTGGGGTTGGCGCTGTCGTATGTGGGCGGTGCGTTTACCGGTGGTTCCAAGGGCGTGGTGGATATTCCGCTGTTGTCGGGCATCGGCCTGCTCGGTGGTGCGATGCTGCGGGACTTTGCCATTGTCGCCACGGCGTTTGGCGTGAGTGTCGATGAGCTCAAACGCGCGGGCTTCGTGGGTGTGTTGGCGCTGTTTGTCGGTGTGGGCTCGTCGTTCGTTGCCGGGGTAGGGGTGGCGATGGCGTTCGGGTACACCGATGCGGTGAGCCTCACCACCATCGGCGCCGGGGCCGTGACCTATATCGTCGGCCCGGTGACCGGCGCGGCGATTGGGGCCAGCTCCGAGGTGATGGCGCTGTCCATTGCCGCAGGGTTGATCAAGGCCATTCTGGTGATGGTGATGACGCCGTTCGTGGCGCCGCTGATCGGGCTGAACAATCCACGTAGCGCGGTGATCTTCGGTGGCTTGATGGGCACCTCCAGCGGCGTGGCGGGCGGCTTGGCGGCGACAGATCCGAAGCTGGTGCCTTATGGGTGTTTGACGGCGGCGTTCTATACGGCGCTGGGGTGCTTGCTGGGGCCGTCGTTGTTGTTTTTGCTGATGCGTGGGTTGGTGGGCTGACAGGTCGGGCCTCATCGCAGCATAGGTATCTACACAACTCTGTAGCGCTCAACGGTAACCACGATGCGAAGCGAGCCGCTCTTGATCTTGATCTTAGGCGCCCCGTCAAACCACGCTGGCCGGAATTCGACAGGGATTTGGGGGGTAAACCGGCAGGGATGCCGGTTTAGCCGCCCCGCGCCATGGATGGCGCGTGGCGGCGG